>CAZSMU010000200.1:0-5265 GCA_964607915.1 uncultured Haliscomenobacter sp.
CGTTCTGTACAACCTGTCCTCTCACAAAGATACTTAAATATAGACATGGGGTTGTAGAAAAAGTCTCCTCGCTAACCTCGCGCAACAAGTCTAGTGATGAAGAACCTAAAAAAGAGCAAGTTTAGCAAAACGGAACGGCTGGCGATATTGGCCAAGGTAGATTCCGGAACGGGTATCGATGAGATTTTGCCGGGAACACCAGGTCCGTGCGGCGACCCAATACAAATGGCGCAAGGAACAAGCCGACATGCAGGACGAGACCAAACGGTAGATTAAAAGGGAGTAGATTTTCTCAAACTTTTTCCCTCTAATATCGTTAAGTTTATGTTCATTTGCATCAAATTAGAATCAATCCAAATAAACACCGTCATGACAAAGGATACCAAGAGGGTTTACCTCGACAACAACGCCACCACGCCCACCGACCCAAGGGTTGTAGAAGCGATGCTGCCGTATTTTTATCAGATGCCGGGCAACGCTGCCAGCCGCAACCACCCCTTCGGATGGGAAGCAGAGGAGGGGGTGGACTATGCGCGCGAACAAGTCGCCCAACTGATTGAGGTGGATCCCAAAGAGATCATCTTCACCTCCGGCGCCACAGAGTCCGATAACCTCGCCATCAAAGGGGTGTTCGAGATGTACCGCAGCAAGGGCAACCACATCATCACCGTCAAAACGGAACACAAAGCGGTGCTCGACACCTGCCATAAGCTCGAAAAAGAAGGTGCTGAAGTAACTTACCTCGATGTAGCCGCCGACGGTATGATCGACCTCGCCCAACTGGAAGCTGCCATCAAACCCTCTACCATTCTGGTATCGGTCATGTGGGCTAATAACGAAACCGGCGTCATCCAGCGCATGAAGGAAATCGGGGATATCTGTGCCCGCCATGGTGTCCTCTTTATGAGCGATGCCACCCAGGCCGTCGGAAAAATCCCTGTACACCCCAAAGAAGTAGGGGTACACCTCATGGCGTTCACCTCGCACAAAATGTATGGCCCCAAGGGAGTAGGTGCCCTTTACGTAAGCCGCAAGTCGCCCCGGGTAAAGGTGACGGCGCAGATGGATGGCGGCGGCCACGAACGGGGTATGCGTTCCGGAACCCTCAACGTACCGGGCATCGTAGGCTTCGGCAAAGCGGCTGAAATCGCACGCAAAGAAATGGCCCAGGACGCAGAGCGGCTAAGCAAGCTGCGCGACAAATTGGAGGCTGCCTTCGTCAACTCCCTCGAAGAGGTATATGTCAACGGCAATCGCGAGCACCGCATGCCGCACGTGACCAACATCTCCTTCAAACACGTCGAAGGCGAAGGCCTCATGATGACCTTTAACCAGAATATCGCGCTGTCTTCCGGCTCTGCCTGTACCTCGGCTTCGTTAGAGCCCTCCTACGTGTTGGTAGCCCTCGGCCTGGGCGATGACCTGGCCCACTCCTCCCTGCGCTTCAGCCTCGGCCGCTTCACGACCGAGGAGGATGTGGACTATACCATCGAACGCATCGCCAACGGGGTGAACCACATGCGCGACCTCAGCCCCATCTGGGAGATGTACAAAGAAGGCGTGGACCTCAACTCCGTAGAGTGGAGCGAACACTAAAAATTGACGAAACGCTTGTTTTTCAAACTATAAAACACCCTTATTATGGCTTATTCCGATAAAGTAATCGACCACTTCACCAACCCGCGCAACGTGGGCACCCTGGATAAAAGCGATAAAAACGTAGGCACTGGCCTGGTCGGCGCACCCGAATGCGGCGATGTGATGCGCCTCCAAATCCAGGTGGATCCCAACACCCACACGATCGTGGATGCGAAGTTCAAAACCTTCGGCTGTGGCTCTGCTATCGCTTCTTCTTCCCTGGCCACCGAGTGGCTCAAGGGAAAGACCGTGGACCAAGCGCTGTCTATTGACAATATGGACATCGTGGAAGAGCTGGCCCTCCCGCCCGTAAAAATCCACTGCTCCGTGCTTGCAGAAGACGCCATCCGCAGCGCTATCGCCGATTACCAGACCAAAAACGGCATAGAGGTAACGGCAAAAGCTGGTGCGGCCCACTAAGGAGGAAAGAATTTTCCAATCATGTACAAGCCTGTCAGACTATGATCTTTGTGGCAGAAAGCGCAAAGGAACGCATCGAAGAAATCCGCTCCCAGCAACATTTTGGGGCTGATTTCTTCGTGCGCGTCAGCGTCACCAGCGGTGGTTGCTCCGGGTTGACGTACCAAATGGATTTCGACAACGAAAACCGTCCGAACGACCAGGTCTTTGAAGACAATGGCGTCAAAGTTGTGACCGACCTGAAGAGCTTCCTCTACCTCTTCAATACGACCCTGGAATTTTCCGGTGGCCTGGAGGGCAAGGGTTTCTTTTTCAACAACCCCAATGCAGCGCGCACCTGCGGCTGCGGAGAGAGTTTCGCTGTCTGATTCGACGCTGCTCTTTTCTCCTAAAAGTCTATTCTAAGAACCACCATTTCCCGCCGGGTGTGCCTGGGGTGCCCAGGCCATATCAATACGCCGGCGTTCCAGGTCGGTGCGCACGATGCGCACCAGGATTTCGTCGCCGATGCGGTATTGGGCACCGGAATAGACCCCGCGCATCCGCAGGCGCGAGCCGTCGAGTTCGAAGGGCTCGCGGAAGGTTTCAAAGTTCACCATGCCCTCGCAGTGGCTGTCTTTCAGCTCTACGAAGACCCCCCGGTCAGAGAAGCCCGCAATAAAGCCGGGGAATATCTGTCCGACGTGTTTCGACATGAACTCGGCCTGCTTGTACTTGATAGACTCCCGTTCAGCTTCCATTGCGCTGCGCTCCATTTTGGAAATATGCTTGCACTGCTCTTCGAGCCGCGTTTTGTTGCGGCGGCGGGCAGGGCCGGCCAGGTGTTCTTCCAGGATGCGGTGCGCCCATACGTCAGAGTAGCGGCGTATAGGGGAGGTAAAGTGCGTATAGTACTCAAATGCGAGGCCGTAGTGGCCGATATTTTCCGTTGAATACGCTGCTTTGGCCATGGTTCGGATGGCGATGGGCTCCAGGATGCGCAGCGCTTGGTTTTGTTCCGCCATTTCCGCCAGTTTGTTGTAGGAACGGGCGATGTGCATAGGCGTGCTGATGTCCATCTGCACGCCGAGTTCGCGGGCGAAGCGAGCCAGGTCTTCTACCTTTTCCAGATTGGGTTCGTCGTGTATGCGATAGACAAAGGGGATTTCCTCTTCTTCCGTCTTGCCTTTGGCGGCGATGAAGGTCGCTACTTCCCGGTTGGCGAGGAGCATGAAGTCTTCAATCAGGGTATGGGCGTCTTTTCGCTCTTTGACATACACTTCTACGGGGGCTCCTTCCTCGTCGAGGATGAAGCGCACTTCTTCGGTTTCAAAAGAGATAGCGCCTTTTTTAAAGCGGTTCTCCCGCATCTTTTTGGCGATGCGGTTGAGTACGGCCAGCTCGGCGGCGAAGTCGCCGGTTTCTTGTTCGAGTACTTCCTGTGCCTCTTCGTAGGTGAAGCGCCGATTGGAGTGGATAATCGTTTTCCCGAACCAGCGGCCCACCAGTTTATCGTGCCGGTCAAATTCGAAGAGGGCGGAGAAGGTAAGTTTATCTTCGTGGGGACGCAGGGAGCAGAGTTCGTTCGACAATCGCTCGGGCAGCATGGGGAGCACGCGGTCCACCAGGTACACCGAGGTGGAGCGCAGGTAGGCCTCCTTGTCCAGGGCAGAGCCCTCTTTCACGTAATGGCTGACGTCGGCGATGTGTACCCCCACCTCGAGGTGGCCGTTCTCCAGGGTTTGGAACGACAGCGCGTCGTCGAAATCGCGAGCGTTTTCGGGGTCTATGGTGAAGGTCGTGACCCCGCGCATATCGCGGCGGCGGGCTATTTCTTCCTCTGGTATGCTGTCGGGCAGCACGCGGGACTCGTCCAGCACCTCATCCGGGAAAAACAGGTTAAAGCCATTGTTGATGAGGATGGACTTCATCTCGATATCGTGGCTGCCCGCCTTGCCCAGCACATATACGATGCTGCCCGTGGGGTTTTGGTACGTTCCGCTCGTCCACTGTTCGATGCGGACGACTACTTTGTCGCCGTCGGCGGCATGCAAAGCCCCACCGGGCCGCACGATGATATCCAGCGGCATGAGGGTGTCGGGGGCGACGATGGCGTATCCTGGATACTGCCAAAACGTGCCGATGAACTGTTCGCGGGCGCGCTGTAGGACTTCGACGACTTCCCCTTCGAGACGGCGGCGGCCGCGCAGCGACCAGGTGCGCAGGCGAACCCGGTCGCCGTGCAGAGCCGTGCGCATATTGGAAGCGGCCACAAAGACATCTTCTTCCTGGCCTTCGACCACGACATAGGCGGCGCCGCTGCGGGTCATATCCACGACACCTTCGCATTCCGCTTTCCGGGCACCGGGGGCGGGGCTGGAGGCCAGGCCGCGGGCAAGTTGGTATTTGAAATCATCCAAGGCCACCAGGAATTTCTCCTCGGCCAGTTGCTGGAGGGCGTGTTGTACGGAGTCTTTGTTGTTGTCGCTGCGGAGTCGCATCTCGACCTGTCTGGGGTTGAGTCGTTTTCGGGGTTCTTCGCGGAATAGCTTGAGGATTTCCTTTTTGAGTTCTTTAGCGCTCAGTTTGTTGGATTTTTCTTTTTTTTTCTTTTTCATATAGTTGGTAATAAAGGGCCCGAGGAGGGTCAAAAAACGATGTGGCCTTCGGGCAGCAGCTCCATGCTGGTTTTTGTGCTCGCGGACGCATCGTACCATCCTCCGTCCGATTGCCGGCCCGACACGACGAGGATTTCCCAATCTTCGTCAATAGTAGCTACTGATTGCCATAATTCGTTTTCCCGTGAAAAAGTTCCCGCCAGTGTTTTCCGATCGATAAAATGCCCGTTGCTGTCGAGGGTGAGGAGAATGAACTGGTACTTCATCAGGCTGGCGCGCCAATAGACGAGGGCGTGGAAATCTTTGGTCGCGGGGATGCGGAAGCAGGGTACGAACTCCGTGAACTCATCCGGTGCTTCCTCTTCGAAGGGCAGTACGAAGTGCTCGAGCAGCTCCTGGTCGACCAGGCCATTTTCCTGGCTGAAAACCCGTGCCGCTTCATCGGTGAGGGTGACGGGAAGGGCTACTTCGGGAAAAATGTCGAGAAAGCGTTTCAGGCTCATTGCAATACCATTGGTTAGGGCGTGTTCAGGATGAGAACACTGGAAGGAAAGCATTGGTTGTACCTGGCGGGATGGGCACTACTCGCCAGAGGGGTTGCGAGCGTCAG
>CAZSMU010000201.1:0-5215 GCA_964607915.1 uncultured Haliscomenobacter sp.
TGTGGGAAGAAAAGGACCTTTTTGACCCCTCGATGATCCCCCTCGCAACAAGTCTACTACATATACGCCCATTGGATAGTAAAAGTACCTTTTTTCCATGGATTATTCAAGACTGTTTTTGGGAAAGGTTAAGGTTCCCTTAAAGCGGGGGAAAGGCTTGGGGGGCGAGGGCGCAGCTGGGTATCCCCCCGATGAACCATCAGACTTTCTACAAGTCTATCTAAAAAAAGCAGGCTATGAAAAAACAAATTTGCCTTTGGGTGGCCGTATGGGGGCTGCTGGGCTCCTGTTCGGATTTTTGGCGTTTAGAGCGCAAGGAAGAACGTCTTTACGGCGAATGGGTCATTGAGGATGCCTGGTTCCGGGAGAACGGGGCGCTGTTTCGGGAGAGCGTGCGCCGGGAGTTCAGCGGCGACCGCGTGTCGTTTTTCGGGGAGTATGAAGGGCTGTACTTCGACGCCTCCACCAACAACTACTACCCCTCTTCCTGGCGGCTGGATTTGGTCCGGGAGCGCGATTTTGATGGCAGCGACGATGTGGAGTTTTACCTGTTGGTAGATTACTACAACGCGGTTGGGGAGCTGGAATTTGCCTGGGACGCAGCGGTCAACCTGTTGACCTACGACCAACTGAACCTCCGGGTAAACGATCGCAGAGGCGTGTTCACGTTTAAGTTGAGGCGGAGGTGAATCTTTCCCAACTCGCTGACTCCTCGCAACAAGTCAAATGAGGGGTGTTCTATATCCCGGCAAATAAAAGTTTCCCCTGCTGGCCTTTGTATAGGTAAAAAAACCTAATTTGCCTTCAAATACGAAACGCATGGCCTCAATCTCTTTTGACATCAACGGGCGGTCCGAAACCGTTGACGTAGATCCCGAAATGCCGCTGCTGTGGGTAATCCGGGATGTTTTGGGCTACACGGGCACCAAATTTGGCTGTGGTATGGCACAGTGCGGTGCCTGTACAGTGCACCTCGACGGTGCGCCCATCCGCTCCTGCCAGACCCCCGTCTCGGGCGTTGCCGGCAGTAAGGTAACCACTATCGAGGGCCTCTCGGCAGACCGGAGCCACCCCGTGCAAAAGGCATGGATACAACATCAGGTGCCGCAGTGCGGGTATTGCCAGTCCGGGCAGATCATGACGGCGGTGGCTTTGTTGGAGCAAAATCCATCGCCCGGCGATGAGGAAATCACGAGTGCCATGTCGGGGATCTTGTGCCGCTGCGGCACCTACCAACGCATCCGCGAGGCCATCAAAACGGCCTCGAAGGAGCTATCTTCCAAATGAGAAAACCATCGGAACCAATGAAAGCAGATAAAACTATAAGCAGGCGCAAGTTCATCCGTATATCGGGCATGACGGGCGCTGTCTTCGCCCTTGGCTTTTCCGTGGGATGCGACGGGGATAAGGAGGAAGTCCGCATAGAAAACCTGAGCGAGCTGGACCTCGCGACGGCCAGGGAGCTGTCTCCCTTCATCCTGATAGATGCCAAGGGCACCATAGCCCTGATGGCGCACAAACCGGAGATGGGCCAGGGCACCTACCAGTCCATGCCCCTGATCGTAGCCGAGGAGTTGGGGGTCAACTTGAGCCAGGTCGTGATTCAGATACCCAAAGCAGACCAGAAATACGGGGATATGTCGGTGGGAGGCAGCTACAGCGTGCGGGGGTCCTGGACCATGCTGCGCAAGGCAGGAGCCGCCGCGCGGGAAATGCTGACGCAGGCCGCCGCCGGCAAATGGAGCGTCTCCCCCGAGGAGTGTACCGCATCGGACGGCAAGATCCACCACGCGCCTACCGGGCGCAGCCTTTCGTTCGGGGAGCTGGCGGCCGACGCCGCCAAACTGGACGTCCCCAAAGAGCCCCGCCTGAAAGAAATCAGCGCGTTTACCCAGATAGGGAAATCGGTACCGCGGCCGGACATTCCCGACAAGGTGGCCGGCAAAGCGCAGTTTGGGATGGATGTTGCGCTTCCGGGCATGTTGTACGTGTCGGTAGAGCGCTGCCCGGTATTCAACGGCAGGGTGAAATCATTCGATGCCTCGGCAGCCCAAAAAATTCCCGGCGTGAAGCACGTGCTCGTCGCCGAGCGAAAAAGCGGTAAGCACCTGTATTACGGGGTAGCGGTAGCCGCCGAGACATACTATGCGGCCCTGCAGGGGCGCAAGGCCCTGAAAATAGAATGGGATCTGAGCGGCCTGCCCCTGGAAAGCAGCGACGCCCTGTACGAACGCTTCCGGGCACTCGGCAAGACCGAAGGCAGAGTGGCCAGTTCGGAAGGAAACTTCGACCGGGCCTATGGGGCATCTCCGGTCAGGTTAGAGGCGGTGTATGAGTTGCCGTTCGCAGCCCATGCGCCTATGGAGCCCCAGAACGCGGTGGCGCACGTCACCGCGACCAGGTGCGAAATATGGGCGTCTACCCAGGTCCCCAACGGGGCGATAGACACCCTGGCTGCGTACCTGAAGATCCCGGCTTCGAGCATCGAACTGCACCACACCCTGCTGGGTGGGGGCTTTGGCCGGCGCCTCTTTGACGATTATATCACCGAGGCGGCCTACCTGTCCCGGGAGATCAAAGCGCCCGTGAAGGTCGTTTGGACCCGGGAAGACGATATGACGATGGGCCCCTTCCGCCCGGGCACGCTGAGTGCCCTGCGGGGCGGCCTCGACGCGAAAGGGAAGCTGGTGGCCATGCAGCACAAGGTCGTCGCCCCGTCCATTCTATACAACCAGTTCGGCGGGGAGGACCCTAATCGCAAGGAAGACGAGGGAGCTATGGAAGGGGTGAGCGGGAGCTGGTACGAAGTCCCGAACTACAAAACGAACAATATCTACGCCGAGGCCAATGTCCCGCTGGGCTGGTGGCGCGCGGTCTATTCCACGACGACAGCTTTCGCGCAGGAGTGCTTTATAGACGAACTCGCCCACGCTTCGGGAAAAGACCCCTTGGATTTCCGCCTCGCTCTGATTCACAAGAACGAGCGCATGAAAAACCTGCTGCTGGAGCTGCGGGAAAAGAGCGGCTGGGACAAGCCGCTGCCCGACGGCTGGGCGAAAGGGGTGGCCGTCTGGCAGTTCTTTGCCGGACAGGCGGGCCATGTGCTGTTCGTATCCCGCCAGGGCAAAGGCGTCAAGATTGAAAAAATCGTGTCGGTGATAGATTGCGGCCTGGCCGTAAACCCGGACAACGTAAAAGCGCAGGTGGAAGGCGGCACCCTGATGGGACTCGGGGCCGCCATCAAAGACGAAATCACCTTCGACCAGGGGCGGGCGGTACAGACCAACTTCCACGACTACGCCTTGATCCGAATGGGGGAACTGCCTCCGGTCGAGGTACATCTCTACCAGGGCGCCGAAGAGCCGGGCGGGGTAGGGGAGCCGGGGGTGCCTCCGGTAGCGCCCGCGCTGGGCAACGCGATTTTTGCCCTGACGGGCAAGCGGCTCAGAAAGCTTCCCTTGCGCCTCGACGAGGTTTGAGGACTGTCCGGGGGTATAAAATTTGCCAGGGGATCGCTTATCTTTGGCGCTCAATCACGCCAAAACGAAACGGATGACCCGCACTTACCCGGAGAAAAAATGGTTGTTATTAGCCGTGTTAGGCCTTGGGGCAGGGATGCTGCTTTGCCTGGGGCGGGTTCCGCTCTACCTCGAAGAGCCGCGCCGTGCGCTGATTGCCCTGGAGATGTTCCGCTCGGGCAACTATTGGGCAGCAACCCAGTTCGGGGAATGGTATTACTACAAGCCACCGGTGTTCAACTGGGTCTTGATCGGGTTTGCCCGCTTAGGGGGCGGTTTTGATGAGTTTTGGCTGAGGCTGCCCACGGTATTGTCGGTGTGGGGGATTGCCGCGCTGCTCTGGGCGGCGGGCCGTCGTTGGGTCGGGGAGGCGTTTGCCCGGGTCTCGGCCCTCAGTTTTCTTGGGTTTGGCAGTATCTTGTTTTATTTCAGTACTCTGGCAGAGATAGACCTCTTTTATGCCCTCATCGTGTTCGCAGGGCTATGGGCGGTGTATTATTTTGGGGAAAAAGAGCGCTACCTCTGGCTGTTCCTGTCGGCGTACCTGAGTTGTGCCATAGGCGTATTGACCAAAGGAATGCCCTCGTTTGCGTTCACGGCCATCTCGCTGCTCGTGTATTTTGTGGACAAAGGGCGCTTTCGGGAGCTGCTGTCGGCAAGGCACTTCCTCGGCATTGGGCTGCTTGCGCTTTTGCTGGGAGGCTACACCTGGAAGTACAGCGCGTACCACAACCCTCTCTTTTTAATCGAGACCCTGTTTGGCGAGTCGAGCGAGCGCACCATCGGGCATTCGGTAGGGGAGTTTGTGGCGCATCTTTTTGTTTTCCCATTTGATTTTCTCAAAGATTTATTGCCGGGTGCGTTGTTGGGCGTCTTTTTGCTGCGCCCCGACGTGCGCGGCCTGTTGCTGGAGCGGCATCCGTTTATCCGTTTCTGTACGCTCATGCTGTTGGCGAATATCGCCCTGTACTGGATTTCACCGGGCACGCGCATGCGCTACGTCTATCCGCTGTTTCCGTTGGCTGCCCTGTTGCTCGCCTGGGCCTGGGAGCGTCGGGCGGAGGCTCCGGTATGGACGGGGCGTTTTTTCCATACAAGTATTGTCCTCTTTTGCCTGTTGGCTGCCCTGGCGTTGGCTGCCCTGCCCTTCGTACCGGATCTGGCCTTTTTGCCCTATCGCCAGGCAATAGCGGTCGGGGGGGCTTCCGGGTTTGCCCTGCTGGCCGCTGTGTCGTACAAGCGGCCGCGCTATGCCCTTACGGGCTTGTTTCTGGCTCTTGCCCTGGGGCGCATCGCCTTTGATCTCACCGTGCTGCCACTGCGTGCACACCGCGGGGAAGCAGTCTCTAACCAATCGCTTGCGGAAAACATTTACGAACTTACGGGCGATGCGCCGCTGTATTACTACGGGGAGGAAAAGGTACTCTCTTTCACCAGCAGCTTTTACCTGAGCCGCTTGCGCCGGCAGCCAGTGGTGCTGCAAGACCAACTCCGGCGCGGCAGTTTCTACCTCCTGCCCGCTGAACAGGCGGGAAAAAAAGACTCCGTGATGCTGAAGACCCGCTATGAGGGTATCCCTAAAGTACTCATTCTAAAAAAATAGGGTCTGTGACGGGGGAAGAGAGGGCTTTTACCCCCTCGCAGCAGGTTTACTCCAACAGATACTCCAGGTCCCCCCGGCTGAAATCGGCGCCGCG
>CAZSMU010000202.1:0-5195 GCA_964607915.1 uncultured Haliscomenobacter sp.
CAAAGCACCTTATACATACTCCTGGAGTACCGGAGAAACTACCCCCGGCATCACCCTGCAGCCCAGCGGTACGACTGCCATCAGCCTCCGTATCACCGATAAAAACGGCTGTAGCAGCCAAAAAACCGTCTCTGTACAAATCGCCCCGGCCCCCCTTATCCGCTCCCTGCCCGATACCGTAAAAGCCTGTTCCAATGCCGCCCTCACCCTCAACGCCTCTGCCAGTGGGGGCACCCCGGCCTATGCTTTCTCCTGGAGCACCGGCAATACCGGCGATTCCCTGCGCATCGCTTTTCCGGAAAGCAGGCGGATCGCAGTCATTGTGCAGGATCAGAATGGATGTAAGGATTCTACCAGCACTTTCCTGCGGGTGAACCCCGCTCCGGCCATTGCCCTCGCCGACCTGCTCGAAACCTGCCCCGGACAGTCCGTCACCGTCCGTCCCGTGGTCAGTGGGGGCACCGGCACTTATCGCTATGCCTGGAGCAATGGCAGCAACGCCGCTGCCCTGTCGGTCGCCGTGAGCACAAGCAGCACCTTCCGACTCAGCATCACCGATGCGGCCTCCTGCTCCGCGCAGGCCGCTACGACCATCAACCCCTCCAAAACCCTGACCGTCAGCCTGCCGACGCAGCCCTCCGGCTGCGAGGGCCAAACCATCACCCTGGCCCCCGCCGTGAGCGGCAGCAGCGGTACCCTAACCTACCTCTGGGGCGATGGACAAACCTCCGCTTCCCTAGCCTTCACCGCCTCCGCAAACCGGACCTTCTCCGTCAGCGTCAAAGACCAGAACGGGTGTACAGGTACCACCAGCACCTCGCTGACCGTATATGCCCTGCCCACTATCAACCTACCCGATACGAACAGCGCCTGTCAAGGTACTCCCGTCGCGCTCAACCCCAACTTAGACCCGGGCAAAGCGCCTTACACATATACCTGGAGCACCGGGGAAACCACCCCCGGCATCACCCTGCTGCCCAGCAGTACGACTACGGTCAGCCTCCGCATCACGGATAAAAATGGCTGTAGCCGCCAAAAAACCGCTTCCATTAAAGTATTCCCAGCTCCCAGGCTGGCATCCCTACCCGACACTGTAAAAACCTGCTCCAATACGGCCCTCTCCCTCAACGCATCCGCCAGCGGCGGCACCCCGACGTATGCCTTCTCCTGGAGTACCGGAGAAGCTGGCCCGGGCATAAACCGCCTTTTTAATAAAAATGAAACGGTCTCTGTCCGCATCCGCGATGCCAACGGATGTACAGATAGTACCGCCACCTACGTCCTGGCCACCCCCCCTCCTTCTGTTCTACTACCGCCCCTGCTCAGCGTGTGCAAGAGCGGCAAGTTGGACCTACAGCCGGAGAATATCGCCGGACAAGCGCCTTTTTCCTTTGCCTGGAGCAGCGGGGAAAATACTCCCCGAATCAGCGTCACCGGCTCGGGAAGCCAGACCTACCGGCTCAGCGTGACCGACGGGAACGGATGCCGCACGGCTGCTTCAACAGTGATAAGGGCTACTGGCATCGAAGGGATAAGCCTGCGCAACGACACCCTGCTCTGCCTCGGCGACTCCCTGCTGCTGCGCCCGGACGTCCGAGCGGGCGAGTACCGCTATGCATGGAGCACGGGCAGCCAGGAGCCTTTTATACAAGTCCTACCCCTCGTTGCCACCCGTTACGAAGTATATGTAGAAAATACCGCCGGATGCCGCGATACCTTTTTTACCCGCGTCGCCCTCCAACCACCCCCGCAGGTGACCTTACCCGACAGCTTCCGCGTCTGTACAGGCGATAGCCTGCTGCTGTCGCCCCAGACCACCGTCCAGGGCTTGGCATTCCGCTGGGACAATGGTGTCCATACTCCCAACCAAAGGATTGTAGCCCTTTCCTCTTCGGTCTATTCCCTAACCGTAGCCGACTCTAAAGGCTGCAAAACCGTCCTTTCCACGAGAGTACGGACCCTGCCTTTGCCCCTCGTTCAATTGCCCGAGGTGCTGAGCCCCTGCAAGGGAAGCAGCCTCAGTATCCAACCCCTCATCAACGCACCCGCCGGAGTTGCTGCGGTCAACTGGTCGAATGGATCCCGTGAACGCACGTTGGCCTTCACCGCCGTAGATACAACCCTCCTCGCGTGCCGCATCCGGGATGTACAAGGCTGCGTAGGTAGCGACACGGTGGCCGTTCGCCCCTTGCCCGTGCCCGATCTCCAACTACCTGAAAAGGTGGCCGCCTGCATCGGGGAACGGATCCGGATTACCCCTCTGAGCACAGCAGGCGACAGCTACGCCATTCGTTGGAATACGGGAATCATAGCTCCGTTTATAGAAGTACTGGCCCGGCAAACCGAGCCATATACCGCTATCGCGACAAATACCTACGCCTGCGCCGATACGGCAACGACCCTGTTGCAGGCCCAGCCGCTTCCCGAAGTCTCTATCCTCGGAGAAAAAGCCTACTGCGCCTCCGGCTCCGGCCAACTGAAAGCAGCCGTTAGCAGCAATGCCCGTCCGCTTCAATATCTTTGGAGCACCGGTAGCCGGGAGGCCACTACCCCTGTAGATACCAGCAATAACAAAGGCATAGTCCACCTGCGCATCACCGACGCCAATGGATGTGTTGCCAAAGATAGCGTACAGTTGCAGGCCCTGGCTTCCCCTTCCATTCTTGCCCCTGAAAATACAGCCGTCTGCGAAGCACAGCGCAGTTCAGTAGCCCCCCTGGTTACCGGGGGTACCCGCCCGTACCGATACCGCTGGAGTAGCGGCGACAGCAGTGCCGTAGCCCTCCTGCGCCCCGGCAACTACACGTTTGAAGTAGTGGATGCCAATGGATGCCAAAGCATGCTCCCCTTGAGCGTCAGCGCCCGGAAGGCTCCGGAACTTACCGTGACTACCCTTGCCCGCCCTACCTGCAATAAACCCGACGGAATGGTCGAGGTATCTGTACAATCCGCCGCCGCACCCGTACGCGTACAGTGGTCCAACGGAGCGGCAGGAACCCGACAGCAAAACCTCTACCCAGGCGTTTATCAGATAGCTGCCACCGATTCTTTCAACTGTTTCAGCGAACTGGATATCCAACTGCTCTGCACCTGCACGGCGCAGGCGGGTAAAATGGACCTCCGCCCTCTTTCTTTCTGTAAACCAGAGCTAAAAACGGCCTTGTACGACGCCGCAGGGGAAGTCATTCCTGCAGGTATGAAGCGCTGGTTCATTCTGCACAACAATGCCGGACTGACCCCGGGGAACATCATACTTGCCACCGACTCCCTGCCCATCCTGCGCTACGTGCCCGGTATGGTCAGCGGGAGCACCTATTACCTCTCCGCCCTCATCAGCACACGGGATGCGCAGGGAAAACCAAACTTGAGCGACCCCTGCCTGGTCGTCAGCGCCGGCACCCCGGTTACTTTGCTCGCCACCCCCGACAAACCCGGCCAGCTATCCGTAGCAGATACCGCAGTATGCCCCGGTAGCACCATCCTGATGAGTACTAACCGCCAGGAAGCCGGCTCTACGTATATATGGAAGACCCCCCTGGGCGAGTTCAAGACCGGAACTCCCGCGTTTACCGTCGCCAATTTTTCACGGCGCGATATTGGCGCATACTTCGTATCCGTGGAAAACCAGGGCTGTGCATCCGCCCCGCTCGGCCCCCTCAACCTGGGTATTGCCAAGGAAGTAGATGAAGTATTCGCCGAACCCGACAAAGTGGCCTGTGGAACCGATAGCGTACTCCTGCAAGCCAATGCTCCCGATGGGGCAAAAGGCAAATGGCTCAGCTCAAGCCCCGCCCTCATCGCCCGCCCCGAACAGGAAAATACAAGCGTACGGGCGCTCGTACCCGGCGACAACCTCTTCCTTTGGACCGTCATCACGCGCAACTGCGTGATTCAGGATAGTGTAAGCGTCTATTATGTTCCCAAGCCGACCCTGTTCGGCGATACGCTGCTGCTCGACGATGAAAACAACACCGCCTTTTTTGACATACTGCTCAACGATAGCCTCCGCGATATACCCCGTGCATTCCTGAAGGTCACCCTCCTGAGCAAACCCGAAAAAGGCAATCTGAAAGTGGATTCCGTCGGCAATATCACCTATGTGCGCGACAATACCATCGGGGAAGATCAGGAATACACCTTTTCGTACCGCGTCTGTAACACCGACCCCAAAGGCAACTGCCCCGACCGATGCGATGAAGCCGACGTACTCCTGCGCGTACTCTACAACCCCCGCACCCTGGCCTACCCCTCCGTCGGGCTAAGACCGGGCTATGCAAACCCCGTTTGGCAGTTCGAAGCAGCGCGGCCCATGTTTTCGGCCCGGCTGAGCATCCTCGATCGCTGGGGCCGCATCGTATATCAGGAGGAATACCCCCAAATCCAGAAGGGGGAACTCGTCAAGTCGTGGAACGGCCTGCGCGGGAATACGCCTTTGCCGCCGGGTGCGTATTATTTCGCCTTGGAAGGGGTTATCGAAAACAATGAGAAAGTGGTGCAAACCGGAATACTATATCTGTTAGAATGAGGACGATGGGGCAATGTACTATCTACCGGCACGTATGGACTGCAGCTCTGCTGATTAGCATGGCCCTACCCGGCTTCAGCCAGCAACTCGCGCCCTTTACCCTGTACCGCGACCAGTGGAGCCTGATTAACCCGGCTGCCTTGTCCAACAACTTCGTACTCACGGAGTATCCCCGGACTATCTCCGCCAGCCACCGCTCCCAATACCTCGGACTGGGAGCCAACTGGAAGGACGCTCCGAACACCCAGGTGCTGAATGCCGAATGGATCAACGAAGATTTCAACAGCGTTTTTGGTGCCCATTTGGTCTCTGACCGCACCGGACGCATCGGCAATATCGGCGGATTTATGCAGTACGCCTATCGGTTGCGCCTGAGCCGGCGCGACGAGCGGTTCTTGTCTATAGGTATTTCAGCAGGGTTGATGAACTACTTTTCCCGGCTGCAGGGCGCCGAGTTTCCCGTCCCCGAGCCCGATATAGTACCCGTTTCCGTATGGGCGCCCGATGTCAACCTCGGTTTATTCTACCTGCACGAAGACACCTACTACCTGGGTTTGTCTTTCCCCCAGTTGCTCGGGGGCCGCTTGCCCATTGGTAGTCAGGACGACGTGCGCACGGCGCTGCTTCTCAACCGGCCCCGCCATATTTATGGAGTGGCCGGGATGTACAT
>CAZSMU010000203.1:0-5168 GCA_964607915.1 uncultured Haliscomenobacter sp.
CAGTTCTCCAGCCAGACGAGGAACATCGAGGCCTGGGCGGTGGAGGAGATGTAGGAGGTCACGCGAAGAGGTGGGCTGTACGCCGTACATCCCAGTATTAAGCCTAACATTTTAACCAGCCAATAGGTACAATATGGATACGACACCGGAACACCACGAACGCATAGCTAGAATGACCTTTGCGTCCGTATATCCGCACTACGTCGCAAAGGTCGAACGCAAGGGGCGCACCCGGGAAGAGCTGCACCAGGTCATCCAGTGGCTGACAGGGTTCGACGATATACGGCTTCAGGACCTGATCGATCGGAAAGTATGCTTCGAGGAATTCTTCCAATTAGCCGCCCTGAATCCAGAAGCCCACCGGATTACCGGCACAATCTGCGGCTATCGAATAGAATCTATCGAAAACCCCCTGACCCGGCAGGTGCGCTACCTCGACAAACTGGTGGACGAGCTCGCTAAGGGGAGAAAGATGGAAAAAATCCTACGGCAACCCTGACATAACCTGGAATAAAGATATTTCTCCCTTGAAACGAGTCTGACATTCGTCAGAAGTACTTGAAGTTATGTCCGTATTCAATCTTTTTGAGGGTTTCAAAAATGAGTCGGATGACGGCATCCACATCGTCTTTGTGGGCCATTTCTACGGTGGTATGCATATAGCGCAGCGGTAGGGAAATCAACGCAGAAGGTATCCCCCCGTTGGCGTATGCGAACGCATCTGTGTCGGTGCCGGTGCGGCGGGATGCTGCTTCGCGCTGGATGGCAATTTTGTTTTCCTCTGCTGTTGTCAGGATGAGATCCAGGAGGATGTTGTGTACGGCCGGTGCGTAGGTCACCGAAGGGCCTGCCCCGCATTTGACATCGCCGATTTTGCGCTTATTGAGCAAGGGGGTATTGGAGTCGTGGGTTACGTCGGTCACGATGGCCACATTGGGGCGAATCGTTTGGGCGATCATTTCGGCACCCCGCAGGCCTACCTCTTCCTGGACGGCATTGACGACATAGAGCGAATAGGGTAGTTCTACCTTTTGTTCCTGGAGGAGCCGTGCTACTTCTGCGATGCAGAAGCCCCCCATCCGGTTGTCGAGTGCCCTGCCCACATAGAATCGGTCATTGAGCAAAAAGGACTCGTCTTCATACGTGATGACACAGCCCACATGAATACCCATTGCCAGGACCTCGTCTTTGGTAGCAGCGCCTACATCAATGAACAAATTTTCTACCTTAGGGGTCAGGTTGGCGTCGTCACCGTGGCGGGTATGGATAGCAGGCCATCCAAATACCCCTTTCACGATTCCTTTTTTAGTATGGATGTTCACCCGTTTGGAGGGGGCGATTAGATGGTCGGAGCCTCCGTTGCGGACGACCTGCAGGAAGCCGTCCTCTCCGATGAAGTGGACAAACCAGGAAATCTCGTCGGCATGGCCTTCGATGACGACCCGGAAATCCTTGCCTGGGTTGATGACGCCATAAGCGGTGCCATAGTTGTCAATACCCCATTCATCTACGTAAGGGCGAATGTATTCCAACCATAATTTCTGCCCGGCTGCTTCGAAACCGGTTGGAGAGGGGTTATTCAGATATCTAAAGAGGAAAGATTCTGCCTGTTGGGTAATTACCGACATAAAATAGACTGCAAATTTAGGTATGCGATAGCTCGTTTCCGCAAATATACACAAAGTATGCTCGGATTTATCCCTTTTCAGGATGTGAATCCGTTCATTTTCTCAAAATAGGTATAGCGTTGTGGCGAGGATCTTCCCACAACGCTATTGCTGCTGGCCTTCCTGATACGATGTACTCCAGGCTTTGGGGTTTAGGCGCCAGTCGCTGAGGAGCTCTCTGTTTTCTGCGCTGATGTAGCCGGTCTGCAGGGCTTCTTCGAGCAGCACTTCGTACTGGCTGAGCGTGTACAGCGGGCAAGCTGCCTCTGCGAAAGCCTGGGCTGCTTCTGGAAAATTATAGGAAAAAATAGCCAGGACCCCTAATACTTCTGCCCCTGCTTCGCGGAGGGACTGCACGGCCCGCAAGCTGCTGCCGCCCGTAGAGATGAGGTCTTCCACCAACAGCACGGAGGCTCCCGGCCGCAGTTCCCCTTCGATTAGGTTCTGGCGGCCATGCCCTTTCGGTTTTTCGCGCACATATACGAACGGTAGCCTCAGCCGATCGGCTAATAAAATGCCGTGCGGTATTCCCGCTGTGGCTACGCCGGCCACCACTTCAAAGGGGGGTAAGGTCTTCGCCATCTCCGCCATTTTCTCCACGATTACAGAACGCGCCTCCGGATGGGAGAGTACCATGCGGTTGTCGCAGTATATCGGAGACGATAGCCCGGAAGCCCAGGTAAAAGGCTTTTGCGGACTCAACATTATTGCTTTAATTTGCAGTAGTTGCAAGGCAACTTCAGATGCTATGGACATAGGTTTTCGAATTTAAGAGGATGCCGCAAATGTATAAAATATACGTCAACGATACCCCGCTCTACTTCAAAGAGCTGGCGACAAACCTTCCATTGGCCCCCGATACCAATCCGCAGCACCTCTGTGGGAGGTACACGGGGTCCCCCAAAAGCCTGCTCAACTATGCCGATATGCTGGAAAAGGGGGGGAGCCGTTTTTCCTCGGTCACCCTGTTCACCCATGACCTGGAAGCTATACAGCGCGATTTCCTCAGCCAGTTTGACCTGATAGAAGCTGCCGGGGGTATCGTCCGCTCCTCCGAAGGGAAACTGTTGCTGATCTATCGCCTGGGGCACTGGGATCTCCCCAAGGGCAAAATAGAGGATGGCGAAGCCCCCGACCTGGCCGCTGTGCGCGAGGTACAGGAAGAAACCGGGGTCTCTGTCTTTTCTTCCCTCTCCTTTTTTGATACAACCTACCACACCTACCGCAGCGGGAAAGGCAAGCGCATCGTGAAACGCACGTACTGGTATCACATGGAAGCGAGCGAACAACCTCTGGTCGCTCAGAGCGAGGAAGGTATCGAATCGGCGATTTGGGCCTTTCCCGAGGCAGTACTGCACAACCCCGACTATATGTTTTATCGCAGTATCCGCGATTTGTTGGAGCGCTGTGTGTAGTCGGCGGTACGCCAGCCCTGGGCTGTCACCTGGTAATCTCCTGGATGGCGAGTTCGATGATGCTGTCCACCCCTTGGCGAAGGGCTGCCGTATCTAACGAAGCCGGGATATCCGGGGGAACCCCGTTTTCGTAGTTGGCTCCGTCAGGGGCCAGGGTTCGGGACACGGAGATGCGGTAGGTCCAGCCGTTGGGCAGTTGGCCGCCGTTGGGTATTCCGAGGCCCCCTCCGGTGTAATCCCCCATCAGGACGACCTCGGGCAGTGCTTTTGTGCCGAGGGCCAGGAATGACGTCGCGCTGTAGGAGCCCCGGTCAACCAACACGACAACTTTACGGGTGTAGCGCAGCAAGTCCCGACTGTCGGGAGGGGTGGCGTAGGCCGGTGTCGCTGGTCCGAAATCCTCTTTGCCCGGCCCGTTTTTGAGATAAGAATGGTAGAGCAGGGTCTTCTTGGTAGCAAAGCGGTTGAGGATGGTAAAGACGTTTTCCACGCTGCCGCCGCCGTTTTGGCGTAAGTCCAGGATGAGTCCCTGCGCACGTGCATAGCGGCTCAGGATGAAATTCAATTCGAAATCGTTGACCCGGTTGGAAAAAGAGGCGTAGCGGATGTAGCCAACTTTACCATCCGCAAGGGCGGTGTGGAGAAAGGGGCCGGTGGTATAGTAATCCCCTAAGTAGTGTTCGAGGACGACGCGCTCGTCTATTTGCCGGGGGCCGAGGAGGGACACCTCAAATCGGGAAATATTGAAGGGGGAAATCAGATTCACATGGCCGTCTTTCAGCTCGAGGAGCATGTCGAACATGACCCGGAAGAGGGAGTCCTGGGAAATGCGGTCGTGTACCTTCGGGCTGTAGGACCGGTACACTGCATCCCAATCCACCTGCTTGTAGTCAAAAAAGGCATACTTCTCCTGACACTCCTTCCACAAGTATTCAAAACTGGCGCGTGGGGTGGCCGGTGGATCGTCGCTCAGGGTCAACCATTCGCAGGAGCTGCCAAGGAGCAGGAATACAGACCAGGCCAATATCCATTTTTTCATAGGGCAATGCTTAGTTCAGCCGGGCAAAAAGGCTGATTTGGGTAAAGTACTGAGCGGTTTGCAAGCGGTTTATGCCGGGCTTGCCCTGTTGCAGGTCGAGGGCGTAACTGAGCCGCCAGGCATTGCCGTTCCGGAGAAAGTACCAACATTCAGCCCTGCCATAAGCGCGAAACCCTCCCCAACTCAGCACGTTGGCGGAGCCGAGCTGCCGATCTCCCCCGGTGAAATCTTCCAGGTAGGCAAACCCGGGGCGCCAGGAGCTGTGCAGCAGGGGCAGGTGGACCTGGGCACCGAACCGCACCTGGCGTTCACCTCCTTTCTTTTTAAAAAAGAGGGTTTTCCCCTCGGCAATATTCAGGTGGATATCCCACTGAAAGCGCGCTCCGGCCATCAGGGAATGCAGGCTTTCCCATACATTCGCGTTGTTCCGGAACGCTGTGGTGGTCCGGTAATTCGTAAACCCCCGATAGGACAGGGCACCGTCCAGACGAAGTGATTCGCGGGGGTTGGTCCACAAATGGCGCAAGGCCCCAAAGTTGTGCTGCACATTGTGAACGGTGCTCGCCACCCGGAAACTTCGGGTGGCTTCATAGGCACCATACCCAAAACCGAGCTCAAGGTCGTAGTCCCATTTTGTACGGTCAAAAAAAAAGTTGGCCTGCCCGTGCAGCAGAGGACCTCGATAGGTCAGGGGCGAGACGCCGGCATCCCGGAGGTACCCGTAGTGGAGACCCGTACCAATGCCCATATAACTCTTACCGCCAGGCCCCGGCTGGGCCTCTGTATTTCGAGACAGCAGAACAAGGGAAATGAAAAGGCACCGTTGAAGGGCAATCCGGAACATACGCACGGTTTTGCAGGAAAAATATGAAAAAATTCTATTTCTGTAACTTTAGGTCGTAGGGTTATGTTCGTAGCGGCAAATTGGCCATTTAACATTAGACTTGTTGCGAGTGGTCAGCGGGGAGGTAAAAAAGAGTCATTTTTTGTCTACACGAAGGCTTTTTGAGGGAGTATAGCCGCGCTATATGACCGAAAAAAGGCGTA
>CAZSMU010000204.1:0-5163 GCA_964607915.1 uncultured Haliscomenobacter sp.
TCCGGGGTATTTTTGGGGAAACTACGACCTCATGGAAATCGCAAACCCCATGTACTTTAAATCCGATCCCCCCTAAGATTCGATAGCGACACACCCCAATGAACCCTGGATATTAGACTTGTTGCGAGGGGTCATCGAAGGGTCAAAAAGGCCCTTTTCTTCCCACACTGCGCCTTTTTTTGGTCATATAGCCGGGCTATACTCCCACAAAAAGCCTTCGCGTGGAAAGAAAATGACTCTTTTTTCCCACCTCGCTGACCCCTCGCAACAAGTCTATTCGTATTTTTGTACTTAAAAGGTCGTTCTATGGCGCTCCAGGATAAATATATCAACCCGTTTACGGACTTCGGCTTCAAAAAGCTGTTCGGCTCAGAACCCAACAAGGATCTGCTGATCGATTTTTTGAACCAGGTGCTGCCTGCAAAACACAAGGTCAAAGACCTGACCTACGCAAGTACGGAGCAACTGGGCAACTCCGAGTCGGACCGAAAAGCCATCTTCGACTTGTACTGTATAGGGGAAAATGGCGAACGATTCATCGTGGAGATGCAAAAGGCCAAACAGAATTTTTTCAAAGACCGCTCTGTATATTATTCCTCCTTCCCGATCCAGGAACAGGCAAAAAAGGGGAACTGGAACTACCAGTTGGCGGCTGTATACCTGGTGGGCATCCTCGACTTCACTTTTTCAGAGGACGAGGCGGAGCTGGAAGTGCGCCACGAGACAGAGCTGGAAGTGCGCCACGAGGTACAGCTGAAGGACCAAAAGTGCCGGGTGTTTTATGAAAAACTAACGTATATCTATCTGGAAATGCCCCATTTCAGGAAGTCGGAAAGAGACCTGCAAAGTAACTTCGACAAATGGATGTATGTGCTGCAGCAGTTGCCGTATCTTCAAAATCGCCCCCAGGCCCTGCAGGACCGAGTATTCCGCAAACTGTTCGAGGCTGCCGAAATCGCCCGGTTCACGCCGGAGGAGAAAACCAAATATGAGGAAAGCCTGAAGTATTACCGCGATCTGAAAAATGTGGTGGATACGTCGTTCGATGAAGGCAAAGCAGAGGGCAAAGCCGAAGGCAAAGCAGAGATAGCTCTTCGGATGAAGCGAAAGGGTATGGATATGCAATTGATAGCCGAAATAACTGGGCTGTCCGTTGAAGAGATACAGAAGTTGTGAACTAGCAAAATTATAGGCTGGCTGCACGGGGTCACTGAGCAGGAAAATAGACTTCCACAACAAGTCTGACCATGAGTAGAGAATAATAGACTTGTTGCAAAGGGTCAGCGAGGAGGCGACACGTCGGAAGCCGCTACCTGGATTTGGCGTAAGAAGAGAAAAAACTGTTCCACCGGAGTTGCAGAACCCCTTTAATAGCTTCCGTAATGATTTTTTTGGACATTTTGGAGACGCCTGCGACGCGGTCGGTAAAAACAATGGGCACCTCCTCGATGCGGAAGCCCAATTGTCGGGCGGCAAACTTCATTTCGATCTGAAAGGCATAGCCTACGAAGTGTATTTTATCCAGATCCAGGGTTTCCAGCACTTCCCGGCGATAGCACACGAAGCCCGCCGTAGGGTCTTTGACCGGCATCCCACTTATCACACGGACGTAGAGAGAGGCTCCTCTGGAGAGGAAAAGGCGGTCGTTGGGCCAGTTGACTACCCCCCCGCCCCGCACGTAGCGAGACCCCACCGCTACTCCTGCCCCGCGGGCACAGGCTGCATGGAGACGCTCCAGATCTTTGGGGTTATGCGAGAAGTCTGCATCCATTTCAAAGATGTAGGAATACCCGTGCTCCAGAGCCCAGCGGAAGCCTGCTATGTATGCCTTGCCCAGTCCCGATTTGCCGGATCGTTCCAGCAAGAACAGTCGGTCGGGGAAAATTTCCTGCTGTCCCCGTACCAGGTCGGCCGTACCATCTGGCGAGCCATCGTCCACGATGAGGATGTGAAACGGATGTTGCAGCGAGAACACCGTTTCGATCATAGAGACGATATTCTCCTTTTCGTTGTACGTCGGGATGATTACCAGGCTATCGGACAAAGCAAAAGAGTTGTATGGAAAAAATAGGTCCGCAAGGTAGGCAAACTATTGGTTTTTTCCCAGATGTCTGGCCTGAAAACCACACAACGCCCCCAATCCGCCGAGAAGGCCGCCGAGAAGGCCGCTCAGCCAGGGCATCAGCCCACCGGGTACACCTCCGAGAAGGATTCCCATACGAGCAGCGAGCACCCCTTCATTTGCGGAGCTGATTAAAAAAGCCTGAACCCCCCAGAGGGCGAAGAGGCCCAAAAATCCGGCTCCGAAGGCCTGCCAGCCGCCTTTTCCGAGAAAGGCCCCGCCTAAAGCGGCAGCAAGGACAATGGCCCACCAAGGTAGCGCGAGCTGCGCAAGGAAAGCCAGTATGGCTATAGCGAGAGTCAATAGAACGAAAGACATATCGTTATTTTTTTATATCTGACATGAACGAATCTGGGCGATTCCAATAGTTGGTTTACAAGCGAGTGGTTGTGCTCGGGAAAAGGGCATTTAGCCCTTCTTGAAATTCCAGCGTTGCAGCACTTTGGGCAGGGCATCATCGGCACCTTTCATCAGATGCAGGTCGTTGTACTGGCCCTGTGCCCATTGGTCCACCATAGATTCGTAGAAAGGGCTCCCCGGGTTGCCCGACTGTCCTCCGGGATAGACGCCATAGGCCTTGATCGGATTGCCCAGTTCGACCACCATACGCCAGCTCGGGCCATTGCCCTTGCGCGTGGCATTGAGGGCATTGTTGTAGCCGTCCACATAGAGTTCGGTGCGGGAAAAAGCGGGAAGCCGCAGCAGGTGGTTGACTGCCGACCCATTTACCCTGCCCCAGTCTTTGCCTTCCTCTACCAGCGGCCCGTACCATTCCTTTGTGACCTGGGCGAAGGCCTCTTGCAGGACCGCCGCTGCATTCTCTTTTTGTGCAGTGCCCCGACGGTCAAAGATTGCGTGCTCGGGGTGTTCTTCCAGCAAGGACAATAGGCGCCAAAGCTCCGGCATCAGCAGTTCAGGCTCTTCCCCTTTGCTTTCGAGCTCGTCAAAAGCGAGTCGCATGGTGCTGTCTATCACCGCTTTTACGACCACGGGTGCCTTGGACTCCCGGACGTAGCGGTAGTCCCATCCCTGGAGCATTTCGTACAGTGCCTTTTGCTCTGCATTGGCTGGCTTCACGTATTTCAAAATCAGGGGAGCCGCTTCTTCCCCGACGATGCTGTAGCTGTTGTATTGCAGCGCCATCATATCCTTGACGGTGATGTTGTCCATGCTGTCGAGTAGGCGATTGAGTATCCGGCCGCGGTAATCGTCGAATTCACCGATGTAGTAGTATGGATAGTTGGGTGCTGCCGAGTGCTGGTTGGCGGACGACACAAAGCCGCGGGCGGGGTTTTTGACCTGTGGGATATGTGCCCGGGGGATGAACTGCTGCCAGGCGTTGCCGGAGAAGCTGCCGTCCTGTACAAAGCGCCCCTGCTGCGCTGCCCGCACCGGGAATTTCCCGTTGACCTTGATGGCGATATCGCCGTCGCGGGATGCGAACACGAAGTTTTGGGCGGGCACGTCGTATCCTGTGAGCGCGGCAGAGTATTCGTCGTAGTTTTTGGCTTCCATCAGACGGAGGAAGGAGCCAATTTCGTAGAACGGCCTTTTTTCCTGTTTGTCATGGGCCAGCCAGCGCATAGCCAGGTCGCGGTAGGGCGAAGAGGGTTCGTCGTACACGATAGGGCCCCACACCGTATAGGTAACGGTATCGAGAACGGGGGCTTTCCGACCGGCGACCTTGATTTCTTCGACGACGGTGCGCACGTTTACGGGCTGGTCGTCGAGGAGGTATTTCGTTTTGGCTTCGTCCAGCCATTTCACGGCGTACCAGTCGAGTACATCTTGGCCAACATTGGTCTCCCCCCAGGCGATGTGTTCATTGAACCCGATCAGAACACCCGGCAGCCCCGGGATAGACACCCCATAAGCGTTGAGCTGTGGGGTCATCAGCTGGATTTCGAACCAGATAGAAGGCAGGGAGAGGTCGAGGTGGGGGTCATTGCACAGAATGGGATTGCCGGAAGCCGTTTTAGCGCCCGACACAGCCCAGTTGTTGCTGCCCAGGTAAGGCGGCGGGGTCGGTAGGATGGGCTGCTTCCATATTTGCCCGATCATCCGGGCAGAAGCCGCTGTGGAATCGCGCTCCGGCTGGAGCGGTTGGAAGGCCCACTGGACGTCGGCCGGAATGATAGGCGACTGCTTAGGGTTGACTTCCGGGAAGAGGAAATCGAACATCTCCTCGCCGATCAGTGCTTTCGTGTTTGTGGCTTGCACGTCGAGGCTGCGGGAAGCCAGCGTCTCCGACATGCGCTTGATCATCAGGGCGGAGCGCAGAGGGCTCCACTCCTTGGGCGCGGCATTGAGCAGTTTGTACTCCAGCGGGTATTCCTTGGGCGAGAGGGTCTGGATGTATGCGTTGACCCCGTTGGAATACGCCTCCAGTACGGCTGTCTCTTCCGGGTTTTGCTTCAAGGCTTCCACGAAGTTTTGGGCTGCGAAAACCATTCCTTTGCGCCGCTGCAGACGGTCGTATTCGAGTGTCTGTTCGCCCAGCAGTTCGGATAGTTCCCCGCCGGCAGCGCGGGTGGCGAGGTCCATTTGCCACAGGCGCAGGGAGGCCGTGAGGCAGCCCTGTACAAACGCCGCGTCGTTTATATTTGCTGCAAAGACGTGGGGCACGAGGCGCTCGTCAAAAACCACTTCGACGCCGGCACTCACGCCGGGAACCGCAAAATCCCGCTGGATACCGCTGCGCGAGGGCTCTGCCTGCTGCCAAAACCCCTGCCCGGGGCTCAACAACATACCCAGGCGGGGCAGACTGCTTCCAAAAGGATGGTGGGTGTCCAGTATCCAGGTCAGGCCAACCGTCAAGAGCGATGTAAGGATGAAGATGATATTCCGCATACGACTTGTTTTCTGCGGAAAAACTACGCAATTGTTGGCAAATACCTTGGGATTTGAGGATTTTTCTTTTTTCAGGAATAAAAAACAGTGTAACTATCTAGGAGTGGCGGCAAAAAGCCCCATCGCTGCCCCGGGCATTTGTACCCTATTTAACCATTCGTTCTCTGCTTACTTTCTTTTTTTGCTCGCCC
>CAZSMU010000205.1:0-5131 GCA_964607915.1 uncultured Haliscomenobacter sp.
ACAGACCAATGGAGCTATATGGTGGACAAGTAGAAGAAAACGCTCGAACGCGCGCTTAAAACGCGCGTTTTACCCGTAATTCCATATATGCGTTCCGGGGCAGTCCGGGGTAGTAATACCTCGGGAGCTGGCTGCCAAAAGCGGTTGCATTGATTTGAATCATAGCGGCGTAACGGGTATTGGTGAAATTTTGAACGCCGGCGCAGGCCTCGAGTGTCCAGGCTTGCAAGGTCAGTACGTAGCCGGCTTTGGCATGGGCGATGCCCCATGCCTCAGAAAAAGCGCTGTTGTCGTCGCGCATGGGAAAGGCATCGGTAAACTGGTAGCTGAGGCGCAGGTAAGGGCCGAAAGGGGCTTCGAGATCGAGGGTAGCGGAGAGCTGGTGTGGGGGCGCGCCGCTGAGGCGGTTTCCGGAATAGTTGCCGCCCTGGTCGTCTGTGAATTCCCGGAAGCGGTAATGGGCAAAGGCGTACGCAGCGCCGAGGTCAAGGCGCCAGGGGCGTTGTAAAAGCGCGTACTGGAGGGCGAGGTCCATGCCCTGGTGCCGGGTTTTGCCGGCGTTGAGTCCGATATAGGCATCCTCTGCGGTGCGGCGCGCCACGAGGAGGTCTTTCACGAAGAGGGTATATACCGACCAGGCATAGCTCAGCCGCCCGTTGAGGTGATTGCCCTTGGTGCCCATTTCGACATTCCAGCCCTGTTCTGGTCGGATGCCGGGGTTGATGACGCCCTGGGGCAGCAGGGTTTCCTCCAGGGTAGGCGCAGCGAAACCATGGCCTGCGGTGGCGAACAGCGAAATTTGCGGGTGTGGCCGATACCCGATGCTGACCCGGGGAGATAGAACGGGGTCGAACCGGCGGTCTCCGCCCAGGTCGGCCTTATCCCTAGTGAAATAATCGCTGAGTGCGTACTCTGTGAAGTTGAGGTTGGTGCCCAGGGTCAGCGACCAGCGTGGGGAGAGCTCTGCCGAGTACTCGGCAAACCAGTTGCTGTAGCGGCGCAGCTCTGACTGGTCGCTCAAAAGCGTGTCCAGGACGCCGCGCCGGGTGGCGTTGGTAGTCCAGTCGTATACCTCGCGGAAATATTCTACGCCGGCGACCAGGTTGGGATTTTTGCGCAGTGCCCCTTTCCGGTATTCGATTTTTGCGCGTGCGCCCATGGAGCGGTCCTGCTCGCGAAGGATATTGAAAGGCCGCGACTCGTAGTTGCTGCGCACGACGGAGAAGAGGCTCAGGGTGGAAGAAACGGTTTTCCCGCCCGCCCCTTTCCACCAGTCTATCTGGTGGGAAATGCCGGTCATGAGCCGTTCGTAGTCTTCGAATCCTTTCACGGCTGCCCAGTTGGCTGCGGCGCGGCGGGGGTCTTGCTCGTAGTCGCTCCGGTTGATGGAACTGGGGATTTCTGCGCGGGAATCGGTGTAGTTCAGGATAGCGCTAAGCCGGTGGTGTTTTCCTGCGGCAAGGCGTCCCAACACGTTCAGGGAACCGCGCTGCAGTTGGTTGTTGGCGCGGTAGCCATCCGATTCGAGGCGGTTGTAGTTGAGTTGGAACTGCAAGGGGGTTTCGGGCTCTGCGAGGACGGCGCGCAATACCTGGCGGCGCGTACCGTATGCACCGATTTGGTAGCGGGCTTCGCCAAAAGAGCGCGGCAGGTTCCCGGCGTCGGAAAAGGGGTGCAATACGAGCACGCCCCCCAGGCCTGCGCCCAGGAAGCTCGCGCTGGGGCCTTTCCAGATTTCGACCGACTGGATCAGGCTGAGGTCCAGATCTTCCAGAGTAGTCTCGCCCACGCCATTGGTCAGGGGGATATCGTCGAGGTAAGCGCGTATTTTGGCGGTGCCGAATGGCGAACGGGCCCCGATACCCCGGATGGAGATGCGGTTGGTGCTCAGGGAACCGCTCTGCATGAATACCCCCGGTACCCGGTTCAGGGCATCGGTGAGTATCAGGCCCTGATCGCGGTCGAGCTCCCGTGTGCTCAGCCACTGGACGGCAGCTGGCTCGCGCAGGGGGTGTACCGGCGCCCGCGCTTCAATGCTCACTTCCTGAAGCAATTGTGCCTCCGGGTTGAGGTATAGGACGAAGAAACGCTCGTCTCCTTCCAGTTCCTGGCGATATTCGGCAAAGCCCAGGGCAGAAACGGTGAAGTACAAGGCCTCCGACTCCAGGGCAAAGCGCCCCAGCGAGTCGGCTGTCGCCGCCGAGGCTCCGCTCCGGATGTGCGCAAAGGGCAGCGGCTGGCCGGAAGCCGCAGACAACACCTGGCCGGAAAATCTGTTTTGCGCCTGTACCTGTAAAAAGGAAGCACAAAAAATCAGGAAAAAACCGGTTTTTTTGGAAAAAAAGAGCATATTTGATACATTGTGTCAGCGTTAACAGATGCTTTCTCAAAACATGCAGGAATGACAAAAGATTCTAAAGGAGATAACCTGAGTAAACACATGGATAGACGCCAGTTCAAAACGAGTATCCACTGCTCGAACTGTGTGCGCACGGCGAGTGGTTTCATCAACGAAATTCCGGGCATCTCACACTGGGAGGTGGACACAGGCCATCCGGATAAAATCCTGACCATAGAAGGGGAATCCCTCGATGTCACGGCCATCATTGAAGCGGTAGAAGAGGCCGGCTTCGACATCTCACCGATAAACCAGGATTAGCCGACCTCTTTTTCTCAGGCGTAGAGCGGAAAGCGCTCCATGAAGGTATTCACCTGGGTGCGTACTGCGGCCAAGCGCTCTTCGTTACCAGGGTCTGCCAACACTTCATCCACCCACTCCACCACCTGCAGGGCCTCTGTTTCTCCAAATCCCCGTGTCGTTATGGCTGCGGTGCCGATTCGTATCCCCGAGGTGATCATAGGGGACTGGGTATCAAACGGCACCATGTTTTTGTTGACGGTGATATCTGCTTTGCCCAGGGCTTCTTCTGCAGTTTTCCCATTCAAATTTTTTGAACGCAGATCAATGAGCATGAGGTGATTGTCGGTCCCTCCGGAAATGACGCGGTACCCTTTTTGGACGAATGCTTGTGCCATGGCCTGTGCATTGAGCACTACCTGGCGGGCGTAGGTTTTGAATTCCGGTTCGAGCGCTTCCTGAAAAGCGACTGCTTTGGCTGCGATGACGTGTTCGAGAGGGCCGCCCTGCATGCCCGGGAACACGGCACTGTTGAGTATCTGGGCCATTTTGATCGGGAGGCCGTTCTTTTGCGTCCGACCCCAGGGGTTATCGAAGTTTTTCCCCATCATGATGATGCCGCCACGGGGGCCGCGCAGGGTTTTGTGGGTCGTAGAGGTGATGAGGTGGCAGTGCTCTACGGGGTCGTTGAGTAGCCCGGCGGCGATCAGTCCGGCGGGGTGTGCGATATCGGCGAGCAGCAAGGCGCCGTTTTCGTCGGCGATTTCCCGGAAGCGCTGGTAGTCCCAGTCCCGGGCATACGCCGAGGCACCGCAGATAATGAGTTTGGGCTTGACCTCGCGGGCGCGTGCGGCTACTTTGTCCATATCGATTTGGCCGCTGTCTTCTTCCACTCCATAGAAATGAGGGCGGAACATTTTACCCGAAAAATTCACGGGTGAGCCATGCGACAGATGCCCTCCGTGGGCAAGGTCAAAGCCGAGGATAGGATCTCCGGCTTCGAGGACGGCCAGGAAAACGGCGGCGTTGGCCTGGGCGCCGGAGTGTGGCTGCACGTTGGCGTACGCTGCTCCGAAGAGCGTTTTGAGCCGGTCAATGGCGAGCTGCTCCACCTCGTCCACTACTTCGCAGCCCCCGTAGTAGCGCTTGCCCGGGTAGCCTTCTGCATATTTGTTGGTCAGGCAGCTACCCATAGCGTCTAGGACGGCCTGGCTCGTGAAATTTTCGGAGGCGATGAGCTCAATACCTCGGCGCTGGCGATCCAGTTCTTTTTGGATGAGACTGAAAAGTACCTTGTCTTTGTGCATAGTTACTTGTTTTTGGCGGAGACGGTGCAAAAGTACGACACACTTTTTAAAGCGCCCTACTGCCATGCACCGAAAACCAAATCTTTTCGTAGTTTTGACCCGGGGTTTGTAACAGGCTTGTTGCAAGTCGCTGACCTCTGCTAAGGAAAGGCATACCGCATGAAAATCTCCATAGATACGATTAAGCAACCCATCGGAGAAGAGCTGGAACAGTTTGAAGCGCATTTCCGCCAGGCTATGCGCAGCCCCGTGCCGTTGTTGGATAAGATCACTTACTACATCGTACGGCGCAAAGGGAAACAGGTGCGGCCTATGTTTGTTTTTCTGTGTGCTAAAATTTGCGGGGGGATAACTCCTTCCACGTTTACTGCTGCCTCGCTGGTAGAGCTTCTCCACACAGCGACCCTGGTGCACGATGACGTCGTGGACGATTCCTTTGAGCGCAGGGGCTTTTTTTCAGTCAATGCCCTTTGGAAAAATAAGATCGCGGTACTGGTCGGCGATTACCTGCTGTCGCAGGGCATGTTGTTGGCCTTGAAAAACAAAGAATACCGCGTCCTGGAAATTGTTTCCGATGCGGTCAAGGCGATGAGCGAGGGCGAATTGCTCCAGATTGAAAAAGCCCGCCGCCTGGATATCGAAGAAGAGGTCTATTTTGAGATTATCCGCCAGAAAACGGCTTCGCTCATCGGCTCTGCCTGTAGTGCCGGTGCCGCTTCTGCGGTGAAAGATGAAGCGTTGATTGAAAAAGTACGCCTCTTTGGGGAAAAAATCGGCATCGCCTTTCAGATACGGGACGATCTTTTTGACCTGGGCTACGATGATGTAGGCAAACCACTGGGCATTGATATAAAGGAAAAGAAGCTGACCCTGCCCGTCATTTTTGCCCTCAAGAAGGCAGATCGCAAAGTCCGCGGCCAGATGATCAACTATATCCGTCGCTATCACGACCAACCGGAAAAAGTGCGCCAGGTCATCGAGTTCGTTCGGAACAGCGGTGGGTTGGAGTATGCCCGCGACAAGATGTACGCGTATCGGCAGGAAGCCCTGGATATCTTGTTCAGCTTTCCGGAGTCGCCTGCCCGCCAGTCGCTTGCAGATTTGATTGCGTATGTGACGGAGCGAGATAAATAGACTTGTTGCGCGGGGAATCATCAAGGGGTCAAAAAGGCCCTTTTTCGCCCAT
>CAZSMU010000206.1:0-5011 GCA_964607915.1 uncultured Haliscomenobacter sp.
TATGAACTATACACTCAACCAGCTCCGCATATTTGTAGAGGTCGTGCGGAAAGAAAGTATCACGAAAGCGGCGGAAGCATTGCACCTGACCCAGCCCGCCGTCTCCATACAGCTAAAAAATTTTCAGCAGCAGTTTGATATTCCTCTTACTGAGCTGATAAACAAAAAACTATACATAACCGATTTCGGAAGGGAAATCGCTGTTGCCGCCGAGAACCTCCTCAATGAAGCCTACGCCATCAGCTATCGCACGATGGCTTACAAGGGCAAAATGGCAGGACGGCTGCGCATTTCCGCCGCCTCGACGGGCAAATATGTCATTCCCTACTTCCTGGCGGACTTCCTCAAGCAGCACGATCAAATAGAGCTGGAGCTGGACGTGACCAACAAATCCCGCGTCGTGGAGAGTCTGGAAAAAAATGAAGTGGACTTCGCCCTGGTGTCTGCCCTGCCGGACAACCTGGCCCTCCAGACAATCGTGCTCATGGAAAACAAACTGTTCCTGGTAGGCAACCAACCCTTGCCCGAAGCGACCGGGTTCGACTCTTCAATGCATATCCTTAGCTCTATTCCGTTGATTTACAGAGAATCTGGTTCAGCTACCCGATTGGCGATGGAGACCTTTATCGCAGAACGCGCCTTGGAAGTACACAAGAAAATCGTGCTCACGTCCAACGAGGCAGTCAAACAGGCGGTCATCGCCGGACTGGGCTACTCCATCATGCCGATCATCGGTATTAAGAACGAACTTCTGAACGGCCAACTGCAAATCCTGCCCTTACAGGGTCTTCCTATCGCATCGCAATGGAACCTGGTCTGGCTTTCCGAAAAGAGGAACTCGCCGGTCGCATCGGCGTATATTGATTTTGTAAATCGAGAAAAAGAGCGCATCATCGCAATGCATTTTGGGTGGTTGGGAAGTTTTGCCGGGGATTCCTCTTTTTCTCTTTGAAAATGCTATTTTTGAGATAATTCTCCTCGCAAAAAGTCTAAAAATCCATATTATGTACCTACTGCGCCTTCTGTTTTTGAGTCTTTTTCTCATGCCCGCTTTGGCATACGGCCAAAATACGCAAAAACCAGTCTTGCATGGCCGCCATTGGATGGCCATTACGGGCAAACCTCTGGCCGCTACGGCGGGGGCTATGGCTTTCCAAAAGGGCGGCAACGCAGTAGATGCGGCCTGCTCCATGCTGGCGGCTACCTGTACGATGTGGGACGTGCTGAGCTGGGGCGGCGAGACGCAGGCCCTGATTTACCACCCCGGCCTGAAAAAAGTCCTCGCCATCAACGCCCTGGGAGTAGCTCCCTCGGGTGCGACCCCGGAATTTTACAAGTCTAAAAACATGGCCTATCCACCCGAATACGGCCCGCTGGCAGCGGTCACGCCGGGCACACCGGGTGGCCTGCTGACCATGCTGGCAGAATACGGCACGTTGAGCCTGAAAGAGGTGCTCGCTCCTGCCATGCAGATGGCCGACGGTTACCCCATCGAGAAACAGACGGCCGACCTCATCGAGCGCCATAAAAAGCGCATCGCGGAATGGCCCTACTCGAAAGCGGTTTACCTCACCCATCCCGGGGAAGAGCGCGAAGCCCCCGAGGCAGGTGAAATTTTTCGCCAGAAAGACCTGCTCCAAACCCTGCAAAAAATGGTGGATGCCGAAGCCCAGGCCCTGAAAGCAGGCAAATCGCGCAAAGAAGCTATCTATGCGGCGTACGACCGATTCTACAAAGGGGATATCGCCGCCGAAATCGCACGAGGCACCCAGGAACAGGGCGGGTTGATTACCAAAGAGGACTTAGCCAACTGGAAAGTGCGCGTCGAAGAGCCGGTGAAAACGACCTACAAAGGGATCGAGGTCTATAAGTTGTCGCAGTGGACTCAGGGCCCCGCTCTGCTGCAAGCACTGAACATCCTCGAACATTTCGACCTGGCGGCCATGGGCTATAACTCTGTGCGCTATATCCATACCATCTATCAGGCGATGAGCATGGCGTTTGCCGACCGCGATTTTTACTACGGCGACCCCTACTTTGCGCCGGAAGAACCTATAAAAGGCTTGTTATCCAAAGAATATGCCAAAAAAAGAGCAGCGCAGTTGAACCTGCAAAAGAACGACCCCCACATCAAACCGGGCGACCCCTACCCGTTTGAGGGCAAGGTCAACCCCTACACCGAATTGCTGGACCAATGGGCCAAGAGCAGCTCCGCGCTGACTCCGGCGGGAACGGATGCTGTTGTGTCTTCCGATTTCCTGGAGAGTTTTTACGCGGGCACGACTTCTATCCAGGCAGCCGATTCGGCGGGCTGGGTAGTTTCGGTAACCCCAAGCGGGGGCTGGGTGCCGGCGACGATTGCCGGGCGCACGGGGGTGGGCCTGAGCCAACGCGCCCAGAGCTTTGAACTGGACCGCTCGCGCAACCCTTTCAACGTCATCGAGCCGGGTAAGCGGCCCCGCGTCACCCTTACCCCAAGCATGGCCCTGAAAGATGGAAAACCCTTCGTATCCTTCGCCGTACAGGGAGGGGATTCCCAGGACCAAAACCTGCTCCAGTTCTTTCTGAACATGGTCGAATTCGGTATGAATGTGCAGGAGGCCTGTGAGGCACCTAACATCAATAGTTTCCAGATGCGCAGCTCTTTCGACGACCACGCCAGCAAACCGGGCGCAATACTGCTCAACGAGCAAACGCCCGACTGGACGCGCAAGGCACTTCAGGAAATGGGCTACAAAGCTACGTACGAGCGCCGCACCTCCGGACCTATCAACGCAATCTTCTTCGACTGGAAGCACCGCAGCTTCTGGGGCGGTTCCAGCAACCATGGGGAAGACTACGGCATCGGCTGGTAGGGGCGGGAACCTTAATACCCGCTGGCCCCACCGTCGAAGGCCCTGGAATCGGCCGCTCCGTAGATCAGTCCCTTAGCTCGGTCTATGTAAATCCCCATCGCAGACCCCTGTCGGCCGCGCACGCGGAGTGGGTGGCCCATCATTTCGTACAAGCGGCGCGTATCAGGGGAAATCATGTTTTCTTCCATAGAGGTGACATCGGGCAGCCACTGGTGGTGCATACGCCCGGCCTCGACAGCATCGGCAATGTGCATTCCGTGGTCAAGGACGTTGAGCACGACCTGCAACACCGTATTGATGATGGTACGCCCTCCCGGACTTCCTATGACGAGCACGGGCTTGCCGTCTTTAGAGACGATGGTAGGCGTCATGCTCGACAACATGCGTTTGCCGGGCGCCACGAGGTTGGGAGCGGTGCCTACCTGTCCGCTGCGGTTGGTCACCCCGGGCACGGGGTTGAAATCGCCCATTTCGTTGTTGAGCAGGAACCCGGCACCGTCCACGACCAGGCTGGAGCCATAGCTGTACTCGAGGGTGTACGTAAGGGAAACCGCGTTCCCTTTGGCATCTACAACCGAAAAATGCGTGGTTTCGTCGCTCTCATAGGCCATGACGGCGGCGTTGAACCGCGCGGAATCGCTGGGCGATGCCAGGAACATGTCTATGGAGTTGCGCAGCTTGTCGCCGTACTCTTTGGAAGTGAGCCTGGCGATGGGCATATTGGCGTTAAAGGCGGGGTCGCCGATGTACTCGGCCCGGTCGGCGAAGGCGCGGCGCATGGCCTCGGTGAGCAGGTGCAGGTAGAGGGCCGAGTTGTGGCCGATTTGTTTGAGGTTATACCCTTCCAGGATGTTCAGCATTTCAATGAGGGCGATACCGCCGGAGCTGGGTGGGGGCATGGCGATAATGTCGTATCCGCGGTAGGTGCCGGTGACGGGGGCTTGTTCCGTAGCTTCGTAGCGGGCTAAGTCTTCTTCGGTAATGATACCGCCGTGTTTGGCCATGAAATCGGCGAGCAGTTTGGCTGTTTTGCCTTTGTAGAATCCGTCGCGGCCCTCTTTCTGGATGCGCTTGAGCGTTTCGGCTAACTCGGGTTGTTTCCACGGTTCGCCGGGGGTGTAGAGGTCTTTCCCGTTTTTGAGGAACGCCTTTTTAGTGCCGTCGTACATGGCCCCGTTGAGCTTTTGTACGGACTGCAGGTAGCCCTGCATGTCCCAGGTAGAGGGGAATCCTTTTTCGGCCAGGTCAATGGCAGGCTGCACGAGCTCGCCCCAGGGCTTGGTACCGAGCTTTTGATGGGCCATCCACAAACCGGCGACGGTGCCGGGGACGCCTACCGAGAGCGGCCCTTCGTGGTTGCTGTTGTTTTTGATTTGCCCGTTTTCGTCGAGAAACATCGTTGCACTTGCCGCCATAGGTGCTTTTTCCCGGAAATTGAAGGTGGTGCTTTTTCCGTCAGAACCTTGATAGACCAGAAAGCCCCCGCCTCCTATATTGCCTGCAGAAGGCAGGGTCACCGCCAGGGCAAACGCGGTAGCTATCGCTGCGTCTATGGCGTTTCCGCCGTTGCGCAGCACGTCGCGGCCAGCTTCCGAAGCGAGGTAGTGGCTGCTGACCACCATTCCATTGCGCGCCGGTGCAGGGGTGCGACCGCTCTGCGCGCGTTGAAGAGCGGGAACCAACAGGAGGAAGGCCAATAGGGCCGGAGAGAAAGCAATGCGTCGCATAGGGCGAGAGATTAATTAGGTACTTAATAGACTGAGGAATCAGCTCGTTTTTTCAAGCGAAAGATAGTCCGGAATTTGGGAATTCAAGCCATAAATACAACTCCGAGGCGATGCGGAGGGAAAAAAGATGCGCCTTAGGCCGAAAGTCAGGGGTTGTGTGTAGGTTGAAATACAGGCCCTTTAACCCTGTACAACCAGTCGTTTTGTATTTTGCACTCAAAAATTATAAATTATGACTATCTGCGCCCATTTTTCAAACCGTGCGCCCATAATGCATGGGGAAGCGCAACCCTGTCCGGGGTGGATAGTGGGGTACACCGCCATCATTGAGACGTTGAAGTTGCGCGTACCGCTCCCGGCTGTCAAAGCAATGGTTTCAGAAAAAGAAGTCAGGCAGATTGAAGCGACTTATACGTCCATTTTCACGAC
>CAZSMU010000207.1:0-4908 GCA_964607915.1 uncultured Haliscomenobacter sp.
TCAACGGCACGGCCATCTCTCAGTCGGACTATGGGTTGCAGGACCTGGCCTACGAGCTGAACCTCGCTTCCGCCCGGATCGCCCGCCGCGTTGCCGACGCCTTCACCCTGGAAAACCCCGGCAAGCCCCGCTACGTAGCCGGCGCCATGGGGCCGACCAGCAAAACGGCTTCCATATCGCCCGACGTCAACAACCCCGGTGCCCGGGGGGTCACGTTTGAAGAACTTCGGCAGGCCTATTACGACCAAGCACGTGGCCTGCTCGACGGAGGGGCAGAAATCCTGCTGGTCGAAACGATTTTTGACACCCTGAACGCAAAAGCAGCCCTCTTTGCCATCGAACAACTCCTCGAAGAACGGGGGCAACGCGTGCCGGTCATGGTCTCAGGTACCATTACAGATGCCAGCGGGCGCACCCTTTCCGGCCAAACCGCAGAGGCGTTCTGGATTTCCGTGAGCCATCTGCCCCTACTCAGCGTAGGCCTGAATTGCGCACTGGGCGCCGAAGAAATGCGGCCTTACCTGCAAGCCCTCTCCGAAATCGCTAATTGCTACGTCTCCGCATACCCCAACGCTGGCCTGCCCAACGAGTTCGGAGAATACGACCAGGGTGCCCGGCAGATGGAAGGCTATATCCGCGACTTTGCCAACAGCGGCTTCGTAAACATCATCGGCGGTTGCTGTGGCACCACACCCGACCACATCCGCGCTATGGCAGAAGGTATTAAAGGAATCCCCCCCCGGCCAATCCCGGCTCTTCCTCCTTATACTATGCTCAGCGGTCTGGAACCGCTCATCATCCGACCGGAAACGAACTTCGTCAACATCGGCGAACGCACCAACGTCACCGGGTCCCGGCAGTTCGCCCGCATGATCCGGGAAAACCGCTATGCCGACGCCCTCTCCGTCGCGCAGCAACAAGTAGAAGGCGGGGCCCAGATCCTCGACATCAATATGGACGAGGGCCTGCTCGACTCCGAACAAGCCATGCGCGATTTCCTCAACCTCGTGATGGCCGAACCCGACATCGCGCGCCTGCCCATCATGATTGACTCCTCCAAATTTTCAGTCATCGAAGCAGGCCTGCAATGCGTCCAGGGAAAGTGTATTGTCAACTCTATCTCTCTGAAAGAAGGCGAACGCGAGTTCGTCCGACAAGCCAGGCTCGTGCGCCGCTACGGGGCAGCCGCTGTCGTCATGGCCTTTGATGAAGCCGGTCAGGCCGATACCGTCGAGCGGAAAGTGGAAATCTGCCAGCGCGCGTACCATATCCTCACCACACAGGTCGGCTTCCCACCGGAAGACATCATCTTTGACCCCAATATCTTCGCCGTCGCAACCGGCATTGAAGAACACAACGACTATGCCTTATACTTCATCGAGGCAACCCGACAAATCAAACAACTTTGCCCCCGCGCAAAAATCTCCGGAGGCGTCAGCAACATCTCTTTCTCCTACCGCGGCAACGACGTCGTACGGGAAGCGATGCACTCCGCTTTCCTGTACCACGCCATACAAGCGGGCATGGACATGGGTATCGTCAATGCCGGCATGATAGAGGTCTATGAAGAAATCCCGAAAGACCTGCTCGAACGCGTAGAAGACGTACTCTTCAACCGCCGACCAGATGCCACCGAGCGCCTGACCGACTTTGCCGAAACCCTCAAAAATGAAGGAGGCCGAAGCGTCCAAAAAGACCTGGCCTGGCGCGAACTACCCCTACAGGAGCGACTCACCCATGCCCTCGTCAGAGGGGTCACCGACTATATCGAAGCCGACGCAGAGGAAGCCCGCATCGAACTGGGATCCCCCCTCAGCGTCATCGAAGGCCCGCTGATGCAAGGCATGAACCACGTCGGCGACCTGTTTGGCGCAGGCAAAATGTTCCTGCCCCAGGTCGTGAAAAGTGCCCGCGTCATGAAAAAAGCCGTCGCTTACCTAACCCCCTTCATCGAAGCGGAAAAAGCAGCAGGCGGCAGCCGTGCCAAAGGCAAGATCCTCATGGCTACCGTCAAAGGGGATGTACACGATATCGGAAAAAATATCGTGGGCGTCGTACTCGGCTGCAACAGCTACGATATTGTGGACCTCGGAGTCATGGTACCCGCCGATAAAATCCTGAAAGCAGCCCGGGACGAAAAGGTGGATATCATCGGCCTCAGCGGGTTGATCACCCCCTCCCTCGATGAAATGGTGCATGTCGCAAAGGAAATGGAACGCCTGCAATTCCATATCCCGCTGCTGATCGGAGGGGCTACTACGTCCAAAACGCATACCGCTGTCAAAATCGAACCCCACTACTCCGGCCCCGTCGTGCATGTGCTCGACGCTTCCCGCGGCGTTGGAGTAGCAGGCGCCCTCCTCACAGAGGATACCGCACGCCGCGAAGGGTTTGTTCGGGAAACGCGCGAAGAATACCAGCGCATCCGCGAACAACGCAGCGGAAGAAGCGCCTCAAAGCAATACCTCAACCTGCAACAGGCGCGCCAAAATAAATTCCCTGTCGAATGGGAAAACTATACGCCGCCCCAGCCCGCTCAACCGGGAATTCACGTATTTAACCCCTATCCCCTCGCGGAATTAGTGGATTATATAGACTGGACGCCCTTTTTTCAAAGCTGGGAAATGGCCGGCAAATTCCCGGCTATCCTCGAAGACCCCATCGTCGGGGCAGAAGCTACAAAACTATACCGCGATGCCCAGGATATGCTCCGGCGCATCGTGGAGGAAGGCTGGCTTCAGGCCCGCGCCGTGATTGGCCTGTTTCCCGCCCGGCAGGTCGGCGACGACGATGTACAGATCTTTCAGGATGCCCACCACAGCGATACGCCCTTCGCTACCTTGCACTTTCTGCGCCAACAAAGGGAAAAAGCCCCCGGCCAACCCAATCTTTGCCTGGCCGATTTTATAGCGCCGGAAAACGCTGGCAGACAAGACTACCTCGGCGCTTTCGCCGTAACTGCCGGCATCGGAATCGAAAAATGGGTGCGGCACTTCGAGGAAAACCACGACGACTACCAGGCCATCTTGCTCAAAGCATTGGCCGACCGACTGGCCGAAGCACTCGCCGAACGGATGCACGAACGCGTGCGCAAGGAGTTCTGGGCATACAACCCCCAGGAAGCCCTCCACAATACCGACCTGATCGCGGAATCCTACCAGGGTATCCGTCCAGCCCCGGGATATCCTGCCTGCCCGGACCATACCGAAAAAGCTACGCTCTGGACGCTCTTAGAGGTAGAAAAACACACCGGCATGCACCTGACGGAAAGTTTCGCCATGTACCCCGCCGCCTCCGTGAGCGGCTGGTATTTCAGCCATCCCCAAGCCAAATACTTCGGCCTCGGCGATATTTCCAAAGACCAGGTAGAGGATTATGCCCGCCGTAAAGCTATGCCCCTGGCCGACATGGAGCGCTGGCTCGCCCCTGTACTGAATTATGCTTGAGCTATGATACCCGTATCCCCTCATACCTCCGAAAATACCCACCCCCGCGACATCCATATCCAGGAGTATCGCTACGACCTGCCCGACGAACGCATAGCCCGGTTCCCCCTCCCCGAACGCGATGCCGCCCGGCTGCTGGTCTATCGGCAAGGACATATCCGGGAGTCGGTATTCCGGGAATTACCCGACCTGCTTCCCCCCGGCGCTTTGCTCCTCTTCAACGACACCCGCGTCATACAGGCCCGCATCCGGTTTCAGACCCAGAGCGGCGACCCAATAGAGGTCTTTTGCCTGGAACCCCTGCTGCCCGAGGATTACATCCTGAATTTCTCTTCCCCAGGGCCGGTGCGCTGGAAGGCCCTGATTGGCAACAACCGGAAATGGAAAGATGGCCCCTTGTACAAAACCATTTCCACGCCTTGCGGAGATACGGTGCTGAGCGCTGTCCGCCTGGGGCGCTACCACGACGCGTTTGAACTCGAGTTCTCCTGGAACCAGCCCCTCGTCTTTGCCGAAGTACTCCATCACGCAGGTATTATCCCCCTCCCACCCTATCTCAAAAGAGACAGCACCCTGGAGGATACCGAGCGCTATCAAACCGTCTATGCCCGGGAGGACGGTTCCGTCGCAGCCCCCACCGCCGGACTGCACTTCACCGAGCGCGTATTTCAGCGCATGGAAGCGCAGCATATCGAAGTGCAATTCGCTACCCTCCACGTGGGTGCCGGAACCTTCAAACCGGTACAGGCAGGCCCCGTGGGAGCGCACCACATGCACCAGGAACATATCTGTATGCCGCGCACCACCATAGAAGCACTGCGGAACGCCCTGCGGGACAAGCGACCCATCATCCCCGTCGGCACGACCAGTCTGCGCATTCTGGAAAGCTTGTTTTGGGCCGCCAAGGCCCCCGCCGACCCCCACGCACCACTGATCGCCGATGTGGACCAATGGGCCCCCTACGAAAACGATACCAGCCCCCCCTCCCCTCTCGAAGTACTGGATAGGCTGCTCGAACGCCTCCATGCCAAACAGCAAGACGCCCTGGAAGGCAATACCCGCATCCTCATCGCCCCCGGATACCGCTTCCAACTTGCGTCCGGGCTCATCACCAACTTCCATCAACCAGAAAGCACCTTGCTCCTGCTCATCGCCGCACTCATCGGCCCGGACTGGCGAAAGGTGTATGACCATGCCCTTCAACACCAGTTTCGCTTCCTCAGCTACGGCGACAGCAGCCTTCTTTTGCCCTGAGTGGACGTGTTATGAGGGAAAAAAACGGGGTTGAGCGATGAAGAAGTGGATGAAATACCTCGAAAAAAAGGACCCACGCCCATGCAGGAGATTTTTCAGGTAGCCCTCAAGACTACCGGCAGGAACTTTTTTCGGGAATGAATCCTTTCTTATTAAATAGACTTGTTGCGCGGGGGATCATCAAGGGGTCAAAAAGGCCCTTTTTCGC
>CAZSMU010000208.1:0-4908 GCA_964607915.1 uncultured Haliscomenobacter sp.
CGTCGCGTATCCCTTTCTGTTGGGGCTTGCTTACCAAGTGGGCGATAAGTTATACGAAACGTTATTTTAGACATCGGGCATGGGTTTTCGCTGAGCGAAAACCCATGCCCGATGTCTAAAATAACCCCTATTCTTTGGATATCACGTCACCGGAGCCGGAAATCCTGACCTGTGTTTTGGGCTTCCCCAGGTACGCAACATCGCCGGAGCCGGAAATGCTGACTTTCAGGAGATCGGAGGCAGACACAAAGGCGTCGCCGGAGCCGGAAATAGAGACCTCCACTGATTTGGCTTTGAGTTTTTCGGCGGCTACATCGCCGGAGCCGGAAATAGCCGCTTCGAGTTCCTCGGCACTCCCGCTGAGTTCGATATCGCCCGAACCGCTGATTTGAGTTTCCACCTCATCCGCCTGGATATCGAGGAGTATGCTGCCAGAGCCGCTGATGGCGAAGCGGGGTTCTCTGAGACCTTCAAAACGGGTCTTGCCGACGACGTCGCCGGAGCCGGAAACCACGATCTCCCGCACGGTAGGCAGGGTGATATAGATATTCAGTTTTTCATAGCTGCGCACGTTTTGTTTGAACTGGATTTTCCAGGTTCCGTTCTCCACGACCGTTTTCAGGTTTTCGATGATATTTTCCTGGCCTTCGACCTCTACTTTTTGCTGTTCTCCCTGGTACAAATAGACATTTCCGCTGATTGCCAATGCAATCGAAGTGAAGGATTCCAGTTTCAATTTTTTGGTGCTTACGGGTCCTTCTCCTTTGATTCCGGGGCCCCAGCTCCAGCCGGAGGGGGATTGTGCGTGTACAGAAGCAAGCGTACACATCAGAAAAGCTAATAGAAAAATAGTTCGCATAACAATTATGGTTTTTTAACACTTGTTTCGAGGAGTCGGTGAGGTGGGGTTTTTAGTTTCTACGATGGCTTTTCGAGGGGGTCGGAGCTGGTTAGACTTGTTGCGTGGGGTATTAGGGGTCAAAAAGGCCTTTTTTGAGTACTGGATAATCCCCCGCTTAAAAAGTCTAATACAAAGGACGGCATCTTTGCCAAAAGGTTGCAGGACAATTTTGCTACCTTGCATCCCGAATGCAAAACTCTCGTTCGATGTCGGAAAAAAGAAGTGGGGCACTGCCTTTCATATTCGTCACCTTGTTGATCGACGTGATTGGCCTTGGCATCATCATTCCCGTTACCCCGGATTTGATCATGGAGTTATCGGGTACAGATCTAAGTGGGGCTGCGCGCATCGGAGGCTGGCTCATCTTCGTATATGCCTTCATGCAATTCCTCTTTTCGCCGGTCTTGGGCGGTCTGAGCGACCGTTTCGGGCGGAGGCCGGTCCTGCTGGCTTCCCTGTTCGGGTTTGGGATAGACTACATCATTCTGGGCTATGCCCCCACGTTGACCTGGCTCTTCGTAGGGCGTATGATTTCGGGTATCACCGGGGCCAGCTTCACCACAGCGGGCGCTTATATCGCCGACGTGAGTCCCCCGGAGAAGCGGGCGCAAAATTTTGGCCTCATCGGGGCCGCTTTCGGACTGGGCTTCATCCTGGGGCCGGCACTCGGTGGATTGTTAGGGGCGTACGGTAGCCGGGTGCCTTTTTTTGCGTCGGCAGCGCTGGCGCTGCTCAACTGGCTCTATGGATACTTTGTACTGCCGGAATCCCTCAAACCGGAATACCGGCGCGCGTTCGACTGGAAACGCTCTAACCCTCTGGGCTCCCTAATGCACCTGCGGAGGTACCCAGTCATCCTTGGCCTAATCGTTCCGTTCATACTCATCATCACGGCAGGCTACGCCACACAGGGGGTGTGGTCTTACTACACCATGAAAAAGTACGGGTGGGACGAGCGCATGGTAGGACTAAGCCTGAGTTTCGTAGGCGTCATGGCCGCTCTGGTACAAGGGGGGCTGACCCGTACCCTCATCCCCCGGCTGGGCGCCAGCAAATCCGTGTATTACGGACTATTCCTGTACAGCATAGGAATGGGGCTCTACGCCATCGCAACGGAAGGCTGGATGCTGTTCCCCATCACAATCGTTGCCTCCCTGGGGGGGATTGCCATGCCTGCCCTCCAGGGCATCATGTCGAACCAGGTGCCCATGAACGAACAGGGCGAGCTCCGGGGCGCTCTCACCAGCTTGATGAGCCTGACTTCTATCTTCGGCCCCCTGATGATGACCAATCTTTTTTCCTATTTCACCTCGGCAAAAGCCCCTATCCAACTTCCCGGCGCGCCGTTCTGGGCTGCTGCCGTTTTTTTGATGATCAGCCTATCACTGGTGTTCCGGCTGCTCAAACACCAGGAAATCTCCTAAGATTGCTCTAAACTGATTCCATATCATGGTTTTTATCATCATTGATTTCGACTCCACGTTCATGCAGGTAGAAGCCCTGGAGGAACTGGGGGAAATAGTACTCAAAAAAGACAGCAATAAAGCGCAGATCTTACAGAAAATCAAGGATATCACGAACCTGGGCATGGAGGGCTCCCTCTCCTTCCACGATTCCCTGGTGCAGCGCATGGATTTGTTGAAAATCCATCAAAGCGATATCGAAAAGCTGGTCAAGCGCCTGCGCAAAAAGGTCTCCGTTTCGTTTTCGCGCAACAAAGACTTTTTTAAAAAATACAAGGGCCAGATATACATCATCTCCAGCGGCTTCAAGGATTTCATCGTGCCCGTAGTCGCTCCCTTCGACATCGAAGCCGACCACGTGCTCGCCAACACCTTTACCTTCGACCCCGAAGGCTGGGTGACGGGCTTCGACCGCGACAACCCCCTGGCCTATAGCAAGGGGAAGCCCAAAGTACTCCAGCAATTGCACCTCGACGGGGAAATCTGGGTCATCGGCGATGGCTATACCGACTATGAAATGGTGGAAGCAGGCATCGCGCACAAATTCTTCGCCTTCACTGAAAACGTGCTGCTGCGCGAAAGCCTGTCGGACAAAACCCATCACCTCACCCCCAGTTTTGACGAGTTCCTCTACGTAAACCGCATGCCCCGGGCTTTGTCGTACCCCAAAAGCCGCATCTCCGTGCTGTTGGAGGCAGGAATTCCACAGGAAGCTGAGGCGCGCTTCCGCGCCGAAGGCTATCAGGTGGCCCATCTCGAGGAGCCCATCCAGCAGGAAACCGATTTATCGGACGTTTCCATCCTGGGGATTCATCCGGGCACCCTCCTGGACCCTGTGTGGGTGGCCAGCGGAAACCGCCTCATGGCCATCGGGATTTTTGGCGCCGGTGCCGCAACCGCCCGCCTGACGAAAAGCGCCCGCCAGGGAATCGCCGTCTTCGACTCGCCCTACACCCACATCCGCGCACTCGCTGAAATGGCTCTCGGACAAATCATACACCTCCTGCGCGGCACCTGGAGCCTGCCCATCCGCGAAAACCCGGCATGGACCCCCGGTATGGAGTTGCGGGGAAAAACCCTGGGCATCATCGGATACGGCAAATCTGGCCAGCAACTGTCTATCCTCGCCGAAGCATTGGGCATGCGCGTATGTTATTACGACCTGGAAGAAAAACCCGCCCTGGGCAATGCGACCTGGGTGCCGCAACTCCCCAACTTGCTCAAAGAGGCCGATGTGCTCTCCCTGCACATAGATCAGCGACCGGAAAATAAATTCTTTATCCACGCCGCTACGCTGCGCCGGATGCAACCCCACGCCGTATTCCTGAACGTCAGCAACGCCGATGCCGTGGACCTGGAAGCCCTGGCCGACGCGTTGCAGTCGGGCAAACTGCGCGCCGCTGCCCTGGATGCCCTACCCGCAGCCCCGGATGAGCGCCAACAACGTGCCCTGCAACGACTACAGGCCATGCCCAACGCCCTCCTCACCCCAGGCATCGGCGGCGATACCGTTGAGGCACGGCAACGCGCCGCTGCATACGTCCCCAGCCGAATCATCGAGTACATCAATACCGGCGCGACCCATGGCAGCATGAACTTCCCCGAGCTCCAACTGCCCGTACTGCGCAATGCCCACCGCTTGATTCACATCCACGAAAACAGGGCTGGAATACTGGCCCAAATCAACAGCATCCTGGCCGAACACGAAATCAATATCCTCGGCCAATACCTGAAGACCAACGCACATATCGGTTATTCCATCACCGATATTGACAAAAAATACAGCAAAAAGGTACTCGAACAGCTAAAAGGTATCCGGCATACCATTAAGTTTAGGGTGCTGTATTAGCGCGGGGAGAAAATTCAAGGAGTTAAAAAACCTTTTTCCACCTCTCTGCCCCTTGCCGCAAGCCTATTTTGCAAAACGGCTAAATGGGAAGTGGAAGTACCAAAGGGCTGCCCCTATGAGCAGCAGGGTCAACGATAAAATGGGGATAAGGGTCTGGGAAGCAGTAACCCCAGTCATAGGCATCACATAGATGAATACCCCGACGCTCAACAGTCCAATCAGATACACCAACCCCCGCTTACTGCCCACGCGGACCATCTCGTGCAGGATAATTTGTCCGGACAGGCCCAGCAACACGAAAAACGTCCCGACGGTGCGTGCCATGATCTGATCCAGGGCCACCATCCCCGAAGGGGCATTCCCTACTGCATTCTGCCAATTCGCGAGATAGGAAGAAGAGCCGAGGATGAACGTAAGCAAAACATCCGCTGCCCCGCAGGAAATAAATACAATCAGGGCGATTTGCATAGTTATAAAACCGATAGACTTCATGGTTATCTTTTTATGCAAATGTAGGCACGCCGAAGTCCGTTTTTTACAACTTATCTTCCGAAAGATGTATCATTTCCGCCAAATGATACATCTTTTTCAATCTGATTCGCTCCCGGACTCGAGGTTTTCAGCGTACGCGGAAGGAGTCTGGCCCGTTAGCTCCCGGAAGGCACGGTTGAAGGTAGGCTTGGAGTTGAACCCAC
>CAZSMU010000209.1:0-4900 GCA_964607915.1 uncultured Haliscomenobacter sp.
CCGATGAAGTGAAATGCCAGGCCATCCTGGATGCCGAAAAACGAACCGGCCGGGTCTGTACGGTCGCCTTCAACTACCGCTACGCCACCCTTTTTAGCGCCATCAAAGAACAACTCGCCCAAAATCCCATCGGCGAACTGAGCTCCGTGGATTTCAACTGGTACCTCAACGTGTACCACGGCGCATCCTATTTCCGGCGCTGGCACGGAGAAAGAGCCCATAGCGGCACTTTGCTCGTCCACAAAGCCACCCACCACTTCGACCTCCTGAACTGGTTCATAGACTCCGACCCGGTAGAGGTAACGGCCTACGGCAGCCTGGAACACTACGGAAAAAACAACCCCTTTCGCGGTAAGAATTGCAGGTCCTGCCCCCACCAATCCCGCTGCGACTACTACTGGGATATCCACGAAGACCCGGTCGCCGTAGCGCTCTATGCCAAAAACGAACACCACGATGGCTACATCCGCGACAATTGCTTGTGGCGCAACGAGATAGATATTTTCGACAAAATGTCGGTGCAGATTACATACGCCAACAACACCCTGGTCAATTATTCACTGACGACCTATTCGCCCTACGAAGGCTGGAAAATAGCGTTCAATGGAAAAACCGGACGGATGGAGTCCTGGGAAGACCTTCCCTGGCGGGCTGAGGAAAAACTAAACCAGGCAAAACTCCACGCGGCCGAGATGAGCCAGGCGAAAGAAGAAGAAGAGGCCCGCTACGACGAGATTTTCCTCATGAAAAACTTTTCCCCGAGCTACGAAATCAAAAAAGTCCGTGCCGGCAGCAGCGGTCATGGCGGTGGAGACAGCCGTCTGCTCGACCGGATTTTCCGGGGCTCGGCCATGCCCGATCCCTATCGGCATGCCGCCGGTACGCGCGACGGAGCCATGTCCTGTCTGGTCGGAATCGCCGCCCGAAAGTCCATTGACGAACATCGCCCCGTGCGAATGGAAGAGTTGACGAGTATCAAGCCCCATCCGCGGAGAGGGTATTAGATTTGTGGCGTAGGGGGCAGCGGATGCCAACCTACCCCGGAAAAGGCCGTGGGAACTAAAGCGTCCGGGCAATGCGAAACCCGGCAGTAGAACTGCGAAAATTAGCAGGCTGATCGTAGCGGTACGTGACGCGGTGATTCGTATCCAGGACGTTGTAACATCCTCCACGCAAAATTTTATTCGTGCCGGAAGAAGGGCCGCTGGGATTTGTCTCTGCAGTCGAGGGGTAGGTCCCCAACCAATCCCAGCACCATTCAAATACGTTGCCGCTCATATCGTATAAACCGAAGCTATTCTGGAACAACTTCTTGACTGGATTTGTCTTCGGGCTGCTGTTCCGTCCATGCCACGATACGAGCTCAAGCGTCGCGCCGCCCGAGTAAATATACAGTTGACCACCGCGGGCTGCATATTCCCACTCGGCTTCGGTGGGCAGGCGATAGCCTTTGGCAGAAGGGTTCCAGTACACAGTGCCCGCATTGGGCAGGATCCAATCGAAGCCGCTCTTGCCATAGACCTGGGTGAACCCTGCATCCGAGTAGTAGCAGGGCGTCAATCCGCGTGCCTCCGACAGAGCGTTGCAAAACACCAGCGCGTCAAACCAACTCACCGTCTCCATCGGACAGTCCGCACAGACCGGATAAGAAAACGTGCTATTGTTGCTGCCCATGACCGCGTTCCACTGAGACTGGGTCACTTCGGTAATCCCCATTTCAAAGGGACTCAGCGAGACGAAACGGTTGGGGGTTTCCCTGGAGGCACAATTCGCATCTCCGCCAATGCAACCCATACTGAAAAATCCCGGGGGCAGCACCGCCATGGACGTTTCAACGGAGGGCTGCGTGTTTTGCAAAGTGAATCGCTGCCAGTACGGTGCCGCGGAGGTACCGACATTGATTTCCAAACTTTGAAAGGTAGTATTGTAAATAATCAGCCCCGTGACCGGACTTGGAATCAATAACTTTTGTGTGTTGTCCATCCGCGGAGGCGCGAACCCCTTGTTTGTACTCTGCAAATCCAGGACAGCAGAAGATGCCGGCGTACTTCCCCCTATGACCATTTGGGCTCGTACAGGACACACACAGAGCAAAAAAACAAGACTACAAATAAACAGAGGGCTGGAAGCATGCAGGGCGCTCATTGGCAATGGGTATTACGGGTGAACGACAGATTTTATCAATGGGAAACCGTTTGGAAACGTATCAGGCGTTTTTATCTAACTCCCTGATTCCTCGCAACAAGTCTAATAAAAATAAGTGTATCTTTCAAATGAAAATGCAAAACTTTAATCTCTAATTCCGTACCCCCTGCAGCATATGGCTACTAAATTCGCTTGAAATAAAAAACGATTAAAAGCTTACAACTGAAAAAGTTTTGTTAGACTTGTTTCAATTAAAACGAACTAGTATGAAAAAAGCCTTTTTACCAATCTTCTTGCTCTTTTTTGCCACTGTGCTGAGTGCCCAGCACGCGGTGAAGGGAATTGTAAAGAGCGAAAGCGGGGAGCCCCTGATCGGAGTGACCATTCTCGAAAAAAACACCAGCAACGGCACCGTCACCGGATTGGACGGTGACTTCACCATCAACTGCGCCAGCGCGGGCGCTACCCTCGTCCTGAGCTATGTAGGGTACGCGACCCAGGAAGTGGCGGTCAACGGCGCGACCACGCTCAACGTAGTGATGGCAGCGGAGTACCGCCTGCTCGAGCAAGTGCTCATCACCGGCACCCGGCGCGCGAACCGCACCCAGACGGAAACGCCGGTGCCCGTGGATGTCATACAGATGAAGCAGGTCAGCCTGACCACGGCGCGCTTCGACCTGACCTCGCTGTTGAACGCCAACGCCCCCTCGTTCAACTTCAACAAGCAGTCGGGCTCGGATGGGGCCGACCACATTGACCTGGCCACCCTGCGCGGCCTGGGACCCGACCAGACCCTCGTGCTGGTCAATGGCAAACGGAGGCACCAGACGGCCTTCGTGGCCGTGTTCGGCGCGAGAGGCCGCGGCAACTCGGGTACCGACCTCAGCGCTATCCCCGCCGCCGCCATCGAACGGGTAGAGATCCTGCGCGACGGCGCCTCTGCGCAGTACGGATCAGATGCCATCGCCGGCGTGATCAACCTCGTCCTGAAAGGCAACACCGAAGGGGTCAGCGCCGATGTGGGCTACTCCTTTTACCAGGACCCCAAATACAACCCGGCCTTCAAACCCGAACTCGGCCAGTACGAGTACGGCAATAAAATAGACGGTGCCGCGCTCAACGCCTCCGTCAACTACGGAACCGCCGTGGGCAAAAACGGCGGCCTCTTCAACCTCACCCTCAACTACAACTCTATCGGCAAAACCTACCGCCAGGAAATGGACGGCGTGCTGCCCACCAATATCTACCGCCGTGCCCACGGCGACGCGTCCATGAACGCCATGGGGGCTATGTTCAACCTGGAACTGCCCACCCAGGCGGGGGGCAACACGGTCTTTTATGCCTTCGGCGGATACAACGGCAAAAAATCCGACGCCTACGCCTTTACGCGCAACTGGTCGGCAAGGCCCGAGCGCTTCCCTACCGACGCCAGCGGGAATCTGGTGTTCGTGAACGACATCATGAAAACCACCTCCGACGACGAGATCTACTTCAACCCCCGCATCCTGACCACCATCAACGACCTCTCGATTGCCGCCGGCATCCGCGGCAGCTCCGCCAGCGGCTGGAACTGGGACCTGAGCAATGTGCTCGGCCGCAACTACTTCCACTTCTTTGGCGAGGGTACCTTCAATGCAGGTCTCGGCGCAAAACAGAGCTCCTTCGACGACGGCGGCTTCTCCTTCCTGCAAAATACCGTAAACTTCAACCTCAGCAAGGAAATCCCCACGGTGATGCAGGGCTTCAACATGGCCTACGGAGCCGAGTTCCGCGCCGAAAATTACCAGCTCTTCGCCGGGGAAGAAGCCTCCTACAAAAACTACAACCCGGACAAAGCTTCCGGCGCACAGGGCTTCCCCGGGTACCAGCCCAGCGATGAGGTGAACGCCAACCGCTCTACGGTCGGCGCTTATGCCGACTTCGAGCTCGACGTGACGAAGCGCTTCCTCCTCGCCGCCGCCATCCGCCTGGAAAACTACAGCGACTTTGGGCTCACCTCCAACTTCAAACTGGCCACCCGCCTCAAAGTAGCCGACAACTTCAACCTGCGCGGCTCGGTCAGCACAGGCTTCCGCGCCCCTTCCCTACAGCAGATCAACTTCAGCTCGACCTTTACCACCGTCCAGGCCACCACCATCGCCGAAGTCAAAATCGCGCCCAACTACAGCTCCATCACCAAAGCTGCCGGTATCCCCGAGCTCAACCAGGAGCAATCGGTCAACGCCAGCCTGGGCTTCACCCTCAAGCCGGCCACCGGCCTCTCCATCACCTTCGACGCCTATCGCGTACAGGTGAAAGACCGCGTAGTGCTGTCCGGACAGTTCAGCGCCGACGACAGCAGCCTCAACCCCGCGCTGACCAGCGCGCTGCGCGGCTTGCGCGTCAGCCTGGCGCAGTTCTTTGCCAACGCCGTCAACACCACCAACCAGGGCATTGACCTCGTATTCGACTACAACAAGCGCTTTGGCAGCCGTTCCTTCCGCGCCCTGCTGGCCGCCAACTTCCAGAAAATGACCATTGACCAAATCAACGTGCCCGAACGGCTCAACGACTCGGAAGGCCACCGCGCCACCTTCCTCAGCGACCGGGAGCAGATGTTCATCCTGGCCTCCGCACCTCCCGTGAAAATCAGCTCCAACCTCGAATACGGGCTCGGAAAGCTGAGCATCGGTGCCCGCCTCAACTACTTCGGCGAAATCACCCTGCTGGGATACGGCGAAGACGGCTCCGGCATAGCCCCCATGGTGCCCACCGA
>CAZSMU010000210.1:0-4783 GCA_964607915.1 uncultured Haliscomenobacter sp.
ATCCTACTTCGCTTTCCAAGAGTAGGTATAGTCCGTGGTACGGCAAACATTCGGATTGCATCTGAAAAACTCATATACTTATTTGTTTAGAGAAGATAGGTCTTGTCTTAGTTTATCTTAATAAATTTATAGGTGTTCTTATCAAATAGCTTGGCTACCCCCGCTTTTACAAAAATCTGTCCTACTACATGTACATAGCAAGAATGTTGTTTGACTTGTTCGGGAAAATACTCTCTTAATATGCTGTTATTATATATTCCATGATTTGCCCAAGATTTTTGATATACAATTTCCAACATGAAAAAAGGTATATTAATACTAGTATTTTCACCAATCCTGACTCGATACCCCCCATCCCCTCTACCTCCTTGAGAGTTAAAAGAGCAGTTGTAGTCAGGCCCTTCTAATACTACTCGGTAAGTAGAATTTAGGGTATTTAAATCTGTACCTACCCGGATACGTTGGCGGATTATCTCCTTTACACCTCTCCATTCCATGGCAAACTCTTATTTTTACTCAAATTAAAACTCTAATACCGTTCTAAACTTACAGCTAGTCCGGCGTGATCAATATTATATAGCCTCCGTACATCAGGTTTTATACAAATTTTCAGAACAGGTTGGATAAAATGTACGATACCTGCCAAGGGCCTTTACCCGATTTTCCAAGTGATGTCTGCTCGTCAACAACACGGCGGTGAAAGCTCGTGCTTCTCCCGGCCATTTTCCACTAACGTGACCATATCTCCTTTTAAATTTCTCGTAAACCATATTATGAAATATGTACTTTTCGGAATATACCCCATTTTCATTTTTCATCCCTACCCCTTTCCCGAATCACTACCCTAAATATACCCTCCCGCGCCCCATCCCACCAAAAAAAAATAGGGGAAATGTATTTTCCCCTATTTTTTAGTATTGCTATAGTCTGTAAATCAGTAGTTTAGTAGATGACCTACAAAACCCGTTTCCGACCCTGATTTCGGCCTAATCCACCCTCGTCCTTCACACAAACCTGCTCAACAGATTCTCAAACCGTTCCTGTTGGCCGCTGCGCTGCGGGGGTTCGGGTTGGGTGGCGGCGATCTGTGCGAGGTCTTGGAGGGAGAGTTTGCCGGTTTCGAAGTCTTTCCCGTGGCCTGTATCGAAGGAGGCGTAGCGGGCGCTGCGCCAGGCCTGGTACTCGGAGCGGTCGAGGATAGCATCGGCGGCGAGCAGGGCGCGGGCGAAGGCGTCCATGCCTCCGATATGGGCGTGGAAGAGGTCTTCCAGGTCGGTGGAGTTGCGCCGCGTTTTGGCGTCGAAGTTGATGCCGCCGCCCTGCAGGCCGCCGTGGGCGAGCACGACGAGCATGGCCTCGGTCAGTTCATAGACATTGTTGGGGAACTGGTCGGTATCCCAGCCGTTTTGGTAGTCGCCGCGGTTGGCGTCCATGCTGCCCAGGACGTTGGCGTTGGCGGCCACCTGCAGTTCGTGTTGGAAGGTATGTTGGGCCAGGGTAGCGTGGTTGACTTCGATGTTGAGCTTGAAGTCCTGGAGCAGGTCGTACTCCCGCAGGAAGCCGATACAGGTCGCCGCGTCGAAGTCGTACTGGTGTTTGCTGGGCTCCATGGGCTTGGGCTCGATGAAGAAAGTACCCGTAAAGCCCTGCTGTCGGGCGTAGTCGCGGGCCAGGTGCAGGAAGCGGGCGAGGTGTTCGAGTTCGCGCTTCATGTCGGTATTGAGCAAAGACATATAGCCTTCGCGGCCACCCCAGAACACGTAGTTGCCCCCGCCGAGCTTGAGGGTGGCATCCAGGGCCATCTTCACCTGGGCACCCGCATGGGCTACGACCCGGAAATCGGGGTTGGTGGCGGCGCCATTCATGTAGCGCGGATGGGAGAACAGGTTGGCGGTTCCCCAGAGCAGTTGCACGCCCGATGCCTTTTGCTTCTCGAGGGCGTAGTCGGTGATGGCGGCCAGGCGTTTTTCGCTTTCGGCGAGGCTGGCTCCTTCTTCCACGAGGTCGAAGTCGTGGAAGCAGTAGAATGGAATCCCCATTTTGGTGATGAACTCGAAGCCGGCGTCCATTTTGTCGCGGGCTTGCCGGAGGGGGTCGGTGGCATCCAGCCAGGGGAATCGCTTCGTAGGTGCGCCGAAGGGGTCGCCGCCGGTGCCGCAGAAGGAGTGCCACCAGGCGACGGCGAAGCGCAGGTGTTCCCGCATGGGTTTGCCGCGTACGATGCGGTGTTCGTCGTACCAGCGGAAAGCCAGCGGAGCATCGCTTTCCGGTCCTTCGAAGGGGATTCGGCCGATGCCTTTGAAGTATTCGCGGTCGCCGGCAGTCAAGGTTAGCGTTTGAGTAGGCAAGGTAGTCATGGTTGTGTGCGTGTTTTTGAAAAATGAATGCGTGAGAAAAGGCTGCTGAACTCACCCCTTCAACAGGTCGTCCCGCCATCGTTCGTACCCCTCCAGGTAGGGTTCCCGACTCCCGCTGGGTTCAAAGGTCTTCTTGACATGGGTACTTCCGAGGGCTTCCGGGAGCGAGGCGTAGCTACCGGTGGCTACGCCGGCGGCTTTGGCGGCGCCGATGGCGCCGGTCGTTTCCACCACTTCGATGCGGCAGTCGAGCAGCTGGGCTACGGTTTCTGAAAATACGGACGATTGAAAAAGGTTGTCGTTTCCGACTCGGAGGACGTTTGGCTTGAGCCCCATATCCTTCAAAATGGCAACTCCGTACGCGAACGCGAAGGCGATGCCTTCCAATCCGGCGCGGAAGAGGTGGGGTTGTCCGTGCCGGTTGAAGTGTAGGTTCAGGATGGAAGCGCCGGGGTTTCGGTTTTCGAGCATGCGTTCGGCTCCGTTGCCAAAAGGCAGGATGCGCAGGCCGTCGGAGCCGATGGGTGCTGAGGCGGCGATGGCTTCCATTTCCGGGTAGGAGATACCCGCGTGGCCTACGTATTGTCGAAGCCAACTGTAGAGGATACCGGCCCCGTTGATGCACAGCAGAATCCCGATCCGGGGCGTTTCAGCGCGGTGGTTGACGTGGGCGAACCCGTTGACGCGGGAGAGCGGGTCGAAGGCCGGTCGGTCCACGACGCCATAGACCACGCCGGAAGTGCCGCCTGTTGCGGCGACTTCTCCCGGGTTGAGTACATTGAGCGACAGGGCGTTGTTGGGTTGATCGCCGGCGCGGTAGCCGATGGGCGTACCTGCTTTCAGGCCCGTGGCGAGCGCCGCTTCCGGGCTCACCCTGCCCTGGAGGGAACAAGTGGGCACTACGTCGGGAAACAAGGCGGCGTCGAACCCAAAATACTGCAGCACCTGGTCGGCGAGCTGGTTGCGTTGGAAGTCCCAGAGGATGCCTTCAGAGAGGCCGCTGGGGGTGGTGAGGGTTTCGCCGCTCAGGCGCAGGGCGATGAAATCGCCGGGCAGCATGACTTTGCGGATGCGGGCGTAGTGGGCTGCCTCGTGGTCTTTGACCCACTTGAGTTTGGAGGCGGTGAAGTTGCCTGGCGAGTTGAGCAAGTGGTGGAGGCAGGCCGTTTCGCCCATTTCTTTGAAGGCCCGGTTTCCGGTTTCCACGGCGCGGCTGTCGCACCAGATGATGGCGGGCCGCACGCTTTTTCCGTCTTCGTCCACGCTTACGAGGCCATGCATTTGGTAGGAGATGCCGATGCCTTGTATGGCGGCGGGGTCCACCCCTGTTTTTTCCAACAGGATACGGGTAGCGGTGCATACATTTTCCCACCAGTGTTCCGGGTCCTGCTCTGCCCAGTCGGGGTGGGGGGATTGGATGGGCATTTCGGTGGGCGGGTACTGGACGACCCCTGCTGCCCAGCCGCTTTCCTGATCCACCAGGGCAGCTTTGACGGAAGAGCTGCCGATATCATAGCCTAAGAGGTACATGCGCATGCGTTTTGCTAGTCTGTTTGCCGAGGGTATGTTTGAAACCAAACATAAGTTTTTTTCCGGATGTGCGGGTAATTTGAGGGAAAACAATTGGAGTTAAAATATGGAGGGGTTGAGGTAAAAGGTACCATCGCTGCCCGGCATATCCGGCTGCCCGACGGGCTGCTATGTCTATAGCTGCACCGCAGCCTGGCATATCCGGCTGCCCGAAGGGCTGCTATGTGTATAGCCCGCGATGCAGAAACGCCCTAACCCGCTGCCCTACGGGCAGCCATGTGTATAGCCCGCGATGCGGCCCGGCACCATCCCACTGCCTGACGGGCAGTTATGTAAATACCTTGGCGATGAGGTTAGATACATAGCAGCCCTTCGGGCAGCGGGATTTTTCCGTGCTGCAGGCATGGCAGCCCTTCGGGCGGCGGAATGGTTCCGGGCAGCGGTGCGGGCTATAGACATGGCAGCCCTTCGGGCAGCGGGATAGGTTGTGTCTGCGGTGCGGGTGGGATTATTTTTTTGCTGCCCGACGGGCAGCTATGTGTATAGCCCCGGTGTGCCACCCCCGTCAGACTGCCTGACAGGCAGTTATGTAAATACCCTGGCGATGCGGGCTATAGACATAGCAGCCCTTCGGGCAGCGGGATGGTTCCGGGCGCGGTGCGGGCTATAGACATGGCAGCCCTTCGGGCAGCGGGATTTTTCCGTGCTACGGTGGGGGCTATAGGCATGGCAGCCCTTCGGGCAGCGGGATTTTTCCGGGTGCGTCGCGGGCTATAGACATAACTGCCTTTCAGGCAGTTGGATGGACCGAAATGCGGTGCAGGTAAGATTATTTTCCTGGGGGTGTGTAAAAAGTCTTATCGCTGCCCGAAGGGCTGCTATGTGTATAGCCCTCA
>CAZSMU010000211.1:0-4768 GCA_964607915.1 uncultured Haliscomenobacter sp.
GTGGGAAGAAAAGGGCCTTTTTGACCCTTCGATGATCCCCCTCGCAACAAGTCTATTGAACCAAGGTTCTGCGCCATGCGTTTCAGAGTTACTTACACAGACTTATTATCCAAAAAATCCATTTCTGACATGAGAGTTTCTATTCACTTCCTTTTCCTGTGCTGCTTGTTTGCCGTCCAGGGCTTGTCTGCACAATTTACCCAAAAGCCTCTCCCCTACGCGTACAATGCGCTGGAACCCTATATTGATGCCCAAACCATGGAAATTCACTTTTCCAGGCACCATACGGCCTACATCAACAATCTGAACAAAGCCTTGACCGGCACCGAGGCAGCTGGTATGGACCTGGAGAAAATACTGGCCGGTATTTCCAAATTCCCGGAAGCCGTGCGCAACAACGGGGGAGGGCACTACAACCACGAGTTGTTCTGGAGCGTACTCACCCCGGAGAAAAACACACAACCATCTGCAGAATTAACCAAGGCAATCACCAATACATTTACCTCGCTGGACAGCTTGAAAAACCTCATGAACCAGGCAGCGGCTACGCGCTTTGGCTCTGGCTGGGCCTGGTTGGTCGTAAGCCCTTATGGCAAACTGGAGGTCTGCTCTACCCCCAACCAGGACAACCCGCTCATGGACATCGCCCCTGTAAAAGGGTATCCCATACTGGGTATTGACGTTTGGGAACACGCCTATTATCTGAAGTACCAGAACAAACGCGGCGACTACCTGGCCAGTATTTGGAATGTCGTCAACTGGACCGAGGTCAGCAAGCGGTTCACAGAGGGGATGAAGCGCCGCAAAGGCCTGTTCGACGAGTGGGCTGAGATGAAGGCATTTCACAAAGTCATGTCGGAAACCTTCCATCCCAGCGAAGAAGGCAATCTGGAGCCCATCCGCACCCGCAGTGGGGAAATGGTGGAAAAAGCCCTCGCGCTCCCCGATTCAAAAAAGCCCGCCGAATTCAATACCCCGAACATCAATACCTCTACCAAAGCACTGATTGCGCAGGCTAAAACGGTACACAAACTCGTAAAGCAAAAAGCAGACGACAAGACCGTCACCGAGGCACTCAATAAGGCACACGACGTATTCCATACTATCGTGGGCCTCTGCCGCGATGAAGTACATTAACCCATCGGACCCAACTCATTTCTATGCAACTCCTACAGACGGCAGAACGAGTATCGCAACATGACTTGTCTGATAACTATGTCTTTCAACGCTCTATATTAGCGTATCTCGAAGCGGCAAAACTCGTGTCCGGCCAGGTACTGGAAATAGGCACCGGCAGCGGATACGGCATCGGGGCTATCGCCGACCAGACCGAGCGCTTTGTCACCCTCGACAAATTTGAGCCCGCCATCCTCACTAGTCAGGAAATCCAGCGCAGGAACAACGTCGAATTCATTCGCATGACCATTCCTCCTCTGTCGGGTATTCCAGACGGTAGTTTTGATTTTGTCATTTCGTTTCAGGTCATCGAGCATATTGAAAACGATAACCTGTTCGTACAGGAAATACACCGGGTGCTCAAACCGGGCGGAAAGTTTATCCTGACCACTCCCAACCGGAAAATGTCCCTCACGCGCAACCCCTGGCACGTCAGAGAATACACGGTGCCGGAACTAAAGACACTTCTGCTGAAGCACTTCGATTCCGTAGAAGCCTCCGGCGTTCTTGGCAACGAAAAGATCATGGCCTACTACGCCAAAAATAAGGCTTCCGTAGAAGCCATCACCCGGTTCGATTTCCTGAACCTCCAGTACCGATTGCCACGGCAACTGCTACAAATCCCCTACGACATCCTCAACCGGATGAATCGCAGGAAACTGCTTAAAAACAACAACTCCCTGGTGAGCGAAATCACCAGGGAGGATTATTATCTCGGGGAAGCCGACGATAGCTGCTTCGATTTGTTTTATGTAGCCAGGAAAAAGGGGTAATCCCCCTTTTTCCTAGAACATCCGGTAAAGGGCGACTTCCAGCGACAGGATGAACAATACCGCGTTGATAATCACGGCCTGTTTTTCCCCTCTGCGGTAATGGTAGAGGCCTGCCATAACCATAATGGCGGCCAGGCCAAGGCCTGCAAGGCCCGTCAACCAGGGCAGAATTCCGGTTGCGTAGGGCAAAATCAACCCCACTGCTCCCAGTATCTCCGCGATGCCGATGTACCTGACCATCTGGCTGGAATAATCGTTTACCCAAGGCATATTGGGCGCCAGTTTTTCTATCGGTTGCGTCGCCTTGACCGCACCGGCCAAGCCGAACATGACAGCCAGTACGACCTGAATAATCCAATAAAGCGTGTTCATAGCGAATAATCGTGTGTGAATAATGGACTGCTTGCAAGAGCACAGGTGGAAAATAGCCTTTTCACGCCTCGTTGACCTCTCTCAATTCGTCTAATCATTTTGGGTCTGCAAACATAGAAAAAATACGCTAAAAAGATACCCTCTGATCAAAACCGTTCAAAAGACTTTTTGCAGGGACAATCATAAAGAGGTAAAAAAGCCCTTTTTTCGTCCATACTTTGCCTTGAGTCTAAAATTTTCCGGCCCACTCAATAGCGCGGGTCAAGTGTTCCAGTGCCAGAGACTCTCCGAAAATAGCCCCTGCATGGCCCATGCCGGTATAAAACACCCTTCCCTTGCCCGCTTTGTTCACCCAACTGATAGGATGGTCTTTTCCCATGCCCCCGGTTTCCCCCACATCGTAGGTACTTTCGTCCAGGGAGGCGAGTACATGGATATCTCCCATGCCCCGCACGTTTCGGTTGAAGTTGTACCATTCGTCCGCCCTTTTCCAGGTTGGCGGAAGGTGACGCGTGGTCGGGTGTTTGCCGTCTTCGGTGACAATAGTGGCCTCCGGCATGTGCGGGCGCATGCTGTGGCTCTTGAAATACGCCCCTACCAGATTGCCGTACCACTCCCATGAATATTCAGTATCCGACGCAGAATGGATGCCCACGAACCCTCCGCCGCCCTCTACAAACCCTTTGAGCGCTGCTTCCTGCTCCGGGGTCAACACATCTCCCGTAGTACAGTGAAACACCACCACTTTGAAGCGCGAGAGGTAGTCCTCGTTGAAAAACGCCCCATTCTCCGTGGCCACCACGTCCCACCCCTTTTCGTTGCCTATCTCCTGGAACTTCTCCGTACCCACTTTGATAGACTCCGTATGCCGAAACCCATTGGTCTTTGTGAAAATCAAAACCCCTTTGGAACCAATTTTCCCGGGATCAGGGGGACGCACCGTATCAAAAACTGGGTGCTGCCAAGGCAATTTACGCGTAAGGTAGAGCCCATATACGTTTAGGGACGAAAGGGCGAGAAATAGTACGCCCAGCACCGCAGCAAGGATTTTAAGTGTTTTTTTTACCATGATTAAAACTTTATTTGGTTATCAATCGCTTAATTTTTCCAGCATTTTGATTCTCCGGCTGCGGAAGGCTTCGACATTGCCATCGTACAATTCAAAGCCGGCGACCACCGTTCCGGCCAGCGTTTTGGCAAAATCCGGGTCTTTTTTACCAAGCATCTGGAGCAGTTCATAATCGCAGATACCGTCGCGCATCGCTTCGAGGCGGATGGAGCTGTTCAGGCGCATGTAATCGGGATAGACGATATGCGTATCCCCCCCGGGCAGTACGTTGCAACTGACCTCTATGATACCGGATACGTCTCCGTATGGATCTTTATTCCACGGGCTGCAGCCCCAGCAATTATAGCCCCAATGCAGGTACCCGGTGATGCCAAAACGGTAGTTGATCCAGTGCAGGAGACGGGTTTGGAGCAGGGGCAGTTCGACAAAACGATTGGCAAAATTGCCCTGGGGCGCTAAACAGGTATAGAACCACACTTCTTTCCCTTTGCGTTGTTGTTCCTGGTAAAAGGCAAAATCATCGCGCAGGAAGTTGAGCTGCGGCACCCATACGTCTATGCTCCCATCCAGGCTCGACGCATGGTTGGCCTCAATGACCGGCGTTCCCTCCAACAGGGGATACAAGAACGCCGAAATCTGGCGATAGGACTCGATATTACTTTGAATAGGCTCATCTGCAATATGTTGGATATATCCGTCTTTCCAGTTGCGCTCCTTCAAATGCGCCATGAATGCCGGGATGAACTGCTTGTAGAAGTCCCTGGTACGCGAATCTTCGAGCGGCAACAGCTCCAGCTTGTATGCTTCGCCTGACCACACCGGAACACTGAGCCCGAAGGGACTGTCCCAGCCCTCTAAGCGAGCGCCGAGGTGCCCCCCTTCCACCCGCTGGATACCGCCCTCCTCCCGGAATATTCCAACCGTTTTGTCAAAATTGGAAAAATCGAATGTATAGACTCCTTCTTTTTTTGCAAAAGAAGTCAATTCGAGCGGCGATATCATGGCTACATTCTGTCTGTATGCCTTCATGTTGCGCGCGAAAACCCGGATGATTTCCCAGTAGCGATCGGAGTATCGGGGAACTTCTTGTCCCCGGTTCATCTGCCGGAGCTGGTCGGGATTGGCGAACCACCAGTTGGTGACCCACAGCGATTGCCCGCTAATACGGGCAGGATACACCTTGATCTCGATTGTTTTTTCTATCCGAAACACTTTTCCGCCTGATTTTCCCGTAAATACAATGCTGGCCTGATAAGTGCCCGGTACCGCTCCCAGCGGAATCGGCACACTAATCCAAACAGGTTGATTATCAAAAGCGGGTATATCTTTGGAGGGAAGGGCGAGGAGCGGATCCGGGTACCATCCCGATGCAGAAGAT
>CAZSMU010000212.1:0-4758 GCA_964607915.1 uncultured Haliscomenobacter sp.
CGACAGTCTCATACCCTTGCGCCAATTCGTGATCCGATAAACCAGTTCCACAACGTGGGCAGCACCGCTCTGGGTCATGTCCATGTCTTCGCGCACGGGCAGTTCGCGCGGGGCAGCCAGTGGCTTTACAGCGGTGATGATGCCCATCACGGCTATGATGATTCCGAAGGTGACCGCCATGCGGTTCAGGAAGGCCAGCTCGGGGAAGGCGAACGCCAATACGCCGTACAGGACCGGGCTGAGCACCAGGGCGGCGAGGCCGGCTTCACCGGGGCCGCGCTTGACGATGATGCCAAAGAGGAACGCCGCCAGGATGCCCGGAGAGATATACCCCTGGAATTCCTGGATAAAATTGAACAGCCCCTTGAAGCGCGGATCGCCCAGCAGCGGAGCGACGATACAGCCGATGATCACGAAGAATACCGTGGCCATACGCCCGCTTTTCACCAAATCCTTTTGAGACGCGTCGGGTTTGAAGCGCTTGTATAAGTCCATGGTGAAAATCGTCGAGGCGGAGTTGAGCATGGAGGCCAGGGTGCTGATAACTGCCCCGGCCAATGATGCGAAGATAAACCCGCGCAACCCCTCAGGGATCAGATTTTTAATCAGCAGCGGATAGGCTGCGTCCGGGTTTTCCATCTGGTCGGCGTACAACTGGTAGGCTATGATGCCCGGGAAGATGATGACGAACGGAAGAACCAGCTTCATGAAGGCTGCAAAAAGGATACCCATCTGCCCCTGGTGCAGGGACTTGGCCGCCAGGGTACGCTGCGTGATGTACTGGTTCAAGCCCCAGTAATAGAGGTTGGGAATCCACAAACCCACTACAAGGGCCGTCCAGGGCAGCACGGGGTCGTCAGCGGGCAGGATCATGTGCAGGCGATCCGCGTTATACGTAGCGAAGCTCTCCCAGCCACCGACCGCCTGAAAGCCGATGACCATCGTGATGACTCCACCTACGATGATCGCCGTACCCTGGAAAAGATCGGCCCAGGCGACGGCCTTCAATCCGCCCCAGGTCGTATAGAGCGCTGCAATGATGCCGATTCCCCAGGCAGCCAGGGAAAGGTCCATGCCAAAGAGCGTTTTCATAGTCAGGGCTCCGCCGTAGATGACGGCGGCCAGCGTCACGCCGACGTAAATGATGATCATATAGACCGCCATGATCAGACGCGCGTTCGCGTGGTAGCGGTATTCCAGGAACTCCGGAATCGTATAGATGCCGCTGCGCAGGAAGCGCGGCAGGAAGATGAAGGCTACGATGACGAGCGTCACGGCAGCCATCCACTCGTAGCTGGCCACGGCCAGGCCTACCGTCCCCGCACCCTGCCCCGCCTGGCCGACGATCTGTTCGGTAGAAATATTGGCGGCAATGAGCGAGATGCCAATCATAGGCCAAAGCAGGCCGCGCCCCGCGAGGAAGAAGTCTTCCCCGGAAGTCTCGTGCCGGCTCTTATACATACTGACCCCGATGACTATCGCAAAAAACGAAAGGAATAAAAGTACATCAAATAATCCCAATCCCATGAGCATGACAATTTTGTGGTTAGTAATAGAAAGCTTGCTTTAGGTGCTTTGGCTTAAAATTATATTTTTTTAGACTTGTTTCGCCTTTTTTGGAAAAAAAAAGGCTCAAAACATGCAAAAGGGGTGGTGTAAAATGTCTTTTACACCACCCCTTTTGCATGTTTTGATATAGATTAGGCTTGTGGCGAGGGAGATTAACGAAGCGTCAAAAAAGGCCTATTTTCTCTTTTGTCGCACCCTCGCCGCAGTTTAATTCGGCATGATGAACGAGGGGCCGGAGCGCTGCGGTGCACCTCCGCCCAGGCTTCTGAGTGCGTAGGTGAACCCGACGGTGAAGTAGCGGCCCAGGGACAAGGTCCGTTCGTTCAGCGCGTAGTTCAGCTCGTTGACGATGTTGATGCCCTGGTTTTTGTTGAGCAGGTCGTATGCAGAGAAGCGGATTTGCCCTTTATCTCCCTTGAGGAACAGCACGTTGACATATGCGTTCCAAATCGGGATATCCGTGTTGAAGTCGTCGGTGATACCCGTATAGACGGCGTAGTTAAGGTTGGTGCCGAGGGTGAGTTTTTTCTTCAGCAGCGCTTTCATCAGGTTTGCGGTATAGGTATGGTTGATGAAATCCCGGTTTTGTTCGGAGGCGACATCGTAGGTAGTGTGCGTATAGCGCAGGCGGGCCGACAGCGACCAGTCAATAAACTCTTTGCGGTAGTTTTCCACGCGCAGGCCGACGTTGGGCACGCTGGTGGTCGTCCAGTTGGAGGTGCCGTTGATAAAGGTGATGCCGCGGTTCCAGTTGTAGCCCAGGTCAATATTGAAATTGGTTTTGAGCGGGCGCACGCGGGTGCCGAAGGAGAAGTTGCTGTTTACGCGGTAGTCGTCGTCCACGTTGACGGGGCGGGTGGTCGTCACGAAATTTTCGTCAATCGTCTGTGCGTTGCGGATACGGTCTTTGCCATAGGTGAAGCTCAGGAAGCCGAAGATATTGGTGAATGAGAACTGGTTAAAAGAGCCCACGCGCAGGTTGGCCGAGTGGGAGTACTCCGGTTTCAGTTCCGGGTTCCCCTCATAGATACTGAGCGGGTTGGTGTTGTCCACGATTGGCTGGAGTTGCTGTATGGAAGGCGCGTTGATGTTGGTGCGGTAGTCCAGGTTGAGGAACTTGGAGGTACCGAACTGCCAGCGGGCGCGGAAGTTGGGCAGCAGGGCGGAGAACTCCCGGCGGATTTCCGTTTCGCTGAGCAGCAGGGTGCCGTCGAGCAGGCTTTGCTGGTAGTTGGCCCCGATGGAAGCGTTGAAATTTTCTTTGGCCAGGCGCCAGTTCAAGCCGCCCTGGTGGTAGCTGAACGCCACCTCGTACTGGTTGGTGAGGTTGCGGTTGAGCTGCGGCTCCAGCAGGTCGAAGTAGTCATACACCTCCCGGTTGAAGTCGTTGTTATTGACTTGGTAGTCGTAGGTCATCTCCAGGAACTGGTTTTTCCCGGCGGGTTCTACGTAAGACAGGCGTGCGCCGTAGTTCAGGCGGTTGTTGTCCTGCAAAAAGTTCTGGTTGATGGTGTCGGTATATGCTCTGCCGGTGTAGTAGCTGTTGTACGAATTGTTATAGCCGTCGGAGTTGTCGTTCCCCGCCACGAGGGTGAAGTTGGCCGACAGGTTTCTGCCGCGTCTGCCGAAGCGCTTGCGGTACAGCATATTCGTATTCGTGCTGAAATTATTGCCGTTCGAGGTATTGTCGCGGACGCTCTGGTTGGTTAGGGACTGAGATGAGCCGCGCAGGTTTTTGGTCAGACTTTGGAGGTCGTAGTCCGAGTTGGAGAACGAGGTGCGCGAGACGATGCGGATATTCTGCGAGGAATCGAGTTTGTGTTCGATGGTTGCGTTGACGCGGTGGCTTCCCATGACCGTGCTTTGGTTGCTGGCTGCATCGGTGAAGAAACTGCTGTTGTTCAGGAAATTTTCCTGGTAGCTGGTCCTGTCGAAGCTGCGGTCGGCCAGGGAGAAGAAGTAGCTGCCCTGAAAGTCGGTTTTTTTCCCAAAGCTGCGGTTGTAGTTCAAGCCGCCCGCATAGGTTTTGATGAAGCCGGTACTCGGTCCGCCTGCGATGGGGACGCCCGAGGAGTTGCCGCCGCCGAAGCCACCGCCACCACCACCGCCGCCGCCGCGCATGAAAACCATCCCACCACCACCACCGCCGCCGGTGAAGCCGGAGAATTCATCCATGGTAAAACCTTCCTGGTTGGTATTGTTGGCCATGCCGAGGATGGAGAACTGTTGGTTTTTGCTGAAGCGGTTGATGCTCAGTTTGCCTTCGAAGCGCCCTGCATCGCTGGAGGGCAGGTCGGGGGCAGAACCCCCGGCGGCCGTTGCGGTGCCGAAGTACCCGCGGCGGCGGTCCTCGCGCAGGGAGATATTGATGGTTTTTTCGCGATTGCCGTCGTCCACCCCTGAAAATTCAGCCTGGTCGGAGAGCTTGTCGAAGATCTGTACTTTATCCACCGCATCGGCGGGGAGGTTGCGCGTCGCCATCTTGGGGTCGCGGCCGAAGAACTCTTTGCCGTCCACGAGGATACGGGTCACGTTTTCCCCCTGTGCCTTGACGGTGCCATCGGATTCGACTTCCACGCCGGGGAGTTTTTTGAGGAGTTCCTCTACCGCCGAATTTGGTTGGGTCTTGAACGCCACTGCGTTGTATTCGATGGTATCCTTTTTGATATTCAGCGGATTGGCTTCGGCTTGCACCACCACCTCAGAGAGCAGTTCGCTCTGTTCGTCCAGTTTGACATCGCCGATTTCTATGCTTTCTTCTATCCCGGTGATGGACACCGCTTTCTGGAAGTTCTGAAAGCCCAGGAAGGTGATTTGGAGGATATATTCCCCTTTGCCTGTTTTTTGGAGGGCGAACGCCCCCTTGTCGTCGCTCATGCCAAACGTGCTCAGCACGGAGTCCTTGGCCTGGAGGAGCATGACCGTTGCCATGGGCAGGGGCTGGTCCTTATTGTCCAACACTCTTCCTTTGACGACGGCAGCTTTATTTTGCGCAAACGCTGCGCCGCCGAAGAGCAGGACTAACAAAAAAGTCGAAATAAAAGATTTCATAAATATGCAGATTGATTGTTAACGTCGCAAAGATAGGCTTGTCCGCTATCTCTGTCGGTTAAGCAGGGTAGATTTAAGGTTAAATAAGGTTAAACTGAAGAATCAACCGACATACGGCGCAAAAAACAACTCCTGCGT
>CAZSMU010000213.1:0-4669 GCA_964607915.1 uncultured Haliscomenobacter sp.
GGCCCACCAAAACACGTCCAGACAAAGTTCGACAGTGGTCGAATCCAGAGCATAGTGAGCTTCCCCCCATATTGGACCAGCGCTCATCCAGCTGCTACCGAAACACCAACAGCGATGGGTCTTTCAGATGGAACATCGCGAATGCACTCATCAGCGTGTCCCCAAGCGTGTGCTGAAGGTTGCCCGATTGCATCCTGTGATCTTTTATCCCGTCCAGACCTACTTTTACCTTGCTGAGTATGGTATCTATTATCCAACTTTTTTGACCCTAAGATATAGAAACTAACTTTATATTTAATTTCTTTTAAACCGAGAACGGCCCTTCAGCAGCGCTGACTATGGCGACATAGGCTGCCTTATACCTCGACAGACCGGCACCTGGAAGCCGGGGCTTCTGCGCGGCGTGGTGTTGCGATAACCGGTCAAATGCTCTTTTCAAAAAACCTCTTCCAAGGTAGTGTTTTCCCCCTTTTTTAGCAAGAAAAATTAGGGGAAATGTATCGGAGATAGGGTACTTTATTGGTCTTCAATATATTACACTTGTTGCGCGGGAAACCATCTACTACGACGGGCAGCCGGTGAGTCCGGAAAAGTACCCCATCCACGCTGCGAGTCGCAAAGGCTACTCCGACAGCCACTCGTAGAAGTTATCGCGGTGTATGGCCTTGCATTCGTGCTCGGGATAAGCGTTGGTAAAGGTCCTGGAAAACGATACTTTGGCCTTGGGCGACCATTTCATTTCATAGGCCCACATCTTGCCGTCGCGTTCTTCGACGTAGTCAATCTCCTGTCCGTCCTGGGTGCGCCAAAAAAAGGTATTGGCGTACAGGCCCCGGTAGTGCAGGAATTTTTTGCGCTCGCTGATAAGCCAGTTTTCCCATAAGGCGCCGATGTCCTGCCGCAGCTCTATCGGCTGGAACTGTGCGATCACGGCATTGCGCAGGCCGTTGTCGTAAAAGTATATTTTTCGCTTCCGCTTGAGCTCTTTGCGCAGGTTCCGGCTCAACGGCGGAAGTCGGAAAATGATAAACGCCTGCTCCAGCAAGGTGATGTAGTTTTCGATGGTTTGATGGTCGAGGTCCACGATCTGGCCCAGCTCCTGGTAAGAGACCTCGTTCCCCAGTTGGTAGGCCAGGGCCTGCAGCAGCCGGGTGAGCTTTTCCGGCTTCTGGATGCGTTCCCACATGAGTATATCCTTGTATAAAAAGCTGTCCATCAACTGGGTAAGCCTCGCTTGTTCCTCCCCCGGATGGTTTACTATTTCCGGGTAGGAGCCATATACCAGGCGGTCCGGGATATGCCGGTATTCTTCTAAAAACCCGTGGTGGGCCTCCATTTCCGCATAAGAGAGCGGGAACAAGTGAAAGGCCCACTTTCGACCGGTGAGGGGCTCGTTGAACCTGCTCGCCAACTCGAATGCCGAGGAGCCGGATGCCACTACTTGTACATCCGGAATCTGGTCGGTGATGAGTTTTATTTTTAAGCCAATGTCGGCGATGCGCTGGGCCTCGTCGAGTACCAGTACTTTATCCTTTCCTAAAATGCGCTTCCACTTGGCCACCGTGACCTCTTCCAATACCAGACGCGTTTCCGGATCGTCGCCGTTGAGCCACTTCACGCCGGGGTTCCCCGCGAACAAAGCCTTCAGCAGCGTCGTCTTTCCCGTCTGGCGAGGGCCCATGAGCAATACTGCCTTCCCTTTGAAAAGCCGCTCTTGGATAGTCTTTTCCAGTAGTCTCTCTATCATTTATGCGATTGTATTCGCAAAAATACCGTTATTTTTGCGAATGCAATCGCATAAACAGGATATATCTCTACGCGAACCGGGAATCCTTCCCGTAAAAAAAAATCAGACTGCCATGAAATTTCTCCACACCCTCTTTTTCGGCTTCGCCGCCTTTTGCCTTTGCGCACAGACGCCCGTGGAAAAGGTGCGCCAGTTCCGCAGTGCCAACGAACACGCTATCCTGAGCGAATACTTCGAGTTCCTGGCCATCCCCAACCACGCCTCCGACAAGCCCAACATAGCACGCAACGCGGCATTTATTGAGGCCATGTTGCAAAAAAGGGGGGTTCAGACCCGCCTGCTCGATTCCCGCACGCCGGGTACGCCCAAAGCCGTGTACGGAGAGGTGCTTAGCCCCGGCGCCACCGAGACCATTCTTTTTTACGCCCACTACGACGGGCAGCCGGTGAGTCCGGAAAAATGGCACCCTGCTGTAAAGCCTTTTGTACCTCTTCTCCTGAGCGCCCCGGTGGACAAAGGCGGCACTGTTCTGCCCTTCCCGGCCAAAGGCAGCGCCATAAACCCCGACTGGCGGATATCCTGCCGCAGCAGCGCCGACGATAAGTCGGGCGTCATGGCCATCATACAGGCGTACGACGCCCTGACAAAAAGCGGCCTGAAACCGGCTTGTAACCTGAAGTTCTTTTTTGAAGGGGAAGAAGAAATCGGCTCTCTCCACCTCGGCGAAATCCTGGAAAAGCACAAAGACCTCCTCCAGGGCGACCTGTGGATTATCGCCGACGGCCCCGTACACCAGTCGGGCTTGCCGCTTATTGATTTTGGGGTGCGCGGCGACGTCAACGTAGATCTCACGGTCTATGGACCCAAACGCCCCCTGCACAGCGGCCACTACGGCAACTGGGCTCCCAACCCCTGCCTGCTCATGGCACAGCTCCTGGCCAGCATGAAAGACGCCAACGGGCGCATACTCGTCAAGGGCTATTACGATGACCTCATCCCGTTTACCGAATCGGAAAAGCAGGCCTTCGCCAAACTGCCGGCGCCCGATGAACAAATGAAGCGGGAACTCGGCATCAAAGCCCCCGAAGGAGGCCGTACCCTCTTCGAAGCCTATGAGCTGCCCTCCCTCAATATCAATGGTATCCGCTGTGCCGACGCCGGGGAAAAAGCCAGCAACGTCATCACTACCCACGCCGATGCCACCCTGGACCTCCGGCAGGTGCTGGGCACCGACTACCTCCGCCAAATCGAGCGCCTGCGCCAGCATATCCGCGACCAGGGCTACTACCTCCTCGACCGGGACCCCAGCGATGCCGAGCGCCTCCAGTACGAAAAAATAGCCAAACTCACTATGGGCGAAGGGGGCTACAACGCCCAGCGCACCCCCCTCGATTTGCCCGCCTCCGGGCGTGTCGTCCGCGCTGTACAGTCGGCGACTTCAAAAAATGTACTGGTGCAACCCACCGCCGGCGGCAGCCTGCCGCTCTACCTGTTTGAAAAATACCTCGACGCCAAAATCGTCAACCTCTGCATCACCAACCACGACAGCAACCAACACTCCGAGAACGAAAACCTGCGCATCCAGTACCTCTGGGACGCCATAGATCAACTGGCCGCGATCATGCTGATGGAATCGGAGCGGTAGATTGGTGGTAAAAAAGGCCTTTTACCCCTCGCAACCAGCCTAACCAACCAAAGCCACTTTTTCGACGTCCATAAAATACTTTTGCGAAAAAAATTAGAAACCAGTACTTTTGCAGGCTTATGAGAGACATTCGGACAAAACCTAACATCCTGGCCGCCCAAAAAGGCGTCGGCACGTTCTGGCGCAGTGCCCAAAGCATTGCCCTTGCATGCGCCCTCCTGCTCGCAGGGACCGCCTGCAAGAGCGAGTTTGAGAAAATCCGCACCAGCGGCGACCCTCAGGTTCTCTACGAAAAAGCACAGGCTTATTTTCAGGAAAAGGAGTACCAGAAGGCTCAAACCCTTTATGAGCTTATCCTGAGCAGCTTCCGCGCCCGCAAAGAAGGAGAGGATATTTTCTTCAAATACGCCTATACCTTCTACCACATGGAGGACTACATCCTCGCCGTCACCCATTTCAAAACGTTTTCGCAGACCTACTCGGTAAGCCCGCTGCGCGAAGAGGCCGAGTTCATGGCTGCCTACTCCAACTACCTCCTCTCGCCCAACTTCCGCCTGGACCAGGGCCCCACCATGACCGCTATTGCCGATATGGAAAACTTCATCACGCTGTTTCCCGAAAGCAAGCGGGCGGAAGAGTGCAACCGGCTCATTGATGAGATGCGCGCTAAATTAGAACGCAAGGCCTACGAAGAAGGCAAACTGTACTTCCACATCCGGCAGTACCAATCCGCTATGAACTCCTTCGAAAACCTGCTCAAAGACTTCCCGGAAACGGACCAGGCAGAGGAAGTGCGCTACATGATTTACCGCGCTGCCTACCTGCGCGCCGAAAACAGCATATTGGAAAAGCGCAAAGAGCGTTATGAAGATACGAAAAAGTACATTGATGAGTTCCTGTACCGCTTCCCCAAGTCCTCTTACAAAAGAGAACTCGAAGCGACCCGCGAACAAATTATGGTTAAAATAAAACAATTGGAGAATGTCTGATATCAAAAACAAAGTACAGGGCCTGGACCCCAACGTGCGCGCCCGCAACATGGACGCCCTGGCTCACAAATCGGCCAACATCTACGAATCCCTGGCTATCGTCACCAAGCGGGCCCGCCAGCTCAGCGTGGAAATCAAGCGCGAGCTGCACAACAAGCTCGAAGAGTTTGCCATCAGCTCCGATGCCATAGAGGAAATCAGCGAGAACAAAGAACAAATCGAAATCTCCAAATTCTATGAGCGCCTGCCCAACCCGGCCATCATCGCCATGGAAGAGTTCCTCAACGG
>CAZSMU010000214.1:0-4655 GCA_964607915.1 uncultured Haliscomenobacter sp.
TTTTCCACACCATACCTTAAAAAAATCGTTATGCGCCTTTTTACCCTTGCTTTCCTCCTCTTGTCCGGCCTCGGTGCTTTTGCACAGCCCGTCTCGCAGCGCTTCGAGGCCGTCGGGTTTTCGCAGGTGCGCGTCGAAGATGCCTTCTGGAAGCCACGGCTCGAAAAAGTAGCCACCGTCACCGTCCCGGTGTGCATCGAACAGACCGAAGTCAAAACGCCGCGCATCCGAAACTTCGAAGTCGCCTCCGGTATGCGGGAAGGCCAGTTCCAGGGTATTTTTTACGACGACTCCGACGTCTTTAAAGCCCTGGAAGCCATCGCGTACGCCCTCAACAACCACCCCAGCGCCGAACTGGAAAAGAAAGCGGACGAATGGATCGACAAAATCGCCGCCGCCCAGCGGCCAGACGGATATATCAACACCTACTACACCCTCACCGGCATGGACAAGCGCTGGACCGACATGAGCATGCACGAAGACTACAATGGCGGCCACCTCATCGAGGCTGCCGTAGCTTACTTCAACGCCACCGGCAAACGCAAGCTGCTCGACGTAGCCATCCGCTTCGCCGACCATTTCGATGCCCTCTTCGGCCCCGGCAAACGGCATTGGGTCACTGGCCATCAGGAGCTCGAACTGGCTCTGATCAAACTGTATCACGTCACCCGCGAACCCCGCTACCTCAAACTGGCCGACTGGCTGCTCGAAGAGCGCGGCCACGGCCATGCCGTCGGCTATACCTGGACCGACTGGCGCGATACCGCCTACGCCCAGGATGTACTGCCGGTCAAGCAGCAGACCCAAATCACGGGCCATGCGGTGCGCGCCATGTACCTCTACACCGGCGCTGCCGACGTAGCCGCCATCACCGGCGATGAAGGCTATATGCGCGCCATGCAGGCCGTCTGGGAAGATGTCGTCCACCGCAATATGTACATCACCGGAGGTATCGGCTCTTCCGGCAGCAATGAGGGCTTCAGCACGGACTACGACCTGCCCAATGAACGGGCGTACTGCGAAACCTGCGCCTCCGTCGGGATGGTGTTCTGGAACCAGCGCATGAACCGCCTCACGGGCGAAGCCCGCTACGTGGATGTGCTCGAACGAAGCCTCTACAACGGGGCATTGGACGGGCTCTCCGCCAGCGGCGACCGCTTTTTTTACGGCAACCCCCTCGCCTCCAACGGGCAGCACTTCCGCCGCGAATGGTTCGGCACTGCGTGCTGCCCGGCCAATATCGCACGGCTCGTATCCTCCGTGGGCGATTATATCTACGGCAAGTCGCAGGACGGCCTCTGGGTAAACCTTTTCATCGGCAGTACTACCACGCAGACGCTGGGCGGGCAGCAGGTCGCCGTTCGTATGAAAACGGCCTACCCCTGGGAGGGGAATGTGCAAATCGCCGTTGACCCGGTACAAAAAACCCGCTTCTCCCTCCATGTGCGCATCCCCGGATGGACGAGCGCAGAAGCAGTGCCCGGCGGGCTGTACCAGTTCATGCAACCCTCATCGGCCACTCCGGTATCTATCCGCATCAATGGGGAAGAAGTGCCTTACCGAAGCGAAAAAGGCTATGCCATCCTCGACCGGCAGTGGAAAAAAGGCGATGTCGTAAGCGTGGATCTGCCCATGGACGTCCGCCGCGTCGTGGCCCGCGACGAGGTGAAAGCCGCACAGGGGCGCGTAGCCCTGCAGCGCGGGCCCCTGGTCTATTGCGTGGAAGGCGCCGATAACGACGGCCAAGCCTGGAACCTCATCCTGCCCGACCAAGCCCCGGTCGCTACAGCCTACAAACCCGAACTCCTCGGCGGCCTGACCGTGCTGAACTTCTCCGTCCCCACCGTCGCCGTCGCCCCCGACGGCCTGTCGGTGGCTATGAAGGAAAAAACCGTTACCGCCATTCCCTACTTCGCCTGGGCCAACCGCGGCCAGAACGCCATGCAGGTATGGATCCCGAGAAAAATATCCGATGTTAAAGTAAACTATTAGATTTGTTGCTATCAACGCCTGAACCATGGAACCACAACAACGCTTGCTCTCTCTGGATATCCTCCGCGGCATCACCATCGCCGGCATGATTCTCGTCAACAACCCGGGCGACTGGGGCAATGTGTACGCACCCCTGCTGCACGCCAAATGGCATGGCTGCACCCCGACGGACCTCGTCTTCCCGTTTTTTCTCTTCATGGTGGGCGTCTCTATCGCCATCGCACTTGGCAAACGCAAGGACCAGGGCGACGACCCCAAAGCCATGTACCGCAAAATAGGAGGCCGCACGCTTTCGATTTTCGGACTGGGCCTCTTCCTGACCGCTTTCCCCCACTTTAAATACGAAGGCACCCCTCTGCTGCAAACCGTGCACTACGTCCTCATGGGCGTCCTCATGCTCTCCGTCTTTGCCTCCGAAGCCCATGGCAGCAACCGACTCTTGCGCAACCTCATCTGGGGCTCTGCTGCGGGCATGCTGGTCATCGGGTTGAGCGGGCATTACCACCTGGGTACCTTGCGCATCCCCGGCGTCTTGCAGCGCATCGCGCTCGTCTATGGGATTACTTCGATTATCTTCCTGCACGTTTCGGTACGCGGACAAGCGCTCCTGGGGGCTGGCCTCCTTCTCCTGTACTGGGGTCTCATGGCCCTGGTGCCCGTCCCCGGCGGTATCGCGCCCAACCTGGAGCCCGAAACCAATCTTGGGGCGTGGCTCGACCGCGCCATCCTCGGTACCTCCCACCTATGGAGCCAATCGAAAACCTGGGACCCCGAAGGCCTGCTCGGCACCATCCCTGCGGTGGGCACCGGACTGGTCGGTGTGCTCAGCGGGGAGCTCCTGCGCTCGGCCCTGCGCCCCATGGAAAAATGCAAATGGCTGCTCATCAGCGGCGTGGCGCTCGTCGTACTGGGGCAGGTCTGGAACCTCGTGTTCCCCATCAACAAAGCCCTCTGGACCAGCTCCTATGTACTCTACGCAGGCGGATTGGCGCAACTCGCCCTCGCCTTGATCTACTGGGTAGTGGATATAAGCGGCATCCGGGGATGGGGGCTGCCCTTCCGGATTTACGGCGTCAACGCACTCTTTGCCTTTGCCTTGTCCGGCATTTTCGCCAAGCTCTTGTCGGCCATCAAATGGCAGGATGCGGTGGGCGAGGCCCAGACCCTCAAGGGTTGGCTCTATGAAGGCTTTTTCACCCCCTTTCTTTCCCCTGTCAACGCCTCGCTGGCCTTTGCGCTCTTCAACGTAGCCGTACTGTTCCTGTGTTGCTGGGGGCTGTACCGGAAAAATATCTTTATAAAAGTGTAGCGCGCCCTTCGCTGTAGGCCGTACTAATTGATCGGCCCCTTGTCCGTTCTGGATTCTATGGCGGCCTGGATATTTTCCGGCAGGGCGGAGAGCACGTTCACCTTGGCGGCGCTTTCGATATCGTCCACCGGGACGCGGAAGTCGCCCCAGTGCAGGCCGGAGACGTCGTGTCGGTTGGGGATATCCACGGCGATGACGCGGGTGTCTTTATTAACCCGGTTGAGATCGTCGCTGCCTTTGGGCAGTACGAGGATTACTTTCCAGACGCTGCGCGGCACGGTGATTTTTCCGGTGGCTATCTTTTCCTTGAAGCCGGCGCTTCCCGTTCCTCCGCTGCCGTAATTGCCCATGATGATATACAGTTCATTGCCCTGTTCGACCAGTTTGCGGCAGTACTGCTCCAGTTGGCTCCAGGGGCCCTGGTTGTTACCCGGTGCCTGGGGAATCATGTTGGTCATGAGGAACGTGGAGCTGTTGTCTGCTGCTGTTTTGGTGCGATCGCCGGAGGGGCAGTTGTGCCCCCGGTCAAAGCCCGAGGCGCTATAGTTGGTGGGCAGTACGCGGTACCAGCCGGTGGGAAGGCGGGTGTCGGCGCGGAAGTCGTCCTGCCGGTCCACGGCACCCAGCCAGGCGGATCCCAGGTACCAGCTCACCCAGTTGGGGATGGCGCGGGAACGGTTATAGGAGAGGCTGTACTGCGTGGATTCCATCAGGTAGTTATTCTCATCCTTGATGTCGGCAGTGGCGTTGGTCGGGTTGCCCATAGCCAGGTTGAAGGCGCGCAGGCTCCCGGATTCCTCCGGTGCGCCCTCGTCTATCTGGCAGTTGAACAGGAATATGGCAAAAATACTCAAGACGAAACGGGTGTACATAGTGCTTATTTTTTACAAAAATAACACAATTTGTTAAAATAAAAACAAATGGACGCCCTTTAGGCTTGTAATCCCGTCAAATCGAAAAAAAAGGGTGTTTTTTTCGATTTGAATCTAAAAATATAGCCTTTTTTTTCGATTTGGAAAAAAGCAGGCTTACTGTCTATCTAAAAAAGCGCAACTGTTGCGGCAATCATAGGGCAGAAACCAAAAAAGCCTTATTTTTGACAGGTATAGTCACACCAACCAGTACCGATGAAAGGCATTCAAGGCACATCGAACAAGACGTACCGCCAGTTGATGGGGAACGGCCTAAGGTATGAAATCCCCAAATTCCAGCGGGATTACTCCTGGGAGACGGAACAATGGGATGATTTATGGCAGGATATCCGGGCCTTGTTGTCAGACGAAGACCAGGAGCACTATATGGGGTATCTGGTCCTCCAAACCTCTAACAACAAAGAATTCCAGATCATAGACGG
>CAZSMU010000215.1:0-4630 GCA_964607915.1 uncultured Haliscomenobacter sp.
GGCAAAATTTTCCATCCCCTCAACCGTTCAATTAAAAAATATGCCGTTTACATCAAAAAACACACCTTTGGTGTATTTTTTTTACAAAAAATTGATTATCAATATTTTGAAATATGATATATATGTACATTTTTTACAATAGACTGATTATCTGCCACAAAGCCCCTTCCGGGGAGTGGATTTATTGCGCGTGAAGGAGTAGCTTTGTACAGGCTTGTTGTGTTTTCGCAAAACGCGTGTGCTGGACACAGAAGAAAGGGAAAGGGACTATGAAGGGAAATTATATGTGGCGATACGTCTTCTATTTCGGGTGTGCCCTGTCGGCTTTGCTGCCGCTGAGCGCCCAGGAGACGGAGGTTTACCCCATCCTGAACCAGGCGCTGTACCGCGGGCTGCAGTGGCGCTCTATCGGCCCCTTCCGGGGAGGGCGTTGCACGGCCATCTGCGGGGTCCGCCAGAAGCCGCTGACGTATTACATGGGCGCCAGCGGCGGCGGCGTATGGCAGAGCGACGACGGGGGTATGACGTGGCGGAACCTGTCCGACGGGTTCTTTTCTTCGGGCTCCATCGGGGCCATCGCGGTGTCCGAGTCCGACCCAAACATCTTGTATGCCGGCACGGGCGAGCACGCGGTGCGCGCCCACACGACGACGCGGGGCGACGGCGTCTATAAGTCAACGGATGCGGGCCGCACCTGGACGCATACGGGCCTCATCCACGCCCACCACATCTCGGCCATCCGCATCCATCCGACCAACCCGGACGTGGTGTACGTGGCCGTGCAAGGCGAGCTCTACGCGCCCAACCCCAAGCGGGGGGTGTACCGCTCCATGGACGGCGGGCGCACCTGGGAGCGCATCCTCCACGTCAACGCCAGCACCGGCGCCGCCGACCTGGCGATCAACCCCGCCAACCCCCGCATCCTGTACGCCGCGCTGTGGGACCACCAGCGCAGCCCCTGGTACATCCGCAGCGGCGGGCCCGGCTCGGGGCTCTACCAATCGTCCGACGGCGGCGACAACTGGGAAAAAATGGCGGGCGGCCTCCCCGCCTCGATGGGCAAGGCGGGCATTGACGTGTCGCGCTCCGACCCCGACCGCCTCTTCGCCGTCGTCGAGGCCGAGCAGGGGGGCGTGTACCGCTCCGACAACGGCGGCCAGACCTGGGCCCTCACCTATGCCGAGCGCATCGCCTATGCGCGCTCCTGGTACTACAACAAAATCGTCGTGGACCCACAGGACGAAGAGACGGTCTATGTGCTCAACGCCCCGCTGCTGCGCTCCATTGACGGGGGCAAAACGTTTCAGCCGCTGGACAACCCCCACTCCGACCAGCACGCGCTGTGGATCAACCCCTCGCAGCCGGATTACCTCGCCCTGGGCAACGACGGTGGGGCCACCATCTCCCTCAACGGCGGCAGATCCTGGTCGCCCCAAAACAACCAACCCACCGGACAGTTCTATCGGGTCATAGCTGATAAGTCTTTTCCCTACCACATCTACAGCGCACAGCAGGACTACAATACTATCGCCATCGCGAGCCGCGGCATCGGTCCCGGCATCGGCGGCCAGGACTGGCGCGAAGTGGGGCCCGGCGAAAGCGGGTTCGCAGCGTTTGACCCGCAGCATCCCGACCCGGTCTTTTCGAGCGCCTACCTCGGAGAGGTCAGCGCGTACTCCCCCGGCAGCAAACTCCTGCGGGACCTCACGGCCTACCCCGCGCCCAACCTGGCCCTCCCGGCCCGCGATATGGCCTACCGCTTCAACTGGAACGCCCCGCTGCTCGCCGACCCGCACCATCCCGGCATCCTCCTGCACGGCGCCCAGAAAGTGCTGCGCTCGCAAGACGGCGGCCTGTCCTGGAAAGCCATCAGCCCCGACCTCACGCGCAACGACCCGGCCAAAATCGGCCCCTCCGGTGGCCCGTTCACCAATGAAGGCGCCGGGGCAGAAGTGTATCACACCCTCTCCTATCTCGCCTGCTCGCCCCTGCAACCTGGCGTGGTATGGGCCGGCAGCGACGACGGACTGCTGCACCTGACCCGCAACGAGGGCCAATCCTGGGAGCAAATCAGCCCCCCGGACCTGGGCGAAGCCCTGATCCACTGCATCGAAGCCTCCCCACACCACCCGGCCGCCGCCTACATCGTCGCGACCCGCTACAAATTCGGCGACTACCGCCCCCTGATCTACAAAACCGAAGACTTCGGAAAAAAATGGACGCTTTGCACTGAAGGCATAGGGCAGGACAACCCGGTGCGCGTCGTGCGGGAAGACCCCCTGCGCAAAGGCCTGCTCTACGCCGGCACCGAACGGGGCTTCTACCTCTCCTACGACGGCGGGAAGCTGTGGCATCGCTTCCAGCGCAACCTGCCGCTCTGCCCGATCACAGACCTCTACATCCGCGACAACGACCTCATCGCCTCTACCGAGGGCCGCGGCTTGTTCATCCTCGACGACCTGAGCCCCCTGCAGCAACACCCCGTCGTGACCGGCAGGGAGTTCGCCCTGGCCAGCCCCCGACCAGCCATCCGCAGCGACGAAGGGGTGTCGGGCTGGGGCCCCGACCCCCACTACGGCCAAAACCCGCCCGCCGGGGTATGGGTCACGTACTTTTTGCCCGAAAAAAAGGACAGCCTCCTCCTGAAACTCGAAGTCCTGAACGATAAAAAGCAGGTAATCCGCTCTTTTTCCAACCTGCGGCCCACCCATCCGACCCCTTCCTACGAAGGCGGGCCCCCGGCAGATGCCCTGCTCCCTGCCTACCCCGGCCTCAACCGCTTCGAGTGGGACTTGCGCCGCGCTACCCTGCCGGGCATCCCCAGCGTCTTTATCTCCGGGGACTACCGCGGCGGCCTGGTGCCCCCCGGAACCTATGGGCTGCGCCTCATCCTCCACCGCGATACGCTCCACAGCAGCGTCCAGGTGCTGCCCCCGCCCGGCTCCACCTTCCTCCCCACCGCATACCGCCAACAAGAGGAACTCCTGAGCGCCCTGGAACGCCAAATCCGCGACATGCACCAGTCGGCCCTGCGCATGCGCCTGTTGCGCGACCAGGTACAGCAACTCGTACAGTACTTCGAACAGGAAGAAGAGCTCCAGGAACTCGCCGCCGCCGGTAAAGCCCTCCTGCAACGCGTAGATGAATGGGAAAAAGCCCTCCTCGAACCCCGCCAACGCACCGCTCAGGATGTCATCAACTTCCCGGGCCGGCTCAGCGCCGACTGCCTGCAGCTCAAATCCCGCCTGGACGGAGCCGACCCCCGCATCACCGAAGGCGCCGCACAGCGCTTCACCGAACTGAAACAAGCCTGGCAACAACAACGCCTGCGCATGGACGAAATCATCCACCGCGAACTGGCCAACTTCAAGAAAAGCTTCCAGGAAAAGGATATCCCCGGGCTGATCATCCCGGGCGTCAACTCCTTTTGAGGCAGCGGCATGTTTTTTTGGGCACAGCCTTCCCAACTAATCCGCCAAGTTGTTACCTTTGCGCGACATAATTGAAAACAACGCCATGGAAGCAAGCAATACCTCGACCCGCCAGGACTGGGTCATCTTCTTTATCTCCCTCGCCGTCATGATCGGCTTCTTTATCTATGCCGACGAGTGGTTCTGGCTCGCACTGCCCTTCGTGCTGACCTACTTCGTCCGCGCCCTGCGCATGATGTAACCCCCAACCCGCCATGCCGATTCCCGACTTTTCCATGTTTGAGAACCGGCTCCGGAAAAACCTGAAGCACCTGCAAAAATGGGCGCGCCGGGAGTCCGTGACCTGCTACCGGGTCTATGATGCCGATATCCCTGAGTTCCCCCTCCTGGTGGATTGGTACGAACAGGCGCTGTATGTAGCCGAGTACAGCCGCAACCACCCCCTCAGCGAGGAAGAGCACAGCGTCTGGCTGAATGGCTCCCTCCATACCCTCGCGGAACTCTTCGGGATATCCCCCGACCTGGTCTTCCTGAAGCTGCGCCTCAAGATGACCCAGCGCATGCAGTACCGCAAAGCCGCCGAGCTGCAACGGGAGTTCTGCGTAACGGAAAATGGCCTCCGCTTCTGGGTCAACCTGAGCGATTATCTCGATACCGGCCTCTTCCTGGACCACCGCGACACCCGCGCCATGGTGCGGGACATGGCCGCCGGCAAAGACGTCCTCAACTTGTTCGCCTATACCGGCACGTTCACGGTGTACGCCGCCGCCGGTGGCGCCCGCAGCACGACCACCGTCGATATGTCCCACACCTATATCAAATGGGCCGAGCGGAACCTGCTCGAAAACGGGCTCCAGAGCCCCCGGCACCGCTTCATCGCCACCGACGCCATGGCCTGGCTGCGCGACGACGACGGCAACCGCTACGACATCATCGTGCTGGACCCGCCCTCCTTCTCCAACAGCAAACGCATGAAGTCCGACTTCTTCGACGTGCAGCGGGATCATCCCTTCCTCATCAACCGCTGCATGGACCGTCTGCGGCCGGGCGGGAAACTGTTCTTTTCCACCAACCTGCGCAGCTTCGAGTTCTTGCCGCAACAGATGCAGTACCCCGACTACCGCGATATCAGCAAACGCACCACCCCGGAGGATTTCCGAAACCGGAAGCCCCACTTTTGTTTTGAATTTACTAAAGGG
>CAZSMU010000216.1:0-4567 GCA_964607915.1 uncultured Haliscomenobacter sp.
CTGCACGAGGAGAAAGCCCCTCTGCTGCTCGCCTGTCCGAAGCCCTGGTTCGCGATGTTCAAGTCGGTATGCAGCTACCCCCACCTGTATGCGCAGCACCTTCCCTGGGAACGGTCTTTTGAACACGAAACAGCCCTGCACGAGAAAGCCTGGGCGCTGCTGAAACCCGATTTCGATCTCAGGCGGCGCGAACACCTCGGGCGTTTTCTGCAGTTCCAGGATACGCCGGGTGCCTCCGCACAGCTCTCCGAAATCCTGCCTGCGGCGCTGTATGGAAAAATCGAAGCCCTCTTTATCCGGCAGGGTGCTGAAATCTGGGGGCACTATGACCCCGTCCAGGCAAAGGTTCTGATGAACGGTCTCCGAAAAGAAGCGGACGTCTCCTTAGCTGACCTGGCTGCGGTATACACCCTCAAACAGGGCGGGCGCGCCTACTTGCTCGATCCGGAAGAGTTTCCGGTGCCGGGAGCCCAAATGTGCGCTCTGTACCGCTACGCCTAAAGCTCATCCAGACCATAGTGTTCGATGACGCGAATTAGTTTCTTCGCATAGTCGGGATCCGTCGCATACCCAGCCTCCTGGAGGCCCTTTGCCCAGCTCCGGTAATCTTCCGGAGGGATGCGAAAAAGGGCCTCATAGCGGGGCTGGGTCAATATGAAACGCACGAAATCGAAATACCCCTCCTCGGGCGACGGATACGCCCGGAAACAGTCCAGTACCCGGTACGGACGCCCCCGCTTGAACTCTGTCGTGCGCAGACAGTAGCGCTTCTGCTTTCCCCTGGCTTTTATCCCGAAGTGGTTGTTCCCTTTTTGGGCGAGTTGGCTCTCGCCCCATCCGCTCTCCAAACCCGCCACGGCAAGGGGGATTGCAGCCGGTATCCCGCTGAGTTCAGAGAGCTTTTTTGCTGCAGGGCCGTACGTTTCCAAGTACACCCGCACCTTCGCCGGACGGTTGGGGCTTACCCAGCGCCGATACCCCCATACCCCTATCAGCAAGGCGGCCAGCAGCCACCACAATATTCTGGTCGTTCTTTTATCCATGCTTTATGACCGCTCTACAGCGCGGTCGGGAATTTTTGCCGAGAACAAAAATACGCCCCTTTTTGACCCCCCGATGATTCCCTTTGCAAAAAGTCTTATAAACATGAGTACATTTCGCATAAATTGCCGTTTATCAGAGGGGGTACAAGGGCAATTCCTGCATCCTTACCTGAACAGACTCGTTGCGAGGGGCAAAAGGTAGAAAAACATCGCCTTTTCCTATTTTCGGATTGCTCGCAACAAGTCCTTAAACACCACACATCATGCACAAAGGATTTTCATTCATCCGCTCCATCCTGATTTTTACAGCCCTCGCCGGCGTATCGTCGAACTGCACTTACGAGCAGGTCACCCCCGACGCCGGAACCACCACCACGGGCGTCTGCTTCGAGACCGACATCCTGCCCATTTTCCAGACGAACTGCACCCAAAGTAAGTGTCACAATGCCAAAGACCGCAAAGAAGGCTACGACCTGACCAACTACGCCGGTATCATGCGGGGCATTTTCCCGGGCAACTACCAGCGCAGCCACATCTATGAATCGCTGGTGGACAACGGCGACGATATCATGCCCCCGCCGCCATACAACCCCTTGGACAAGGCCTCCATCTCCCTCATCGTGAAATGGATACAGGAAGGGGCTCCCAACACCAGCAACTGCAGCACCCCCGCCACCAACTGCGACCTGTCTGCAGTTACGTATTCAAAGGTCGTCGCACCGCTCATGCAAAAGTACTGCAATGGGTGCCATAGCGGCAGCTCGCCACAGGGGAATATCCAGACGGCCTCCTACACCGCGCTGAAGGCCCTTGCTGCAAAATCTTCCTTCATGGGGTCTATCCGACATCTGTCCGGCTTCTCTCCCATGCCCCAAAACGCCGCCAAACTTTCTAACTGCCAGATTGACCAGATTGACAAATGGATTCAACTCGGCGCCAAAAACGATTGATATGTACAAACTAATGCTATTCACCTGCTTGCTCAGCCTTTCTTTCGGGCATCTCGATGCCCAGAGCCGCTATTTCACTAAAAAGGGAACCATCACCTTCGATGCCGACGGACCGATGAACGACATCGAAAAGATCCACGCGACCACCGCTGGAGCTTCCTGCGTCGTAGACGCCGGTACCGGACAGATGGAGTGGGCCGTCTCCATCAAAAGCTTCAAGTTCAAAAATGCCCTGATGGAGGAGCACTTCAACGAAAATTACCTGGAGAGCGAGAAATACCCCAAAGCAACCTTCAAAGGTACCATTGCCAACCTGGAGAAGGTCAAATGGGCAGAAGATGGCAATTACCCGGTCAAAGTCACTGGCAAAATGACCCTGCACGGGGTCACCCGCGACGTCAGCGCAGAGGGAGCCATAATCGTGAAAAACAAGGAAATCCGCGCATCGTCGAAAATCGAAATCGGCCTGGCCGACTACAAAGTCAAAATCCCCTCTGTCGTAGGGCTGAAGATAGCGGAATCGGCACAAGTCAGCATCTCGGCAACCCTGGAACCACTCATTTCAAACCAATAATCCGGACATGTTCAAAACACTCACGATCGGAGTGCTCCTGCTCCTGGCAGGCACCTCGCTTTTCGCCCAGGAGGAAAGCCTCCTCAACCTGCTCGGCGAGGAAGAAGAAACGCAAATGGTGAAAAACGCCTTCAAAAGCACGCGCGTCATCAATGGGCACAGCATGGAGATGCTTCGCAAAGGAGTGCTCGATTTCCGTATCCTGCACCGCTTCGGGCCCATCAACGGGGGAGCGTACAACTTCTTCGGACTCGACCAGGCCAGTATGCGCCTCGGTTTCGACTACGGCATCGGCGAGCACCTGAGCGTCGGCATCGGGCGGAGTACCTCCAGAAAGGAGGTGGACGCATTCCTCAAATACCGCATTAAAGCGCAGAGCACCGGGGCAAAGGCATTCCCCGTGTCCCTGGTCCTCGTGAGCGGCATCACCCGCAACGGGCTGCAAGATCCCTTCCCGGGCATCGCCGTTTCCGCCACCCAGCGCCTCGGGTACTACCACGAACTGATTATCGGCCGCAAGTTCAGCGAGTCCTTCTCTCTGCAAATAGCCCCTATTCTCGTCCATACAAACCTGGTCGAAGACCTCACCACCCCCAACGACCTCTACGCCCTCAGCCTCGGCGGGCGCTTCAAGCTCAGCAAACGCATCGCCTTCACTTGGGACTACGCCCACGCCTTCAACCGCATTCCGGCCGACTGGCGGCTTAACCCACTCTCCGTCGGCTTAGACATCGAGACCGGTGGCCATGTCTTCCAGCTCCACTTCTCCAATGCCACTGGCATGAACGAACGCGCCTATCTAAGCGACGACAACGGCGACTGGGCCAATGGCGACGTGCGCTTTGGGTTCAACTTATCGAGGGTGTTTCAGCTGGGCGGGGACCGGTAAAAAAGGGTACACACAGGGGCCGTTGCGGTCCCTGTGTGTACCCCCTCCCCTACCATTTCTTGATCATAATATTCCGATACCAGACATCATCGCCATGATCCTGCAGCGAGATGTGGCCGCTGAAGGTTTTGCCAAAAGCTGGCATATCCTTGAACTTGCTCCCCGCGATCATTTTGCGCCACTGCTCATCTCCGTAGGTCGTCTGCAGGATTTTCTGCTTGTTTAAAAAGAACGTGAGCTTGCCCTTGCGCGCGACGATTTCCGCCAGGTTCCACTCTCCGGCGGGCTTACAGGCACCTGGGGTGCCTGCGATCAGGTCGTAGAGGTCCCCTGCGCGGTGTTTGTTGATTTTGGCGTCGGCATGGCCATTGTCATCCAGCACCTGCATTTCCGGGCCGGTTTGCCAGACGTAGTTGTATTTGGAAGGCTCGTCCTGCACCCAGAAGATGATGCCGCTATTGCCATTCTTAGCGATTTTCCATTCTAGTTTGAGGTGAAAATCCCCGAATGACTCGGAGCTGACGATGTCCCCTCCGCCCCGGCTTTGCCAGTCGGCTTTATTGGAAGCGTCCAGGTGCAGGGCGCCGTCCTCTACCTTCCAGGCGGGGCCCGTTTCGGTTTTCCCAAAGCTGTGCCAGCCTTTGGTCGTTTTGCCATCGAAGAGCGAAGTCCAGCCCTTTTGGGCAAAAGACGCATGGCTTATCCCTATCGCCAACAGCGAGGCCAAGCCGATTGAACAAAGTTTCATACGGATAAAATTATTTGAGCAATAAAATGTATTTCACCATTTGCCGGGCGTCCTCCTCACTGAGCGTAGGGTGGGCGGTCATGGGAACCGTACCCCACACGCCTGAGCTCCCTTTAATGATCGTAGCGGCCAATTTGGCGATGTTCTCCTCTGTGTCTTCGTACTTGGCCGCCACATCGCGGTAGGTAGGCCCTATCTTCGGCTTGTTGATTTCGTGACAGGTCAGGCAGTCCGACTTCGCCACCAGCGCCAGGCCTTTCTGATAGTCCGGGTTCTTGCTCATATCCGCTCCCCCTTCCGATTTAGCATCCGATGCCGCTCCGGAATCCGCGGAACCTCCCCCGCATGCCGCCAGGAAGGCCA
>CAZSMU010000217.1:0-4507 GCA_964607915.1 uncultured Haliscomenobacter sp.
GGCGCACGACGCTTTCCTGTTGGATCACCTGGCTCATCGTGTTGACGTGTTCGAGCCGAAGGCGGCCGGCGGCGATATCTTCATCGCTGATGCCGTGCACGTCAAGTCCTTTGGTGCCGTGGATCAGGATATGGTAGGGGCGAAGGTACGGGCCGATGCGCTGCATCATCTCGCGGAATGCCGTGGAGGGTACGACAGGGAACAAGAGGTTGCAGCGCCGGGTGACCTCTTCGATGTCGCTGGTGGCCTCGATCAGGGGGGAGATGTGCAGGTTTCCAATGCGGTGGGTGGCATTGATTTCCTGTACGAGCCCTGCATTGCGGGAGTACAGCAATACTTTGGCGTTGTGCGACAGGAGGTTGGAGATGGCGGCTCCGAAGGAGCCCGCTCCGATGACGGCTACGGTCTGCATCTTTTCTTTTCTCGGCATGGCGCCCGGGATGATGGTTTATGCTTCCAAGATACGCATTTGCGGGTAGTTTTTACAACTCGTACCCTAAAATGCGCAACATTTCTTCAGCGCTCTGTTCGGGGTGGTAGAGGCGGTCCACGAGGTTGCCTTGGTCGTCTTTATCTACGATGATGTGTTTGGGGGAGGGGATGAGGCAGTGTTTGATGCCGCCGTAGCCGGAGATAGAATCCTGGTAGGCTCCGGTATGGAAAAAACCCAGGTACAGCGGTTCGGGGTCGTGGGAGGAGAAGGAAGGCAGATAGACCTGGCTTTGGTGTACCTCCGAGTTGTAGTAGTCGGAGTTGTCGCAGCTCAGCCCGCCGATGTTGACCCGGTGGTAGTCGTTGTGCCATTTGTTGATGGGGAGCAGGATGAAGCGCTCGCCGATACCCCAAGTGTCCGGGAGGGTGGTCATGAGGGAGTTGTCTATCATGTACCAGAGCTCAGCGTCGTTTTGGCGCTTTTGGCCTATGACGGAGAAGATGGTAGCCCCGCTTTCGCCTACGGTATATTTGCCGAACTCGGTGTAGATATCGGGCTCGGGCACTTCTTCATCCTCACAGCCTTTGAGGATGTTGGACACGATTTCCTTGATCATGTACGTGTAGTCGAATTCAAAGCCCAGCGAGTTGCGGATGGGCATGCCTCCGCCGATATTGATGCCGTCGAGGGTATCGGACTTGTGCTTGAGGGCGCAGTACAGGCGGATGGCTTTTTTGAGTTCGCCCCAGTAGTAGAGGGTGTCTTTGATGCCCGTATCCACAAAAAAATGGAGCATGCGGAGCCGGAACTTGGGGTTGGGCGCGATTTTTTCGTCGTAGAACTTCATGACTTTAGACGCGCGGATGCCGAGGCGGGAGGTATAGAATTCGAAGTTGGGCTCCTCTTCGGTGGCGATTCGGATGCCGATATTGCAGGAGCCTTTGACATGGCGGCTGTAGTATTCCAGTTCGTCGGTGTTATCGCATACCGGGATCACGTTGGAGAAGCCATCGTTGATGAGTTCGGTGATTTTGGCTAAGTAGTGCTGTGGTTTAAACCCATTGCAGACGACGATGATATCCTTGCCGATTTTGCCGCGGCGGTACAGGTTTTGGATCAGGTCTATATCGAATGCCGAGCTCGTTTCCAGTTGTACGTCGTGGCTGAGCGCTTCTTCGACGATATAGCTGAAATGGCTGCTTTTGGTACAATAGCAGTAGTGGTATTTGCCGTGGTATCCCATGGAGCGCATGGCGCGGGTGAAGAGGTTGCGCGCCTTTTTGACCTGCATGCCGATTTTGGGCAGGTAGGTGATTTTCATGGGGGTTCCGTATTTTTCGATGAGGTACTTCAGCGGGGCACCATGAAACATGAGGTAGCCATTGTCGTCAATGTCGAAGCCTTCCTGTGGGAAGTAAAAGGTCTGGTCAATCAGATCGAAATAGCGGTTGGTCACTGCAGTGGTAATATTTAGGCTGGTTGCAACAAGTCTGTTTTTTTAGCAGCGCAAAATTAGAAAATTACACCATCTTTACGCGGATTGTTGAGATACCCGAAAGAGATAAATACACGAAAACATGGATATGGACCAACTCGATGTGTTAAACCAGGTGGCTGCGTTTCACCGCACGTTTGGGCATCCGGTGGAGCCCCAGCCTTTGATTCCTTCCGTGGAGCGTTGCCGCTTGCGGGTTGCGCTGCTGGAGGAGGAGCTCCGGGAGCTCAGGGAAGCTATAGAGGCGGGTGATTTGGTGGGCATTAGCGATGCGCTCTGCGACTTGCAGTACGTGCTGAGTGGTGCGGTGCTGGAATTCGGGATGGGGTCGCGCTTCCGCGCTTTGTTCGACGAGGTGCAGCGCTCGAATATGAGCAAGAGCTGTTCCAGCCTGGAGGAGGCGGAACAAACGGTGGCATATTACCGGGAACACCGGGGCATTGAGGCGTTCATCGAGCCCTCTGGCGATCAGTTTCTCGTGTACCGGGCAGAAGACCGGAAGACCTTGAAGTCCGTGCAGTATTCGCCGGCCAATCTGGAGGCTATTCTCTTTTCCGATCAATCCCTGGCTTCCGGAACGGGCGATTGAAGGATGGCGTCCACCAGATCGTCCAGGTTCCAGGCTTGTTGGACCTGATAGGGGCCTATGGCGGTTCGCCGCAGAGCACTCAGGTAGCCCCCTGATCCTAAGGCTTGTCCGAAATCGTATGCCAGCGAACGGATATAAGTCCCCTTGCTGCAGCGCACGCGGAAGTGCACTTCGGGCAGGGCTACGTGCGTGATGTCGAAGGCGTAGATACTGATTTTGCGCGGTTCCACCTGGATACTTTCCCCGCGCCTGGCTTTTTTGTAGAGCGGCTGCCCGTCCACTTTTATGGCTGAAAAAACAGGGGGCAACTGCTCGAGGTCTCCGATGAACTGTTGCCGGGCCTCTTCGAGGCGTTGCCCGGTGATATGTGAGATCGGAAACGTTTGGTCCACGGCGGTTTCAGCGTCATAGGACGGGGTGGTGGCTCCCAGGGTGATTACCCCGGTGTATTCCTTGGGCAATCCCTGGTAGGTATCTAACTGCTTGGTATCGCGGCCGGTACAGATGATGAGCAGGCCGGTAGCCATAGGATCGAGGGTGCCGGCGTGGCCGACCTTTATTTTTCGCAGTCTGTAATGCGTTTTCAAGCGGTTGCGGAGCTTGTTCACTACGTCGAAGGAAGTCCAGGAGAGCGGCTTGTCCACGAGCAGCATAGCTCCTTCTTCGATATGATCGGGCAACACAGGCCCGGGGTCGTCGTCGTTCATACGCGAGGGGATTGGTTAGGTATGGGCCAGGGTGGCATAGAGGACGGTGGAGAACCCCACGGCCAGGCAGTATAGTCCAAAATACGACAAGCGGCTGTTCTTGACCAGGCGGATCATCCAGGTACAGGCAAAGTAGCCCGTGACGAATGCGAAGGCGAAGCCGACGAGCAGGGGGAGCGCTTTGTCGCTGCTGGCCGTCAAGCCTCCGTCCAGCATGTCTTTGGCCATTTTTCCAAAGATGAGGGGGATGACCATTAGAAAAGAAAAACGGGTAGCTTTTTCCCGGTCTATCCCGAGCAGGAGGGCGCTGGAGATAGTGGCCCCGGAGCGGGATATGCCGGGCAGGATGGCAATCGCCTGGGCTATGCCTACCAGGAAAGCGTTGCTTAGCCCGACGGGCCGGGTAGTGTCCATGCTGCGGTTGGCCCATAAGAGGAGCAGGCCGGTGATGGCCAGGCAGGACCCCACCAACAGGATCTGTCGGTTGAAAAGAGCCTCTATCTGGTCTTCGAAAAACAACCCCACGAAAGCCGCCGGGATCATGGAAACGATAATTTTCAGGGAAAAGGCCGTCTGTTCATTGTAGCGAAACTGAAAGAGGCCTTTGAAGATCTCGGCGATTTCCTTTCGGAACACCAAAAGCGTAGCCAGAGAGGTTGCGAAATGCAGAACGACCGTCATCAGCAGGCTCTCTTCTGCCATGCTTTGGTCGCCTAAGAAGAACTTGGCGAGTTCCAGGTGCCCACTGCTGCTGACGGGCAGGAACTCGGTGAGACCCTGGACAATGCCCAGGATAATGGCATGGATGAATTCCATAAGTGTACTGGAAAGGGGTTACTTCTTGAAAATGGCATAGACCCCTACGACCATTCCGGCCACCATGAGGAGGGGCGCCAGGGTAATGCGCCGGGCGCTGTAGATGATGGAGTCGTCCCAGGTGTTGGGGTCGGGCATGGCGCCACCGCCCATCAAGAGGATGCCCAACAGCATGAGGGCTGCTGCTGCCGCAAGCAGGACGTAGTTCTTCTTGTTGAAAATCAACTCGGCCTGTCGGGCGGGGGCGCTGCTCCTGCTGGCCTGTGGCCGGGGGGGCGCGGGGGCTTTCCCTTTGGCTGGTTTTGGCTTACTCATTTCTATATGCGTTTTCTTAGAAAGGGCAAATTTACATTTTTTGGGGTTTTTGAGGTCGGTGGGGAGGGAAAAAGAATGGTTTTTTTAAGATGGGCGTAAAAAGTCCCTCGCAACACGTCTAATAGACTTGTTGCGAGGGGTCAGCGAGGAGG
>CAZSMU010000218.1:0-4493 GCA_964607915.1 uncultured Haliscomenobacter sp.
GGGGATGTCCCGGTGGATGCCCTCTACATGGCCTTCCGTATGCCGGGCCGCGCCGACCGCGCATTCTACCCCGTGGATATCCTCTCGGATGTGCTCTGCAACGGGGAATCGTCGCGCCTGTACCGCCACTTGCTCAAGGAAAAACGCTTGTTTTCGCAAATAGATTGTTATGTCGTCGGTCAGTTCGACCCGAGCCTCCTTCTGATTGAGGGGAAAATATCGGACGGCATCTCCCCCGAACAGGCAGAGGCTGCCGTGTGGGACGAAATCCGGGAACTCCACAAGGCCCCCATCCCGGAGCGGGAACTCCAGAAATGGAAGAACAAAGCAGAAAGTAACCTGCTGTTCTCCGAGTTGAGCGCCCTGAGCAAAGGCATGAACCTGGCCTACTTCGAAGTACTGGGCGACGCCGACTTAATCAATACAGAGACGGCAATCTACAACGATATGCAGGCAACCGAGGTGTTCGATGCGGCTACTGCCATCCTGCAACCCGACAACTGCTCGACATTGTACTACTGCCGCAATAAGTCGTAAAACGACTCATTTCTCCCCCTCGCCGACCCTATTGATTTGTTCACCTCATCATACCCAATATTTATGCGTGCAGCTTCCTTTATGCTCTGCCTTTTGGCCCTCCTGCCCGCTATGTCGCAGGCCCAGTCCTCCCTTTCCATGGAGCAACTGAAATCTTACCCTTTTCCCAATGAGCTCACTGCTTCCTCCGGTGGCGCACGCATCGCGTGGGCCTTCAACGAACAGGGGCAGCGCAACATTTACGTGGCGGAAGGCCCTGCCTTCACTGCCCGCCGCCTTAGCAACTACCTCAAAGACGAGGGGCAGGAGCTGAGCAGCGTAGCGGTTTCCGCGGACGGCAAATGGGTGGTCTATATCCGCGGGGGCGATTTTGGATCCAACTGGGACGATGCCCAGCCGGTGAACCCGGCGTTCAGCCCTGTCGCGCCCAAGGTACAGATATGGAGCCTACCCTTCGCAGGCGGCGAGCCCAAATTGCTGGGGGAAGGGGAGGAGCCTGCTATTTCCCCTAAAAGCGATGTGGTCGCATTTGTGAAGGGCGGGCAAATCTATACGGCCCCGATAGATGGCTCGGCGGCGGCAAAACCGCTTTTCTCCGCGCGCGGCACCAACGGCTCCCCCGTCTGGTCGCCCGACGGCAGCCGCCTGGCGTTCCAGTCTAATCGGGGCGACCACGCTTTCATCGGGGTCTTTACCAATTCCGATACCCCCATCCTCTGGCTGGACCCCCAGTACAAGCGCGACGCCTCGCCCCGCTGGTCGCCCGATGGCAGGAAAATAGCCTTCATCCGCACCCCCGGCAGCGGAGGGGCTCCGGATTCCATCCTGGCCCAGCGCCACTCGCCCTGGGCTATCTACACTGCCGATGCCGGCAACGGGGCCTCTTCCAAGGTCTGGGAGGCTCCCGGAACCCTGGCCGGCTCGGTCCCGAGCACCCACGGCGGCACCAATCTGCATTGGGCAGCGGCAGGACGCATCGTTTTCCTGTCTTACCACGACGGATGGCCCCACCTGTACTCCATACCCGAACAGGGCGGGAAAGAACTACTCCTCACCCCCGGCAGTTTCATGTGCGAATACATCAAACTCAGCCCCGACGGGAAAACCCTGGTCTTTGCCGCAAATGCCGGAAAAGACCCGCTGGACATAGACCGCCGCCACGTCGTCAAAGTATCCGTTGACCGTATGGATATGCAGGTCATGACGCCGGGCACCGGGCTGGAATGGACGCCTGCCGTGACCGGCGACGGAAAGACCATTGCGCTGATCAGCGCTACGGCACAGCGCCCGCCCATGCCGGCCGTCATGCCTTTCAACGGCGGCCCCCTCAAACTGCTGGCCCAGGACCGGCTGCCCAAAGAGTATCCCTCCAACCAGTTGCTTACGCCCAAACAGGTCATCTTTCAATCTCCAGATGGATATACGGTACATGCCCAGCTCTTCGAAAAAACCGGCGGCAGCGCCAAAAAACCGGCCGTAGTGTATGTCCACGGGGGCCCTCCCCGCCAGATGCTGCTGGGCTGGCACTACTCGGATTATTATTCCAACGCCTACGCGATGAACCAGTACCTCGCCAACCAGGGCTTTGTGGTGCTGTCGGTCAACTATCGCCTCGGCATCGGCTATGGGCATGCATTCCATAACCCGCCCCGCGCCGGTACCAATGGAGCCTCGGAGTACATAGACATCAAAGCCGCCGGCGACTGGCTGGCGCAGCAAAGCCAGGTGGACCCCGCCCGCATCGGCATCTATGGCGGATCCTATGGCGGCTTCCTGACCGCCCTGGCCCTGGGCCGCGACTCCAGGCTATTCGCTGCCGGTGTAGATATCCACGGAGTACACGACCGCACCATCGAACGCACGCGCAACCTCGTGCTCCCCGACAAGTACGAACGCGCACCCGATGCGGGAAAAGCCCTGCAGGTGGCCTGGGAATCGTCGCCCATCGCCTACACCGATACCTGGACCTCGCCGGTACTCGTCATCCATGGCGACGACGACCGCAACGTGCGCTTCAGCCAGAGCACCGACCTCGTGCGCCGGCTCGAAGCCCGGGGAGTACCCCTGGAAACCTTGGTCATCGTGGACGATACCCACCACTTCATGCTGCACGCCAACGCCGTGCGGGTCAATAAGGCCGTCGCCGATTTCTTCAACCGCCGCCTAAAGTAGGGCAGCGACCCCTTCCCGAAGGATATCCAGCGCCTGGTCCACCTCCCGCTTGTGCGTCCGGAAACTGAGCACCGCAAAGCGAATCCAAAAGGCGCCGGATATCCGGGTGGAAGAGAGATACGCCCGACCGTCCTGCTGGACGTAGTGCAGCAGCGCTTCGTTGAAGGCGTCGGGGTCGCCCGACGGCGGCACGTAGCGGAAGATACAGATAGACAAGTCCGGAAACGGGCCGGTTTCAAAGCCCATGGCTTGCAGGTGCTCCCAGGCGTAGCGGCACAGCAGTACTTTTTCCTCCAGTGCGGCGCGGAAGGGCGCTACGCCAAAAACCTGCAGCGGCAGCCACAGGCGCAGCCCCCTGAAATGGCGCGTCAGCTCAGGCGATAAATCAGCGGGGGAGAGCTCTTCATCGGCCTCCATAGCGTCCTGTAAGTAGTGAGCTGTGTAGTGGTGCGCCCTGAACTGGGCCTCCACGTCGCGGATCAGCACGGCACCGAGTCCGTAGGGGATGAACAAGCCCTTGTGGGGGTCTATCGCGAGCGAGTCCGAGCGCTCTATGCCTTTGAGCAGATGGCCTACGCTGTCGGCCAGTATAAAGAACCCGCCGTAGGCACCATCCACATGGAACCAGAGCTGCTCCTCCTGTGCGAGGTCTGCGAGAGCATCCAGGGGGTCTATCGCGCCCGTGTCAGTAGTGCCGGCGGAGCCGACCAGCATAAAAGGCTTGAGCCCTGCACGGCGATCGGCAATGACCATTTCCCGCAACACGTCGGGCTTCATGCGGTAGTGCTCATCCATCGGCACATAGCGCACAGGGGCTTCGCCCATGCCCGCCATGCGCAGCGATTTTTGCACACAGTGGTGGGTTTGTGCGCTCAGATAGACGGCTGCCTTGTCGTAGTCTGCGGCCTTGAGGCCATGGGCTTCCCGAGCCGTTGTGATAGCGATGAGGTTGGCGATAGACCCTCCCGAAGTCAGGTTGCCCAAGGCATGCGCCGGATAGCCGACCACTTGGCACATCCAGCGCAGCAAGGCGTTTTCCACGCGCACCGCCCCCGGGTTGGCGTAAAAAATACCCGCATAGCGGTTGGATGCTGCCGCCAGATAATCACCCAGGGCAGCAGCAAACACTCCCCCGCCGGGCACATAGCCTAAATGCCCGCCCGAGGCGGGGTTGATGCCGTTGTGCATGACCCCGGCATCTATGGCGGCCAGTACCGCTTCAAAGGGGCGCGACCCCTCCTGGATAGGCATTTCGCGGAATGCTGCGCCCGCGTCTGTATCCGGAGAGTACACCCTGCTGTCCGGCAGGGATTCGATGATATCGCTTGCATATTTCGCTATCTGTGCCGACCACTCGATCCGCTGTTCGGCGTCCGGCTCGAGTTGGCGCGCCATGGATTCCAGCCGGGCTAATTCTTTTGAATGCATTTCTATTTTTTTTCGTTGAGCAGGGCCCGTTTTGCTGTGAAATCGTCCAGCATCAAACGGATGTCCAGATGGCTATATACCCGTATGTTGCGCGCTGATGGGTTGGCACTAACGAAAGCAGCAAGTCCTGCCAGGGCGAACAAGTTTTTCATATTCCCGATTTTTAAACCCTGCCCAAAAGTAGGGAAGCGGATTGAAAAGGAGGGAAAAATACAGGGGAGGGGGTGATTTTTTTAACAGACTTGTTGCGAGGGGGATCATAGAGGGTTCAAACAGGGCCTTTTCTTCCAATACTATGCCTTTTTCGGGTAGGTATGCCTAATTCGATTGCACAGAGCTCTGTTTTGTCCTGATCA
>CAZSMU010000219.1:0-4487 GCA_964607915.1 uncultured Haliscomenobacter sp.
CCAGCGTAGCCCAAAACTTCCCCAACCCCTTCACCGGGCGAACCATACTCCCCTTCTGGTTGCCCAAAGAAGAACGGGTATGGCTGCGCGTGTACGATATCTCCGGCAGACTCGTCTTCGAGAAAAGCGCTTCCCTACCCCAGGGCCCGCACCAGTTCGAGCTGGATGCAAACCAACTGCGGGAAGGCCGGATGTGGTACTACCAAATCGGTGGCACCGATTGGGTAGAAACCAGGCAGATGATGCGGTTTTAAAAAGCATGGTATATTAGACTTGTTGCACGGGGTCAAAAAGGGCCTTTTTTTCCCCGCGCAACAAGTCTATTTAAAACAAAAGGGCTCTCCCCAATCCGGGAGGGCCCTTTTGTTTTTGGGCACATAGCTCCCCACCTCCCGGGAATCAGATAACCCTTCTAAAATCAAGCCCCGGCATCCTGGTGTAAAATTTGGTTTTTTACCGCAAAATCAAATAAAATTGATTTTTCAAAAATATATTGCTACTATATTTTGAAAGGCAAAACCCAAACACAGGAATCAGGCTCTTTTTTTAGATGAAAATGCGTTTATCCGCCGGATTTTTAGCACTTTTTTAAGTATAAATCCCTTTTATTGAATTTGTGAAAAAAGCCTTTTTTGGGGTAACTTCACTTTCCCTAGCCGTTTTCGTCCCACCTGCCGGGATGGTCCTGTTTTGCAGGATGCCGCCCGCGCAGGATCAAACTGCCTGTTTATGGAACTGGAGCAACAACTTGCCAACCAGGGGCTCTATGTGCCCCAACTCGAAAAAGACTCATGTGGTACGGGCTTCATTGCCAACCTGAACGGCCACAAGTCCCACCAGTTGATCGAGGATGCGCTGACCATGCTTTCCAATATGGAGCATCGGGGCGCCTGTGGCTGCGAGCCCAACACCGGCGACGGAGCCGGCATACTCATTCAAACGCCCGATACGTTCTTTCGCGAGAAGAGCCGGGAGATGGGGTTTGAGCTACCCCCCTTCGGCCAGTACGGCGTAGGAGTCGTGTTTTTTCCTTCCGACCGCAACCTGCGCAGCCAGGTGCGCGTGCTGTTTAACGATTACGTGGACGAGTGCGGCTTTGAACTCCTGGGCTACCGAAAAGTGCCGACCGATAATGAATCCCTGGGCGACTCGGCCGTGGCTGCCGAGCCCCGGATGGAGCATATCTTCGTAAAGCCGAAATCGGATATCGCCAAGCTCGACCTGGAGCGGGCGCTCTACGTGTTGCGCAAGTTCGCCACCCACAACATCCACCGCACCTACCCACAGTCCGACGAGCAGTTCTACATCGCCTCCTTCTCCTACAAGACCATCGTCTATAAAGGGCAACTCACCACCTACCAGCTGCGCCCGTACTTCCCGGACCTGCAGGATGAGCGGCTCACCTCGGCCATAGCCCTGATCCACTCGCGCTTTTCCACCAACACCGTGCCCAAGTGGAAGCTGGCCCAGCCGTTCCGCTACATCGCGCACAATGGGGAGATCAACACGATCACGGGCAACCTGAACTGGTGGAAAACCAAGGAAAAGCAACTGCAGTCCGAAGTCTTTACCGAAGAAGAACTCGCCAAAATCATGCCGGTCTGCGGAGAGCACCTCTCGGACTCCGGCAACTTCGACAACGTGTTTGAGTTCCTCGTGCTGGGTGGGTACTCCCTGCCCCACGCCCTCATGATGATGATCCCCGAGGCCTGGCAGCACGACCCGTACATGCCCGACTACAAGAAGGCGTTCTACGAGTACCACGCCACCCTCATGGAGCCCTGGGACGGACCGGCCTCCATGGTCTTTTCCAACGGGATACTGGTCGGTGCCACCCTCGACCGCAACGGCCTGCGCCCCTCGCGCTACTGCCTGCTCAACGACAATACGCTCATCGTAGCCTCCGAGGCCGGGGCGCTGCCGGTGGACCAAAGCCGCATCGTGCGCAAAGGGCGGCTGCAGCCAGGCCGCATGCTCATCGCCGACCTCGATGAAAAGCGGATCGTAGGCGATGAAGAGGTCAAGTCCATCATCTGCCAGCGGCTGCCCTACCGCGACTGGCTCAACGAACACCGCATCACCCTCAAAGACCTGCCCCTCCACATCCCGGCGGCCGTGGAGATGGACGAAAAGACCCTGCTCCGCAACCAGCTCCTCAACGGCGTCTCGCGCGAAGACCTCAAAGTCATCCTGCAACCGACGCTCGAAGAGGGACAGGAACCGATAGGCTCCATGGGGGCCGACACCCCGCTGGCTGTTCTCTCCCGGCAGAGCCAGCACCTGTCCAACTACTTCAAACAGCTCTTCGCACAGGTCACCAATCCCCCTATTGACCCCATCCGGGAGCGCAGCGTGATGTCCGTTTTCGCCATGTTGGGCGGGGCACCCTCCGATATCGGACTCAGCCCTGAACGGGCGCGCTTCATCCATCTGGACAGCCCTATCCTCAGCAACGAAGACCTCTCGCGCATCAAATACACCCACCACCCCGGCTTCAAAACCGGCACGATCGACATCGTCTTCCGCGCCGACGGCCAAAAGGGACGCCTCAAAGCAGCCATCGAGCACATCTGCGCCGCAGCAGAAGACCTCACCCGCAACGGCGCCAATATCCTGATTTTATCCGACCGCAATGCCGACAATAACTACGCCCCGCTCCCTTCGCTCCTGGCCCTGGGCGCAGTGCACCACCACCTGATTCGCGAAGGGCTGCGCAGCCAGACCTCTCTGGTCGTCGAGGCTGGCGACGTCCGGGAAACGCACCACTTTGCGGTGCTCATCGGGTTTGGCGCCAGCGCCGTCAACCCTTACCTGACCTACGCCGCTATCGCCGAGCTGAAGCGCACCCACAACCTCAAAAAAGACCTCCCCCTGCATGAGCTCATCCGCCTCTACAACTATGCTACCGACAAGGGCATCCTGAAAATTATGTCCAAAATCGGGATCTCCACCCTGCAGTCCTACAAGGGAGCCCAAATCTTCGAAATCCTGGGCATCGCCCGCGAAGTCGTGGACAAGTGCTTCACCGGGGCCGTCTCCCGCATCGAAGGAATCGGGTTCGACGGCATCGCCGAGGAAACCCTCATCCGCCACCGCCTGGCGTACCCGCAGCAGGGGGCATACCCCACCCAGTTGGAAGCGGGAGGAGTCTATCAGTGGAAACAACGCGGCGAAGCACACCTGTTTAACCCCAACACTATCCACCTGCTCCAGTACGCCGCCCGGAAAAACGACTATACGGCCTATAAAAAGTACGCCCAACTCGTCAACAAACAAAGCGAGCAGGCCCTCACCCTGCGCGGGCTGCTCACCTTCCGCCGTGGATCCCCCATCCCGATAGAAGAGGTGGAACCCGTCGAAAATATCCTCAGGCGCTTCGCCACCGGCGCCATGTCCTTTGGCTCTATCTCCCACGAAGCGCATACCACCCTCGCCATCGCCATGAACCGCATCGGCGCCAAAAGCAACAGCGGTGAAGGGGGCGAAGACGACATCCGCTTTGCCCGCAAGCCCAACCACGACTGGGAACGCTCCGCCATCAAGCAGGTGGCCTCCGGGCGTTTTGGCGTCACGAGCTACTACCTCAGCAACGCAGATGAACTCCAGATAAAAATGGCACAAGGCGCCAAGCCCGGCGAAGGAGGCCAGCTCCCGGGCCATAAAGTGGACGAATGGATCGGAAAGGTGCGCCACGCCACCCCCGGCGTCGGCCTGATCTCCCCGCCGCCCCACCACGACATCTATTCGATCGAAGACCTCGCACAGCTCATCTTCGACCTCAAAAATGCCAACCCGGCAGCGCGCATCAACGTCAAACTGGTCTCCAAAGCCGGCGTGGGCATCATCGCCTCCGGCGTCGCCAAAGCACATGCCGACGCTATCCTGATCTCGGGCCACGACGGAGGAACCGGCGCCTCCCCCCTCACCTCCATCCGCCACGCCGGACTCCCCTGGGAGCTGGGCCTCGCCGAAAGCCACCAGACCCTGGTGCGCAACAAGCTCCGCGACCGCGTCGTCCTGCAGACGGACGGCCAGCTGCGCACCGGCCGCGACCTGGCCATCGCCACCCTCCTCGGCGCCGAAGAATGGGGCATCGCCACCGCCGCACTCGTCGCAGAGGGCTGCATCATGATGCGCAAATGCCACCTCAACACCTGCCCCGTAGGCATCGCCACCCAGGACCCCGAACTGCGCAAACGCTTCACCGGCGAACCGGAACACATCGTCCAGTTCTTTACTTTCCTGGCCCAGGACCTGCGCGAAATCATGGCCGAACTGGGCTTCCGCACGATCTCCGAAATGGTGGGCAAAGTCGAAATGCTCAAACTCTCCAAAGATATCCAACACTGGAAATACAAACAGCTGGACCTCAGCCCCATCCTGTACAAGGAACCCACCGATGAAAGCGTCGGGCAGCACAAGCTGCTGGAACAGGACCACGGAATCGCCCAGGTGCTGGACCGCACCCTCATCCGGCAGGCACTGCC
>CAZSMU010000220.1:0-4472 GCA_964607915.1 uncultured Haliscomenobacter sp.
AGCAGGTTTACTCCAACAGATACTCCAGGTCCCCCCGGCTGAAATCGGCGCCGCGTACATTCTCGAGGATATCTTCGGCCAGTTTGGACTTGCGCATCTGCAGTTGGAGGATTTTTTCTTCGATGCTGTCTTTGGTGATGAATTTGACGGCGATGACGCTCTTCGATTGCCCGATGCGGTGGGCGCGGGCGATGGCCTGTTGCTCGGTGGTCGGGTTCCACCAGGGGTCGAGGATAAAGACGTAATCGGCCGCGGTGAGGTTGAGGCCAACCCCTCCGGATTTGATGGAGATGAGGAAAGACTGTACCGCGCTCTCCTCCTCGAAGCGGCGGATGTTTTCGACGCGCTCTTTGACCGGCATGGAGCCGGTGAGCAGGGAATAGGGCTGTTGCCGCGCTTCGAAGTCTTCTCTAAAAAGTTCCAGATACTGAACGAAAGAGCTGAAAAACAGCGCTTTGTGTTCGCTTTTTCGAATGACTTCCCAATGTTCCAGCACATCGTTGAACTTGCCGCTTTCCCGTTGGTAGTCGGGGAAAGCCATGCGGGGGTGGTTGCATATCTGGCGTAGCTTGGTGAGGGATTGCAAGACCAATATGCGGTATTGGGGGTTATTGGGTTCGAAGTGTTCGAGCAGGTAGTTGCGGGCGGCTGATTTTTCGCGCTCGTAGAGTTTTTTTTGCTCGGGGTCCATTTCCGAATAAAAAATCTGGGTGCTCAGCGGTGGCAGGTCCCGGGCTACTTCCTCTTTGGTTCTGCGCAGCAGGTAGGGTGCGACCAGGTTGCGGAGGCGGTTCTTTTTTTCTTCGTTGCGTCGTTTTTCGATGGGGGTGATGAATTCTTTTTGAAAAAAGGCGTAGTTCCCGAGCAGGTCGGGGTTGATGAACTGCATTTGTGCCCAGAGGTCGGAGAGGGAGTTTTCGATGGGGGTTCCGCTCAGCGAAATCTTGTGCCGGCCCTTCAGGTGGTTGATGGCGCGGAAGACTTTGCTCTCGCGGTTTTTGATTTGTTGGCTTTCGTCCAATACGATGTATTCGTATTCCAGTTCGCGCAGGAGTTCGACGTCGCGCAGGGCGGTCTGGTAGGTGGTGAGGATGACGTCGAAGCGGCGCAGGAGGCGAATGTCGCTGTAGCGTTTGCTGCCGGTGTGGAGATAGACGCTGAGGCTGGGGGCGAACTTTCGGATTTCCGTTTCCCAGTTGAACACCAGGGAGGCCGGCAGGACGATGAGGGCGTTGAGGGGTTGTAAAAAGTCCTCGTCGTCGGAAGGCGCGGAGAACAGGTTGAGCTGGGGCGCCCCGGCGGGGGAGTCGGGCGCGTACTGCGCCAGGGTAGCGGGCTTCCGGCTTTTGGCGTGGAGTAGGGCGGCCAGGGTCTGCACGGTTTTGCCCAGGCCCATGTCATCGGCCAGGCAGGCGCCGAGCTGGTTTTGGTAGAGCTTGACCAGCCAGCGGGCACCTTCGAGTTGATAGGGTCGGAGGTTGGCTTTGAGCAGCGGCGACACGCTGAATTCCTCCAGTGCCTCGTCGAGGGGGTTTTCCCCTTCTCCGTACAGGCCCAGTCCCTGGAGCAGGGTGAACTGGTTTTTATTGAGGCGCAGGGTATCGTTCTCCTTGCGCCCGAACTGGGCGAGGGATTTGTACTTTTCCATCCACTCGAAAGGGATGAGGAAGTAAGAGCCGTCGGGAAGCAGGTAGAAGCGGTCTTCGTCCCGTATGTGGCGGGTGAGTGCGGAGAAAGGGATGGTAAATTCACCGACCACGACTTCCCCGGAAATATCGAACCAGTCAATGGCCTGGGTGCTGCGCAATTGCAGGGTGCCTTGGTTCATACATATCGTGCGGTCGTCCATTTGGATAGGTGGGATCGTGAACCGCTCTTTTTCGAGCTGGGGGCGATTTGCGATGAGCCAGTGGACCAGGACCAGAGGGTCGCCGTCTGCCGGGTCGGGGAGTGCAAAATGGCCGTCTTCCAATTCTCTGAGGCCATGTTGGCGCAGGATATCTATGTAGCGGCGCTCCTCTTCCGGCCTGCGGCGCACGGTGATGATGCCGATTTCCTCCCCTTTGAACTCCAGGGTAGTACGGTTGTGGGATTTCAGGTTCCAGTTGAATTCGGCATGGGGGTATTCCATGACGGGCATGAGGGCTTGCTGGTGGCTGAAAAAGTTTTGATTGAGTTCCAGCTTGCATCCCTGCAGGGTGTCGAAGTGGTGGATGTCAAAGCCTTCTGCTTCGATATCGAGTTGTTTGGCTACTTTGAGGATGAACTTCTGAAAATAGGTCTTCACAGAAGTATTGGGTATCTTCAACTCGTCGCGTTCGCGGAAAGGCTTGACCATGTTGCCGTTGATATGGGCGATCGGGTAGATCGTGCCGTCCAGCAGCACCCAGGCGGGGTTGTTGGTGATGGGGCAAACCTCGCGGGAGCTCAGTCGCCAGATTATGGTTTCGCGGCGCAGCCGCAGCCGGTAGGTGACGCCTTGCGGAGTGCGGGTGAAGGACAGGTCGGGTTGCAATACCTCGGTGGAGATATCCACCAGGAAGTCCTTGACCAATACACGGCGGTCCACGTTCAGCGTCAGAGGGAGCCGGTAGCGGGAAGCGTATTCGAGCAGCCTGCCTACTTTCCGGTGGACGAAGGCATATACTTGCTTTTGTATGTCGGCATCCTGGAGCAGTTCTTCCAGCGGCTTTTCTTTCTTCTTGGGGCTGAATTTGCTCTCCAGTACCCGGGGCTGTACCTCCTCGATGAGTGCAAACAGGGTACGGCGCGTATCGTCGAGGGCCAGGTGGAAATGGCCAATGGTGTCCGGGGTGGCTTTTTGCTTGATATGCGCCAACAGCCCGCCTTTATCGCGGCTCACGATAAAGGCATAGGGGATGAACAGGCCTTCAGCTATTTCAGCGAGGTTATAGACGACTTCGAAGCTTTCTGCCATTTCTGTATTGCCCAACATCATACTGTTTTCATGTACATGCACAGGGAGCACCACCCCCTGCCAAAAACCAGTTCCTGTTCAAAAAGTCAGCAAGGTCGGAAAAAGGATTGAATTTTTTCAGCAATTACGCGGGCATGTCCTTCATTGGACTCGAAAGACCATCCGGCGATGTGCGGGGTGAGTACGACCCGGTCGGAACGGAGCAGTATCTGGAAGGGTTCGGGAAGGGTCAGGGGCTTGAGTTTTTCGAAGGAAAGTTCTTCGTACTCAATGACATCCAGAGCGGCTCCGAGTACTTTGCCGGCTTGCAGCGCATCGGCCAGCGCGGCGGTTTCGAGCACGGTGCCGCGGGCGGTATTGACCAGGAAGATGGGTTTGGCGAAGGCGTCCAGGAATGCGGCATTGACGAAGTAGTGGTTTTCCGGTTGGTAGGGGATATGGATGCTGAGAATATCGCTTTCAGCCTGCAGGGTTTCCAGGCTTACCGCTTCGGCAAAGGCATTGCCGTAATCGGCCTTGTATTTGTCGTAGGCCAATACGCGGGCCTCGAAGCCTGCCAGGCGCTGGGCCAGGGCCTGGCCCATGTTGCCGTAGCCCAGTATGCCCACGGTTTTCCCCTTGATTTCGACACCGCGGTTGCCTGCGCGCACCCATTCGCCCTGGCGCACCTGCCGGTCGGCGCGGCCGAGGTGGTTCATCAGCATGAGCAACATACCCAGGGCGTGCTCGGCGACGGTGTCGCGGCTGCCCTCGGGAGAAATGAGCACCTCAACCCCTCGCGCACGGGCGGCGTCGACGTCAATATGCTCTACGCCAACCCCAAGCCGGGCGATGAACTGCAGACCGGGCCCGGCTTCGAGGAAAGCGCGGTCCACGCGCAGGCGGCTGCGCATCACTACCCCTCGCGCATCGGCCAGTGCGCCCAGGACGGCCTCGCGGCTGTCGTGATACATACAGCGGCAGACAAAGCCCGCGGCTTCCAGTCGGAGCAAGAGCAAGGGGTGCGGCTCATCGAGCAGCAGGATAAGGGGCGAATCTTTCATCATGCTACATAAAGGTCGCAGCGGCGTTAAAAGTTCTCCGTTCCGGGCAGTGCGATAGAAGTGAGTGCCGGGGGGCGCGTCGGCTCTTTTTGGGTGAAAAAAGGCGGCTCCTCCAGCATGAAACCCTTTACGATAGGAGCAATCAGGGCAAACTCTACCAGGAACCCGTCGTGCCCGTACGCACTGGGAATGACTTCATAGCGGGCGTTCGGGATGTGGGCGGCCATATACTCCTGTTCGCGCAGCGGGAACAGGAGGTCGGAGTCAATCCCGATGATGAGGGTGCGGGCGCGCACCGCGGCGAGCACACTGGGTACCGTGCCTCTGTTCCGGCCTACGTGGTGGCTGTCCATGGCATGGCTGAGCGTGAGGTAGGAGAACGGATCGAAGCGCTTCCAGAGCTTATACCCCTGATACCGCTGGTACGAGCTGGCGCGGTAGTCGCCGATTTTATCGGGGTCGCTTTCCGTTTGGGAGCGGGTATAGGCTTC
>CAZSMU010000221.1:0-4434 GCA_964607915.1 uncultured Haliscomenobacter sp.
CCCTCGCGACAAGTCTAATAGAAAAAAAAGGAAAAGGTTTTTAAGAATGCGGTTTTTAATTGCCACAGATAGCTTCAAGGACGCTCTTTCGGCGCAGCATGCCTGCCATGCGATTGCGGAAGGGGTGCGTGCGGCGTTGCCCGGTTCGGAGGTACAGGAATTCCCCCTGGCCGATGGGGGAGAGGGTTTGTCGGAGGTCCTGGCGTTTCACCTGGGTGGGGAGCGTATCTGGGCAGAAGTAGCGGATCCGTTGGGGCGCCCCTGTGCCGCTTCGTACCTGCTCGGGCAGGGCGGCCACCTCGCCTTTTTGGAAAGTGCGCAGGCGGCAGGTTTGGAACGCCTCGTATCAAAAGATCGCAATCCACTGCTTACCAGCACCTTTGGAGTTGGAGAACTCATCCGGGACGCGTTGAAACGGGGTGCCCGCCAAATCTACCTTGGCCTCGGCGGCAGTGCCACCAACGATGCGGGCACGGGAATGGCGGCCGCATTGGGGTATATTTTTCTGGATTCCACCGGCCATCCCTTGGCACCTTGCGGGGGAAACCTGTCGGATATAGCGGCTATTGAAGTGTCCGGCGCTCTGCCCGAGCTTGCGGAGGGGCGTTTCCGGGCCTTATGCGATGTAGACAATCCGCTGTTCGGTCTCGAGGGAGCTGCCTATACCTTTGCGCCTCAAAAAGGGGCGAGCCCGGAGGCAGTAGTGCTTTTAGACCGCGGCTTGCGCCATATCAGCCCGTTATTAGAAGAGGCGTATCGGCAAGTCTATGGCGATATACGAGTGGTGGGCCTGGCGGAGGTCCCCGGCAGCGGGGCTGCCGGGGGGCTGGGAGCGGGAGTATTGGCCTTCCTGAACGGACAGCTGTGCCCCGGCATTGACGCCGTCATGGACATGGTGGGTTTTGACGACGCCGTTGCGGGTGTGGACCTCGTGATTACCGGTGAGGGGCGTCTCGACGGGCAGACTATGCGGGGCAAGCTGGTTCATGGCGTGTGCCGTAGGGCTGCGAGATACGGGGTGCCCGTCATTGCCCTATGCGGTGCCGTAGCGGCCACTGCAGAACAAATCCGTGCGGTCGGGCTTTTGGCGGCTTTTTCGATATCGCCCAAGCCGCAGCCCCTCGAGCAGGCCCTGGAGGATACGGCCCGCAACCTGCGCCACAGCGCCTCGCAAGTAGCTGCCCTGTGGGGATTGTCACAAGTCTGATTTACCGGGTGCATATCCCTGTTTGCCGGCTTTTTTACTACCTTCACCCATCTTTTCACACACCCTGAAATCTGAACCGTCTATGGCATCCCAAACACTCAAGCGACAACTGGGGCTGGCCGGCCTCATGGCTACCGGTATATGCTCCATGATCGGGGCTTCTATCAACGTAGTGCCGTTTATGATACAGCGCAATGTTCCTGGCATTGGGCCCTATGTGTTGCCTGCTTTTCTCTTTGCCGCGCTCCCTGCGCTGTTGGCGGCAGCGGCCTACGGTTTGCTCTCTACGGCCATGCCCCGCGCGGGCGGCAGCTACGTGTACGTAAGCCGGGGGTTCAGCCCTTATTTGGGTTTTATCGCCAGTTTTTCCCAATGGTTTGGGCTTTCTATTGTCATCGGGGTGGTAGCGTATATCGTTGTGCCCTTTTTGCGCGATGTAGCCCGAGCTGCCGGCTGGGAGGGGTTGGCAGAAGGGCTGGAGGTCGGCGTGGTGCGCCTGGGGTTGTCCTTATTTTTGCTTTGGCTCTTTGTGTGGGTCAACATACGGGGCGCATCGCTTTACGAAAAAACAGTAGTGCCGCTGATGGTGCTGATGTTCCTTCTCGGCGGCATCGTCATTGTGAGCGGATATACTTTTGGGCACGACGATTTTGCCCGGGCCCTGCTGCAGCGAGAGGGGCGCACGCTCGATGTATCCGCGACCGTTTCCTTTGACAGCAAGACCTTTCTCTCCGCTGCCGCGCTGTTGTTTGCCAGTTTTATCGGGTTCGACAGCATCGCGCAGGCGGGTGGGGAAGCGCGCAACCCAACGCGCAACCTACCCCTGGCGACGGCCCTGACCATAGGGATTGTCGGAGCGTATTACATGCTCTTTACGGGGGCGGTCTATCACGCGGTGCCTTATCAGTTTGTGGCGCAGGAAGCGCAGGCGGGCGACATCAGTGCCCCCGGGCTACTGGGCTACCTGCTGCCTTCCGGTCTCACGATAGCGATCATGGCCGGGGCGGCGGTGGCATTGACCAACGATTTGCCCGCCATGCTCCTCTCTGTGTCCCGGCTGATGTTTGCTTGGTCAGAAGACGGGATCTTCCCGAAAAAGATGGCACAAGTCCATCCCGAACACCGCACCCCTCACGTCGCTCTGCTCGCCAGTGGGGCGATGGCCACTGTGGGCATCCTCGGCAGTCATTTCGCCGGCGACTACTTCCTTGGGATAGATATCATGGTGACTTCCATGATGGTCAACTTCCTGCTCGTATGTGCAACTCTGGTCGCCATTGACCAAAAAAACCCGGTATTGGCCGGGGATATCCGGATTGTCCGGAAAAAAACGACCAGGAGATGGATTGGCTGGTCGGGTATAGGGGTAATGGTCTTTTTCCTCGCGATGCACACGTATAAAGATCTCTCTTCGGATGCCAAGGCCTGGTATTTCCACTCCACCCCGGTATGGCTCATCGTCATGGGATTGGGGTCCTGGGTCTTCTACAGCAAGTATCGCGATATGAAACGGGGCGGCACCGATGTTCGGCAGATATTCCAAAGGTTGCCATAAGGCGATGGGGTATTTTTATTAGATTTGTTGCGAGGGAGCACCACGGAGGCGTCAAGTGCCTTTCTCGGGTATCCGGCGGGTTGTGCTCCTTTACAAAAAGGCTTCGTTTGGATAAAAAACGTCCTTGCCGAGCCCTTGCAACCCATCTGACAAAAACACATCTATGCAGGAGAGATATATAGAATTGGCACCCGGCTTCCGGATTTCGCGCATCCTGACGGGCCTTTGGCAAATTGCCGATATGGAGCGCGACGGAAAAGAACTGGATCCCGTGCAAGCCTCGCAGGCTATGGCCCCCTATGTAGAAGCGGGTCTGACGACCTTTGACATGGCCGATCATTACGGGTCTGCGGAGATCGTCGCCGGGACTTTCAAGAGCCGCCACCCGCTGGGGTCAAAGGCGCAGATGCTGACCAAATGGGTGCCCAAGCCCGGAAAATCGAGTAAAGAGGAGACCCGCAGCGCCGTGCAGCGCTCTCTGGACCGACTCCAATCAGATACCATTGATCTGCTTCAGTTCCATGCCTGGCACTATCCGGACCCCACCTGGTTAGACCAGCTCTTCTGGTTGGACGAGCTCCGCCAGGAAGGGCTCATCCGGCATTTGGGGCTTACGAATTTTGATGCGGCCCACCTGCGCATGGTGTGTGCCAGCGGGATTCCCATCGTTTCAAACCAGGTTTGCTATTCTCTTCTCGACGGGCGCGCCGCCGGGGAGATGACCCGGGTTTGTAGCCAGTACGGGGTTAAAATCATCGCTTTTGGGGTATTGGCAGGCGGGTTTTTGTCCGAAAAATGGTTGGGCAAACCTGAGCCGGACCCCTTCTCCGACGGTACCTGGTCACAGATGAAATACAAACGCTTCGTGGACGAAGCAGGAGGCTGGGAACTATTCCAGGAGTTGCTGCGCAGCCTGCAGCAGGTAGCTGCCAAACACGAGGCTTCTATCGCCAATGTCGCAGCGCGCTATCTGTTGGACCAGGCGGAAGTGGGGGGCATACTCGTGGGTGCCCGGCTCGGCGAGCGCGCCTATCTGCAGGATACCCTGCGGGTTTTTGAACTTTCCCTGGACGATGAAGACCGCGCCCGGATACAACAGGCGCAGGGAGGCCTGCACAGGATACCGGGCGATTGCGGCGACGAATACCGAAAACCGCCCTTCCTCACAGCCTCCGGCGACTTGAGCCACCATGTGGAATCTTTTCCGGCCCCTTTCGCTACGGAGCCTGGCGCCAACGGAGCCCTGCGGGCCCTCAGCGGCACGAGCTGGGAAGCAATGGCCGGCTACAGCCGCGCTGTGCGCAAAGGAAAGCACATCCATGTTTCCGGGAGTACCTCTGCGCACGGGAATCGGCGCATCGGCGGCGATGACCCCGCAGCACAGGCTTGTTTCGTGCTCGACAAAATCGAAGGGGCCATCCTGTCGCTGGGAGGTAAACTCGAAGACGTGGTGCGTACCCGCATATTTGTCAGCGACATCCGCGACTGGGAGCCGGTAGCGCGTATGCACGGACAGCGCTTTGCCCACATTCGCCCCGCCAACACTCTGGTGGAAGCCAAATTGGTGGCCGAAGGCTACCTGGTGGAAATAGAAGCGGAAGCAATAGTGGAATAGACTAGACTTGTTGCGCGGGGAATCATCAAGGGGTCAAAAAGGCCCTTTTTCGCCCAC
>CAZSMU010000222.1:0-4384 GCA_964607915.1 uncultured Haliscomenobacter sp.
AAAAAATAAATATGCACAGATACATCTTCGCCTTGGCGCTCCTCGCAATAGGGGGGCGACCGGCAGAGGCACAAATCCCGGCGGCGGCGCAAAACCTGACCGAGTACGTCAACCCTCTGGTTGGAACGGACTCCGAGTTCAAGTTGTCGAACGGGAACACCTACCCCGCCATTGCCCTGCCCTGGGGGATGAACTTTTGGACGCCTCAAACGGGTAAAATGGGCGATGGCTGGGGCTATACCTACGATGCGTATAAAATCCGGGGCTTCAAACAGACCCACCAGCCTTCGCCCTGGATCAACGACTACGCGGCGTTCTCCCTGATGCCGGTCACTGGCAAGCTGCGCTTTCGCGAAGACGACCGCGCTTCCTGGTATTCGCACAAACGCGAGACGGCCCGTCCGCACTACTACAAGGCCTACCTGGCCGACCACGACGTCTGGACGGAAATCGCACCTACGCAGCGCGCAGCCCACTTCCGCTTTACCTTTCCCCAGACCGACTCGGCCTTTATCCTGGTAGATGGCTTTTTCAAAGGCTCTATGGTCCAGGTGGACGTGGCCAACCGCAAAGTGACGGGCTACTGCCAAAACAACAGCGGTGGGGTGCCCGGCAATTTCCGCAACTATTTTGTACTGTATTTCGACAAACCATTCAGCGCGACCCATACCTGGCTCGATACGGTGCTCACCCGCAACAGTACGATGAGCAAAGGAGAACATGCCGGGGCCGTGCTCCGATTCGAGACCCGGGCAGGGGAGAAGATCCACGTGCGGGTGGCGTCGTCCTTCATCAGCCCAGCCCAGGCAGAGCTGAACCTTCGCCGCGAAATCGGCAGCGACGACTTCGAAGTGACAAAGACCAAGGCGCGCGACGCATGGAACCGGGAACTGAACCGCGTACAGGTACAGGGAGGTACGGAAGCCCAAAAGACTACTTTTTACACGGCGCTGTACCGACTCCTGCTGTTCCCGCGGCCCTTGCACGAAATAGACGAAAAGGGGCAAATCGTGCATTACAGTCCCTACAACGGGGAAGTCAGGCCGGGCTATCTGTTTACAGACAACGGCTTCTGGGATACTTTCCGCGCCGTGTTCCCCTTCTTCAACCTCATGTATCGGGAGTTGAACAGCCAGATCATGCAGGGTTTGGTCAACACCTATCTCGAGAGCGGCTGGCTTCCGGAGTGGGCGAGCCCGGGGCACCGCGATTGTATGATCGGCTCCAACTCCGCCTCCATCATCGCAGATGCCTACCTGAAAGGCATCCGCGGGTTCGATATCGAGACCTTGTACCAGGGTATCCTGAAAAACACAGAGAATGCAGGCCCCCTGCGCTCGGTGGGCCGCTACGGGGTGGAATACTACAACGAACTCGGCTATATCCCCTACAACGTGGGTATCCACGAAAATACAGCGCGTACCCTGGAGTACAGCTACGACGATTTCTGCATCCGCGAACTAGCCAAAGCGCTAGGGAAGCCACAAGAGGAAATAGCGCGCTTCAGCCAACGGGCCGGCTATTACCGCAACGTGTTCGACCCTTCGAGCAACTTCATGCGCGGGCGCAATAAAGACGGTAGCTTCCAGTCGCCGTTCCGACCCGATAAATGGGGCGACGCCTTTACCGAAGGCTCGGCATGGCACTACACCTGGTCGGTGTTCCACGACCCCCGGGGCTTGATCCAACTGATGGGCGGCGACGCGCGTTTCGTGGCAAAGCTGGATTCTGTATTCACCGCGCCGCCTACCTTCGACGACTCATACTACGGCTTCCCCATCCATGAAATCACGGAAATGGTCATCGCCGGGATGGGGCAATACGCCCACGGCAACCAGCCAGTACAACACGCGGTCTATCTGTACAACTATGCGGGCACGCCCTGGAAGACCCAGCAGCGCGTCCGCGAGATCATGGACCTGCTCTATACCCCGCATCCCGATGGCCTCTGCGGCGATGAAGACAATGGGCAGACCTCTGCCTGGTACGTGTTCTCGGCCCTGGGCTTTTACCCGGTATGCCCCGGGGTCAATGAGTACGCCCTGGGCTCCCCGCTCTTCAACCAAATTACCCTGCACCTGGAAAACGGCAAGTCCTTTGTCCTCGAAGCCCCCGATAATGCACCGGAGCGCGTCTATATCTCGGAGGCAGCCTGGAACGGAAAGCCGTACAGCAAAAACTACCTGCGCTTCGAAGAGGTGCTAAACGGCGGTAAGCTGTCGCTCCGCATGTCGGCGCAACCCAATTTGCAACGCGGGGTCAAGATAGAAGACCGACCTTATTCGATGAGTCTAAAATAAAACGATATGAACCTGAAAATCCAAAAATGGATAGCGAGCCTTGCAGGCCTGCTGTCGGTATGGTGCCTGCAGGCGGGTACGGTGGATACTGTGGTCACCTATAGCACGGCCATGAAGAAGGAAATCAAAGCAGTCATCGTCCGCCCCGACGCGTATGATTCGGGCGTCGCCTGGCCCGTGGTCTATCTGCTGCACGGGTACAGCGGTAGTTACCGCGACTGGCCCACTAAGGTCAAAGGGCTGGCCGAGTGGGCAGATCGGTATCAAACCCTCATCGTGTGCCCCGACGGTGGCTACGGGAGTTGGTACTGGGATAGCCCCGCCGATTCCACCTTCCGCTACGAAACGTATATCTGCCGGGAGCTAATCCCCTGGGTGGACAGCCGCTATAAGACCCTCGCCCAGCCTTCCGGACGCGGTATCACCGGCCTGAGTATGGGCGGGCACGGAGGCTTGTACCTGGGCCTTCGGCATCCTGATTTGTTTGGAGCAGCAGGAAGCATGAGCGGTGGAGTAGATATCCGCCCCTTCCCCAATAACTGGGATATGGCCAGGCGCCTGGGGCACTACACTGAGTTCCCGGAGCGCTGGGAAAAACACAGCGTCATCAACCTCCTGCACCTGTACAAACCTAACTCTCTGGCACTGATTATAGATTGCGGTACGGAAGACTTCTTCTATGCCGTCAACGAACGCCTGCACCAGGAGCTCTTGTACCGGAAAATACCGCACGACTACATCACGCGCCCCGGCCAACACAACTGGACGTACTGGGAACAGGCGCTGCCGGTACAACTGCTCTTCATGCGCCAATTTTTTGACCGCCCTAAATCCGCTAAGTGATGGCTGTCAAAAAAACGTGGACCGAAAAGCTGCAGGATGCCCGCCCCCCGGTCGTGAAACCCTGCGACGCTGCTTTCGCCGATATCCCCGCCGGCGGGATCATGCTCATCGCCACCCCCTTACTCATAGACGCGTACATCCGGCAGATATCCGAAGGAAAAACCGTCAGCGTGGCAGAGCTGCGCAAAGACCTCGCCCTGGCCCACCACGCCGAATACACCTGCCCCCTGACGACGGGTATCTTCCTGCGCATCGTGTCCGAGGCGGCGTACGAGCGCTACCTGGAAACGCAGTCCACAGAAGGGATCACGCCCTTTTGGCGGGTGGTAGCCCCCCAGGCCCCTTTGGCGAAAAAGCTGCGCTGTGGAAAAGAATTTATAGAAGAACAGCGCAAAAAAGAAGGTATTGCCATTTGAAATGCACAAATTTGCGTCCCCGACAACAAGTCTATTAAAAAACAGAAGATATGCGGAGTAGCATCAGCTTGGCATTGGGCTGTGCCCTGGCGGTATGGGCCTGCCAGGGCGAACCCCAAAAAGCAGAGACATCCAAAGTGGATCTCAAAGAAGTACTCCCCGGTACCTGGGAGACGAAGTTTTTTCAAATCAAGATGCCCACCCACAACGGCAGCGACAGCACGAGTGTCTTTGAAGCAAGCGAGGAGTACTGGGAAGCCAAATTCCAGGTCAAGCCCTACCGCACCTACTTCGGACCTGACCAGAAGTACCGCACCGCTTACCGCGGGCTGCAAGGCCACCTCATCAGTGAATCGCGCGGCGTATGGAACGCATTCGGCGATACTCTCATGATGATCCAAAAAGACGGCACCCTGCAGTACAAACTCCTGGTAGAAAAAGGACAAGCCCACTTCAGCGCCCTGCTAGACTGGGATCAGGACGGCGAAGAAGACGACGAATACTACATGATCTACCGATTGGTGAGCAAAAGTTCCGCGGAATAGTTGTGGATTTGAAACCCGCACAATATATTTGCAGTCCAAACCGGGAATCGGGATGTAGCGCAGCCCGGTAGCGCGCTTCGTTCGGGACGAAGAGGCCGCTGGTTCGAATCCAGTCATCCCGACTCAAACACGGCCCAAGTATCTGTTAATCAGGTACTTGGGTTTTTTATTTCGAAAATGGGACAGGTTTTGGGACAGGATTTTAGCCTTTCAAATACAGGGTTAAAAAACGAACCCTTTGGTTAGCAACGCCATTTGGCGCACTACGGCTTTTTTCGTA
>CAZSMU010000223.1:0-234 GCA_964607915.1 uncultured Haliscomenobacter sp.
TCGAAGAAGCCCGTATTTCGGCGAGCCGAAACCAGATTTCTTCCACCTCTGACTTCAGGTGCTGGAGCCCTGCCGGAAAGTTGCCTATGTTTTGCAGTTGAAGCCCTTTGAGCAGGTTGGCATATTTGCTGTATTCCGAAAAATCAAATGCTTTTTGGAGGTGACGGGCCTCCCCTGTCTGCCGGTACATACTTCTTTTGGTTTAGCGTTATTGTTAGTTCCTATTGAATTATT
>CAZSMU010000223.1:258-2350 GCA_964607915.1 uncultured Haliscomenobacter sp.
GCCTGTACAGGGGTTGTACCCGGCGCGAAAGCTCTTGTTTTGCCTCTTCGTTCACGTATTCGGCCCGAATCTGGCCGATCAATGCCGTCAAATCCGCTCCATAGGCCGCCGCCCGCTCCAGATCGGCAGGCGACGGGCTGCGGGAGTGGATGCGCACCAGGTTATCCAGCGCATATACGAGCAGCCCGGCCTTCTCGGTATCGTAGCCGGTACGGGCATAGCCCGAGCGGAAACCCAGCATCTGGCATACCTTTTCGAACTCTGCCAGGGCTTCTTTGTATCTCCCCTGGTCAAGGAAGACCTCCCCCAGGTTGATTTTGAGTTCCGCAATCAACGAAGTGTCCGGTTTGGTATTTTTATCCTCCGGGACTGTCTTTACAAGCGCCTCCCGCAGTACTGCCCCGGCTGCCGCATAATCCTTCTTGCGCCGGTATAACTCGCCAAGGTTGCGGGCAGACTGGTAATACTCCCACGCCCCTGCCTGCATGAAACTATCCCGGGCCTGGCGGGTATATCGCAACGCATTCCGCAGCAGAACAGCGTTATTGCTGTCCAGCAGAGCAGAATCCTGCAGGGCGTTCCCCATATACAGCAGGGCTTTCCCTCGGTCTATGGAATCTTTTGCATTGCCCAGACATTCCTTCGCCACTTCAAAAGCAAGGGAATACTGCCGGATTTGCCGATAGTTATCGGAGATTTGCCGGTAAATCTGCTGCGCTAAACTGGTTCTTGCAGTATCTTCCTTACCTGATCTGCATACCAGGCCTTTTGTCTTTTCCAGCGCCAAATCCAGGTAGGACATACCCGTATAGGGATCCCCCTGGTAGGTATAGGCCAGCCCCATAAGCAGCAGGTTTTTGCAGTAAAACAAGTTGGGGGGCAGCCCTCCGGGATAGCTGCTGCGGCTGAGGCTCCCATAATCCAGCGCTTTTTGGTAGTAATTGGATCCGTAATACACGTTGCCAATATTGTGGTAGATACGGCTCACTTTGAGGTCCTGCCCTGTGAAATGCCGCTTGCGCAACGACAGGGCTTTTTCAAAAGCGGGCCGCGCAGCCCCCAGCGGTTCGTGGTTTACCTGGCAATCGGAATAATCCAGATAAGCCCTGCCCAATACCCGGTATATATCCGACAAGAGGGTATCCGACGGCATACCCTGACCGGGTTTGATCCGACGGGATAAAATCTGCAGAATGGAGTCCACACAACGGAGTTCGGCCCTTGCCTCCGCGCAGTCATCATCGGGGATATTATCCACCCATGCTTCACAACTTTCAATGGTTGCGCGGGCTTCTTCATACAAGCCTCCGGACGGCTCGGGAGCGGCGGGGTGGCATGAAGCCAGGACAGCCACTATCCCCGCCCCAAAAAACCATCTGATTGTTTTCATAGCCCGAAAGGTCGTGTCAAAGGGGTGAACTATTTCGTGTAATCGGGCTCGTCAAGGGTTGGAAGGGCACGCGCACGAACGGATGTCCAGGATCGGAGGGAATCCTTGGGCATTCTTCCCGGTAGTCAGACACTTCTTTATCTCTGCAGGTTTCAGGCCGGGCTGCTTATAAAGGTAAATAAGCGCCGCCCTGCTCACAAAGGGAACCGCCATAGACGTCCCACTGGCGGTTACGAGGCCAGCAGTATCCTGGTAATCTGTACTCCAGATATCCTCACCGGGTGCCAGTAGGTCCACATAGCGGTTGCCCCGGTTCGAGAACGATGCATAGCGCCCGGTACTATCGCATGCGGCCACAGAAACGACGTTGTCGCAAGCGTCCGTGAGAGCAGCCGGCCAGAAGAGGAGGGTATCCCTACTATCCAGATCCAGAGTATCGTTGCCGGCTGCGGCCACCAGCAGCACATCCTTGTGCATATCGGCGAAAATCTTCAATAATTCCGGCCGTTCCCGGGCATAGAAGCCCCAGCTCAGGTTGAGGATGCGGGCACCGTTCTTCACGGCAAACTGCATCCCGCAAAGGGCCTGGAACAAACTGCCCGTCTTGGCATTATCCCGGGTGATTTTTACATTTATCAACTCGGGGCAATACGCACAGGAGGACCCTATCGCACTGCCGTACACGCTGTTTTCTCCGTTGGG
>CAZSMU010000223.1:2360-3858 GCA_964607915.1 uncultured Haliscomenobacter sp.
GTGTGCCGTGCCCGTTGGAGTCCACGCTCGTCCCACATTCCAGTTTCGACAAGACCCCTTTCAGCAGGATATGGTTCCTGTTTACCCCACCGTCAATCACGCCGACTTTCACACTATCTTTACAAGCTGTTGAGGAGGAGGAAGTAGGATCATAGAAGCGCACACTATCGGCACCTCTGTCCAAATCCAGATCCAACTGGTAATTGGTGCTCACCGAGGCCGTCGAATCGCCGGAACTTTTGATTTTTTCCTTTATCCCCTTCACGATACCCTGCAGATCAATATTTGTACCCCCCTTTTGCTTGCCCCACAATTCTATGCCTTCTAAACATTCGCAGGAGTCTATTTTTTCGAAACCCGAGCTTGAAAGGGTATCATATACCGACTTCATAAGGGCTTTGTCGGAGCCTGGCCACACGATGATCTCATCGCAGTAATACGGTTGCTCGATTACGCGCCTTGTTCTTTTCTCTCTATCGAAGATCTCGAAGCTATCCTGGCAGCGGACTTCCGGCCGTTCCGAGCAGCCATTCAAACAGGAATAAACGGATGCGGCACACAGGACCACGGCCGTAAAGTACTTGAATACAGAGCGCAAGGGTTGGATAGATACTGACATTGGAAAGGTTTTGGTGAGTAGCGTGTATTACGAAGGAATCATCGAGGAGTCAAAAAAGTTCCTCTCTACCCACAAAATGCTTTTTCAGTCAGGGGTATATTCCCGAATACGCTCCAAAGTAAGGATACGCGCCCCCAAAAGCCTTCGCGTGTACAAAAGACCACCCTTTATTGCCTCTTCACAGACTCATCACAACAAATATATTTTAAAAAATAGTTTTTTAAAAATATACTTGGCAAAAAAAGCAACCAGAACAAATTCGACTTGTTGCGCGGGGGGGGGATTCTCCACAACCCCTTTTGCAAAAGAGGGGGGCTACACGCTTATTGTTCTTCAGGCGGTCGGGGAGTACGTGGCGCAAAACTTTTATGCAATCTTGAATCGGCAGGGGTGGCAGGCACCCATAAACGGGATTGGCGGAGCGGGCACCTTTAGGTCAGCCCGCCCCGCCAATTCTTCAGAAACCAGCCGGGGATTCCCGAACCGATTTAGGCGTTGTAGAACTCAAATTTGCCAAGGTTGCCAAATCCCCCGGCGGGGAGTGGCCTGTGGTTCGCATCGCGCAGGCGCAAACGGACCACGATCTCATAAATCCCTTCCGGAACAGTGCCGGGCTGGAGGTTGATGACTACGTGGTACTGATGCCCGCTGACCGGCACATAGTTGACAAAACGCAACCCTGCAGCACCCAGGTCAAACTCATGAACCCCGATCTGTTCGAACTCCACCTTGACCTCCCACTTGATCTGCCCCGACAAAAGTGGTACCAGATCGCCCGCGACGCTCCACTGAAAGCCGATGTTGACCGGTTGATCCGTCTGTATCAGCCGCCTGGAGTTGAGATCTGCCGGCCAGCCTCCGGTACTTGGAAGCTCCTGC
>CAZSMU010000223.1:3868-4232 GCA_964607915.1 uncultured Haliscomenobacter sp.
AGCGAAACGATTCGGGCGTAGCCAGTGTCTCTTCTACCTCTGAAAAAGATACAATACCCATACGGATGTTTTCTTATCGGCAAAAGCCCTGCGAGCGGAGGATTCAGCTTGTTCCGCTATTCCGTCAGGACTCAAACCGGGTGAGTCAAATAATTGATCCGCTGAACCCGGGCACAAACATGCAGCAGAGATATTAACGCAGAATCAAGACGCAATCAAATACGGGTAAAGAAAAACTCATTTGTATTTTTATTCAGACCACAGCAGCCACCTAATCCAGGGGCGGCCCACCCATTGTTCCACAAAAACCCCTTATCTTTGTGCCATGAGACGTTTCTTCAATACCACCGGCCTGTGCAACCCG
>CAZSMU010000224.1:0-4151 GCA_964607915.1 uncultured Haliscomenobacter sp.
GGCTATCGGCAAGGCTCCTGTGCTGCATTTTGAAAATCTGGAGGCTATCGCAGAGAAAGAAACGAAGGACTGTAAAGGGTCTGAGGCCATACAAGTACTGCGGCCTATGGGTGCAGAGGAAGGGGTTATGTGAAAAGCCCCCCTGCCTCTGTCACGGCGTAAATGGGTTCGAGAATTTCGGGTTTTGTACGAAAGCGGTATCGGTGAGCATGTTCAGGAAGGCGATGAGGTCCTGCTTATCCTGGGCCGATAGGGAAAAGCGCTGGATATTGGGATCGAGGTTGGATGCCGGATGCCCACCGGAGCTGTAGTGATCGAGCACTTCTTCGAGGGTTTTAAAGCGGCCGTCGTGCATGTACGGTGCGGTGAGGGCGATGTTGCGAAGGGTCGGCACTTTGAATTTTCCGTTGTCAAATGTGTTTTTAGAGATTGCTCCCCGTCCTTTGTCGGGGAAATCCTCTAGGCTTGGGGCAGGGGTGAGGCCGTTGTTGCGGAAGTTGTGGTCGGTGAAGAAGGGGTTGAAATGACAGTGTGAACAGCCGGGATGATCGAGGTTCTGGCTGTATTCGATGAAGAAGAGCTCCAGCCCGCGCTGTTCGGAGTCGGTGGGGAAGCCTTTCCGCTCCCACAGCACCCGATCGTAACGGGATTGTGCACTGACGAGGGTACGCATGAACTGCCCCATGGCCTTTACCGCCAGGTCGCGGCGGATTTCGCCTTTTCGAGTGATTCCGAATGCCTTTCGGAACAAGGCCGGATAGGTCGGGTGTTTTTGCAGTTTGCGCTCGACGTTTTCCCAGGTGTCGTTCATTTCCAGGTGGTCTTCGACGGGCAGCAGGGCGAGGTTCTCCGGAGAATCGGAGCGTCCGTCCCAGAAAAAGCCGCGGGGGTTGTAGCCGAGGTTGATGAGGGCCATGGCATTCCGACTGCCCTCCAGACCGAGGATGCCTTTATTGACGCGCTCGGGATTGGCAAACGCCCTCGATTGCCGGTGGCAGGTGCTGCACGACTGCGAGCTGTCGGCCGAGAGGATGGGATCGTAGAACAGTCGCCGCCCTAATTCGACGCCGTCCACGGTGAGTGGATTGTCGGGCAGTACGATGGGTTGCGGGAAATGCGCGGGCAACGCCATAGCGTAGGGCATCGGCTGGTAGCTGCCCTGAATGAGATCGCTCTCCGGACAGCTGGTGCATTCGGGTACTTCTTCGGGCTTGCAACCCGACAAGGCAAGAATCAGGGCGACGGTAGTCGCAGCAATGGATGGGGAGGATAAAATGCGGTGGTTCATATCCGTAGGTTTTGTATCGGGCGATTGAAAAGCATCACTGGGAGGTACTCCAGGGGTTGGCAAAAGCGGGGTTTTGCAGGAACGCAGTATCTTGCAGGGTATGGAGAAAGGCGAGCAAATCGGCCCGGTCCCGGGGGCTCAGGTGCAGCGGGCGCACATTGGGGTTTCGGTTTCCGGGGTCGTGCCCTCCGGAAGTGTAGTGGTCGAGTACTTCTTCGAGGGTTTGGAAGCGGCCGTCGTGCATGTAGGGGGCGGTCGTAAAGATATTGCGCAGGGTAGGTACGCGGAACTTGCCGTTGTCAAAGCGGTTTTTGCTGATTTCGCCTCGTCCGGCATCCGGAAAAGAGTCGAGGGAAGGTACCTGCTGGATACCGTTGTTTTGGTAGGTCAAATCGGTGAAGAGCGGGTCTACATGGCAATGGTTGCACTCGGAGGCCGGCACGAGAGGGGAAGCGTCAAAGAAGATGGTCCAGCCGCGCTTCTCTCGGGCGCTGAACGCCGCCTCGCCCCGCAGGACGCGGTCGAAGAGGGCATCTTTGCTGATGAGGGTGCGCTGGAACTGCGCCAGGGCTTTTCCCACCTCGGTGCTGTCTATTTCCGAAGGGCGTCGGAGGCCAAACGCTTTTTTGAACCAGGTCACGTACAGCGGGTGATGCCGCAAGCGCTGCGCGGTGCTATGCCAGTCGAACGCCATTTCGGCCGCGTCGCGCACGGGGTGAAGGGATTGTTCTTCCAGGGAAGGGGAGCGCCCGTCCCAGAACAAACCGGTGTGCGCATACCCGATATTGGCCAGGGAAGGGGCGGAGCGCCGGCCTTCCAGCCCGACGACGCCCTCGCTGCGCGCTTTGCCGTCGCTGAAGGCGAGTTGCTGGAGGTGGCAGCTCGCGCAGGACATGCTGCTGTCGGCCGACAGGATGGGGTCGTAGAACAGTCGCCGACCCAATGCAACCCCCTCCCGGCTAAACGGGTTGTCGGCCGGGACTACCATCCGGGGGAAGCCGGGCGGGTCCTGCCAATCGAATAGGGTAGGGGTATGGGGAGAAGAACACGCCACGGCCACTGCCAGGCAGGCATAGCAGGATAAAACCCGTCTATTAGACTTGTTTCGCGGGGTTAGCGAGGAGGAAAAAAAGAGTCGTTTTTTGTCCATACGAAGGCTTTCTGAGGTAGTATAGCCAGGCTATATGACCGAAAAAAGGCGCAGCGTGGGCGAAAAAGGGCCTTTTTCGCCCCCTCGATGATCCCGCGCAACAAGTCTATTATTGCAGGGGCATCGCGAGGGCAGCAGGCAGGTTATCGGCGATGAAGCGGGCAATCGAGCGGTTGGTGGTATGGTCCTGGGTCACTTGTCGGAAGTCGAGGAAGCTGGCAGCATCGGCTGCCAGGACGCGCCGCAGGTCAACCTGCAGCTCGAGATGGGAGTGCCGGGCGTTTATGACAATGGGTTGCTGAAAGGTCTTGGTGCGGTAAAATTCATTCTCTCCGATGTGGAAGGTGAGGGGTGCGCCGAACGGCCCGTTGCCGTCCAGGGCAGCATTGCCTTCTATTTTAGTAAAGACATAGCCCCTGGCCCAGGACCAGTAGTTGCCGTCCAGGGGGTGTGGAGGGGTATAGTTGCCCGGGTTGCCCGCATTGAGCGCCGGGGAAACGCCCAGGCCGAGGGTCAGTCCTGCGTATTCCCCCTCGGGAACGTCTTTGAGGGCAATCGTATAACCGGTGCTGGCCTGTGCCTCGGTTTGTACATCTTTGAACGTCACCAGGTCAATATCCAGGAGTTTTATAGTGTCCATGCCGGTGCTGCTTTGTCGCAGCAGGGACAGGTCGGAGATATAAAACTGGAATAACTGCCACTTGACGCGCATACCGGCCTCGTAGCCGTAGTCTCTGGCGTACATGAGCAAGGGCTCTTTTCCAAAGGTTCCTTTCACATGCAGGGTCACATCGGTTTTCCTGCCGGCTCCGGCGGTATCGGATTCGCAGGAGGAGGCCAGGAGTGCCAGCATCAGGATGAAAGCGCCGGAGAGTGTTCGAAGAGATAGAGGGTGCATAGCGAACGGTTTTGTTTATCAGACTGGTTGAGGGGGGAGCGGGGGGATCCCAAAAGCCCCTATTTTCCTTCCTCTCTGAGTCCTCACAGCAAGTCTAACACATAAAACGCTTCATAATGTGAAAAAGGTTTTTGGAAAACCCCACGTTGTCCGATGACTTTTAGCATGTGTTCGAAATTTTCCCGCCTTTGACAAAAGATATTGCCTTTTTCGAAAAAAAGGCTTAACTGGTCATGAAAATGACAGGTTATGAAAAACATACTGCATGCGATTAGAGTACTTGCGCTCCTCTGCTTTCTTGGATTTTTTCTTCCATTGGCCGGGCAGGCACCCGTGATCTCGGTAGGTAAAGCCCAGTTGGGAGGAGTGTATACACAGGTATATGTACAGCGTATCTCCGAGGTCTTTGAGGCCCACGACCTAGTGAGGATTGCGTGGGAGGACTTCTTTTTTTACGGAAAAAATGAGGCTTTTTCTGTGGATGTCTTGCTCAGCGAGTGCGACAATGCACCATTGGCAACGGTGATTGTTGCTACCAATCGAAGCAAGGAAGAGGCAGAGCGCTTGTTGAACCGCGTCCTGCGGTATATTTTAGAGGGAAGGCTACGGGATTAGGCGGTTCATTCCATGAGTAGGAATGGGAATTGCGCACCGGATGTGCCTGGATGTACCGATTGTCCCTGCACTTCTAGGTCCGAAGGTTCCAGCAATGTGGGTGCGGGGGTATTTTTCTGACCGTTTGAAGCCTTTTCTGTTTCTGTCGGCAGGGTCACCGAGAGGAGCAGGATGCCGACGGCTATGCTGATCGCCAGGAT
>CAZSMU010000225.1:0-4045 GCA_964607915.1 uncultured Haliscomenobacter sp.
ACCCCTGCAACTGATTTGGGGTACTTGCTTCATAAACATCCGGATAAATTTCAGACCCTGGAATTATCCGTTGGTAAGGCGCATGTGTTTTACCCCGAGAAGAGCGAGACACGTACCACGGTCAGCCTGGTTTTAGACATAGACCCTATAGATATGGTCCGCAGGGGGAAGCATACGGGAAGGGATGGCTTTGCCTTGGGGCATTATGTAAATGACAGGCCTTATGTAGCTTCTTCCTTTATGAGCGTCGCTTTATCGAAGGCATTCTCATCCGCAATGAACGGTAAATGCAAAGATAAACCAGGGCTGTTTGATGTTAAATTCCCTTTTGAGGTTGCTATTGCGGTCGTTGCGGCCCCCAAAGGCGGCGAACAGTTGATTCGAAGATTCTTTGAGCCACTTGGCTATAGCGTTACATTGACCCCGTATTTCCTGGACCATAAATTTCTGGAATGGGGCAACAGCAAATATTATACGCTTGCGCTAAAGCATACGCTTGCGATTCGGGAGTTGCTTTCTCACCTCTATGTACTCCTCCCAGCTCTGGATAAGGACAAGCATTACTTCGTGAGCGAACATGAAATCGAAAAGCTATTGCAAAAAGGGGAAGGCTGGTTAAAAGAGCATCCTGAAAAGCAACAAATTGCCAAGCGCTATTTAGTCAATCTGAACAAATTGTCCAGACAAGCACTGGAAAGGTTAAGCGAGGGAGAAGCCCCTGCGGACTCAAATGAGGGTGTTCGTAAAAAAATGGAATCTCAAAAATACAGGGAAACTCTGCACGATAAAAGAATTAAACTGGTAGCCGGGAAAATTGCGGAATCAGGGGCAAAACGGGTTCTGGACCTGGGGTGTGGGGAAGGAAAATTAATCAGAGAACTGCTGAAGCAAGCGCAATTTTCAGAGATAGTCGGGATGGACGTTTCCTATCATGAACTAATCAAAGCCAAGGAGCAGTTGCATATCGAAGAAATGTCTCCAAAACAAAAAGAAAGGGTCAAATTGTTCCAGGGCTCACTAACCTATCGAGATCGTCGATTGGAAGGGTTTGATGCCGCTGCTGTAGTTGAGGTCATTGAGCACCTGGATCCGAACCGTTTAAAAGCGTTTGAGAGGGTTTTATTTGAGTTTGCCAAACCAAAAATGGTATTCTTGACGACCCCAAACCAGGAATTCAACGTACTTTGGGATACATTGGATGCAGGTGACATGCGGCATGATGACCACCGCTTTGAATGGACGAGAGAAGAATTCGCAGAATGGGCCGCGAAAATTGGAAAAACATATCTGTACAAGGTGGAGCTTCTACCCGTCGGAGATGAAGTAGAACCTGTAGGGGCTCCCTCACAAATGGCAATATTTACGTATGGAAATTAAAGTGCCCGAATTATCGCTTGTAGTGTTGATTGGTATATCGGGTTCAGGCAAGAGCAGTTTCGCCAAAAAACATTTTAAAAGAACTGAAATCCTGTCTTCTGATGAATGCCGCGCATTGGTTTCTGACGACGAGAGCAGCCAATCTGCTACCAGGGATGCGTTCGATGTCTTGTTTCACATCGCTGGAAAACGCTTGAAAAGGGGATTGTTGACGGTCATTGATGCCACAAATGTCCAGAAAGAATCTCGTAGGGCACTGGTTGAATTAGGAAAGACGTACCATTGTTTACCTGTCGCTATAGTACTTGATTTGCCAGAACCTGTGTGTGAAGAAAGGAACCGGAACAGGGCCAACCGGGATTTCGGGGAACATGTCATCCGCCAGCAATACCAACAGTTGAAGAAATCAATCCAGAGATTGAAAAATGAAGGGTTTAAACAGATTTATGTACTCAAATCCCAGGAAGAAGTAGATGCGGTCCTCGAAATCAAAAGAGAAAAACTATATAACGACAAAGCGAACGAAACCGGTCCATTCGATATCATCGGCGATATTCATGGCTGCTTCGACGAGTTGAGGGAACTTCTGTTAAAATTGCACTATGGTATACATCAGGTTGCGGAAACTGAAAAGAACTTCGGTTTTAGCGTTATACCCCCCGAAAACAGAAAAGTAATTTTTTTGGGCGATCTGGTAGACCGCGGACCGGATTCACCCCGGGTGTTGAAGTTGGTCATGAGTATGGTTCATGCAGGGGTTGCTTATTGTGTTCCCGGAAACCACGATTTGAAACTGCAAAAGTACTTAGTTGGCAAACAAGTACAATTGAAACACGGGCTGGAGGTCACCGTAAAACAATTAGAAAACGAATCTGCTGAGTTCAAGCGTGCGGTGGCAAAATTTTTATACAGCCTGGTAAGCCATTATGTATTCGACTATGGAAACCTGGTGGTCGCCCATGCAGGTCTGAAAGAAGAAATGCAAGGTCGAGGTTCTAGTGCGGTTCGCACTTTTAGCATGTATGGTGAGACCACAGGAGAAATAGACGAATTTGGTTTGCCGGTTCGATACGATTGGGCAAAGGATTATCGGGGAAAAGCAAAAGTAGTCTATGGGCATACACCCGTTCCCGAGCCGGAATGGTTGAACAAAACCATAGATATCGATACTGGCTGCGTTTTTGGGGGTAGGTTGACTGCCTTGCGCTACCCGGAAGAAGAACTGGTGTCGGTAAATGCTAAAGCAGTCTATTGCGAGCCAAAGAGGCCGATATATTACCCAAACGAAAACAGGCTAAGCCTTCAACACGAGTATGACGATTTGCTGAATATCGAAGATGTGATAGGTAAACGCACCATACAGACCAGGTTGCGAAACCACATCGCTATACGGGAAGAAAACTCCATTGCAGCATTGGAAATCATGAGCCGATTTGCAATCAATCCGAAATGGTTGATTTACCTTCCCCCAACCATGTCGCCTTGTGCGACAAGCGATATTCCCGAATACCTGGAACACCCTGCCCAGGCTTTGGATTACTATAAAAACAGAGGTGTCGAAAGAGTGGTGTGCGAGGAAAAACACATGGGCTCAAGAGCTGTATTGGTGCTATGTAAAGATGAAGCAACTGCCGCAAAACGCTTTGGCGTCCAGGATGAAGGGATGGGGATTTGTTATACGCGGACCGGCAGGAACTTTTTCAACAATTTAAAAATAGAAAAAGAATTTATTGAAAGGGTGAACCAATGTTTGTCTAACGCCAATTTCTGGGAAAAATTCAGGACAGACTGGGTCTGTCTGGATGCGGAACTGATGCCCTGGTCGGCCAAAGCACAAGCATTGCTCAAAGACCAGTATGCCGCCGTAGGCGCCGCTGCCGGCGCTGCGTTGCCCCATGTGGTAAAGGCCTTGCAATCGGCTTTTGACCGGGGCATATTAGAGGCATTGCCTTACCTGGAGAAGTTTGCCACAAAAAACCACGCCATCGCCAAATATATAAAAGCCTATCAAAATTATTGCTGGACGGTGGATTCCATAGACGATTACAAGCTGGCTCCGTTTCACATCCTGGCGACTGAAGGCCATGTACATGCAGATAAAACGCATGTATGGCATATGGAAAACTGTTCGGAAATCTGCAAGGGGGATACAAAACTATTTTTGCCTACCCCCTACCGGGAAGTAAATCTCCACGACCAGATAAGCTATGACGAGGCGGTAGAATGGTGGACGGCATTGACGGCAAAAGGCGGGGAAGGTATGGTGGTCAAGCCGTACGACTTCCTGTCAACGGGGGCTGAGGGACTTTTACAGCCCGCTGTGAAATGCAGGGGGAGTGAGTACCTGAGAATTATCTACGGACCTGAATACGATTTGCCCTGCCATATAGAGCGACTAAAAAACCGAAGCCTTTCCAGAAAACAATCTTTAGCTATCCGGGAATTTGTTTTAGGTATCGAAGCCCTTGAACGGTTTGTACAAAAAGAACCGTTGCGACGTATCCATGAAAGTGTTTTTGGGGTGTTGGCCTTGGAAAGTGAAGAGGTAGACCCTCGGCTTTGAGGATGGTTTTTATTGGACTTGTTGCGCGGGGTCAGAGAGGAGGGAAAAAAGAGTCATTTTTGTCCACACGAAGGCTTTTTGAGGGAGTATAGCCCAGCTATATGA
>CAZSMU010000226.1:0-4041 GCA_964607915.1 uncultured Haliscomenobacter sp.
CTGGGCTCCCACTTTTTGCGTTCGCTGCGGGGTTTATCGTCGCGGGGAAATTCTTTTTTTGCAAACGGTTTATCGGAGTCCCTGGGCTCCCACTTTTTGCGTTCGCTGCGGGGCTTGTCGTCGCGGGGAAATTCTTTTTTTGCAAACGGTTTATCGGAGTCTCTGGGCTCCCACTTTTTGCGTTCGCTGCGGGGTTTGTCGTCGCGGGGGGAGTCTTTTTTTGCGAATGTGGGGACTTTAGGCTCCCATTTGCGGGGTTTGTCTGTGGTATTTCCTTCGCTTTCGGGCGGGTTAGCGGGAAGTTCGCGCGTATTGAAAGAGCGGTCTTCCCGGGGCTGGATACGTTCGCGGCGGGGAGCTCGTTCGGCGGGTTTTTCGGCGGGTTCCGCGTTTTCCTGTGGGTGTCGGCGGCTGCCTTCGTAGAGATCTATTTTGATATACTTACACTCCAGGGCGCCGTTGTAGAGCGTAAAACGCCGGGAGGGTCGTAGGCCGAGGTATTTGAGGGCATCGAGGTTGGAGGTGATGAGCCATGCCTGGTAGCCGGCAAAGTGGTGTTTCAGGCGGCTGCCGATCATCATATAAAACCCTTCGATATTGATGTCGGTCAGGCGGTTGTCGTAGGGTGGGTTGACGATGAGTACGCCGTTGGGGGCGGGTGGTTCCAGGGCTTCGAAGCGTCGGCGCTCGAAGCGGATGCTTTTTTCGAGGTGGAATGCTTTGGCGTGGAGTTCGGCGGTTTGTACGGCCTGGAAGTTTTTGTCGAACCCGAAGATGGGAGCGGGGGCGGGTCGGATTTGAGCGCGGGCGTTGGCGCGCACTTCTGCCCAGACCAGGGGGTCAAAATCGGGCCAGCGCATGAAGGGGAAGTGTTCGCGGTAGAGTTGGGGAGGCGTTCGGGTGGCGATGAGGGCGGCTTCGATGGGCAAGGTGCCCGAGCCGCACATCGGGTCCAGGAAAGGCGAATCGCCGGTCCACCCGGAGAGCAGGATCATGCCCGCTGCGAGCACTTCGTTGATAGGAGCTATGAGGCCGTCTTGGCGATACCCCCGGCGGTGCAGCGATTCTCCGCTGCTGTCCAGGGAGACGGTACACTGCGAATCGGAGATATGGACGTTGATGCGGATATTGGGATTTTCGGTATCTACGCTGGGCCGGCGGCCGGTCAGTTCCCGGAACTGGTCCACGATAGCGTCTTTGGTTTTCAGGGCGACGTACTGGGAGTGGGTGAAATAGGTAGAAAACACGGTGGAATCCACGGCGAAGGTATCGTCGGCATCCATGTAGGCGGTCCAGTCTATGCGGCCCACCTGGAGGTGGAGGGCTTTTTCGTCGAAGACCTCAAAACTCCGCAAGGGCAGGAGGACGCGGAGGGCTGTGCGGAGTTCGAGGTTGGCGCGATAGAGGAGGCGCAGATCGCCACTGCATTGTACGGAGCGGGTGCCCGGTCGTATGTTCTGGGCGCCGATGGTGTCCAGTTCAGCGGCGAGGACCTCTTCGAGCCCGGCCATGGTTTTGACGAGAAATTCCAAGGTATATCGGATTTTTGCCAAAGGTACTCTTTTGTGCGGGTCCTATGGCTATATTGGCTTTAATTGAGTTCAAAAACGTAGTAGTAGGGTTCTTTTTCGTCCTGGTAAAAGCCCCGCAGGGTTACGCGGCTGCCTTCTACGCCTTGCAGGGCATCTAGGAGTTGTTCCACATTGGCCACGGGTTTGTCGTTGACGCGGGTGATGATGAAATCCGGCCGCAGGTTGGTGGCTTCGATGACGCTGCGTCGGCGTACGCTGACGACGCGCACCCCTGTGCGTTTGAGGTCGGCTTTTTCTTGTTCGGAGAGGTTTCGCAGTTCCATGCCGAGTTGGCGCAGCAGTTGGTCGTCGTATGCTTTGGCGATAGCGGTGGAGTTTCGTTTATCTTTGAGTTGCACGCGCGTGCTTTTGCGCTGACCGTTGCGCCAAAAAATGATGTGGAGGGTATTGCCGGGGCGGTAGCGCCCGACCTGTTCCTGCATTTCCGACATGCTGCGGGTGGTCAGGCCGTTGACTTGCAGGATGACGTCATCCCGCTGCAGGCCGGCGTCGGAGGCTCCGGAGCCGGGGGTGATGCGGGTGATGCGCACCCCTTCGGCGGAGGGTAGGCCCAGGGACTGGGCGGTTTCCACGCTGAGCGGCTCGATATAGACGCCGAGGAGGCCGCGCTGTACGGCGCCGTAATCGCGCAGGTCTTCGATGACTTTGCGGGCCAGGTTGGAGGGCACGGCAAAGGAGTAGCCTTCGTAGCGCCCCGACTGGGTCATGATGGCGGTATTGATCCCAATGAGTTCGCCGCGGGTGTTGATGAGGGCGCCCCCGCTGTTGCCGGGGTTGACTACGGCGTCGGTCTGTATGAAAGATTCGATTCGGTCTTGTCCTTCCAGGATGTCTATGCTGCGCCCCTTGGCGCTGACGATACCGGCGGTCACGGTAGATTCGAGGTTGAAGGGGTTTCCGACGGCGAGCACCCACTCTCCGACTTGCAGCGAGTCGGAGTTGCCGAAAGCAATATGCTGGAGGTCCGGGGCTTCGATTTGGAGGAGGGCCAGGTCGGTGGAGGGGTCGGCGCCCAGCAGCCGGGCGCTGAACTCGCGTTTGTCGTAGAGGGTGACCCGGATATCCTCGCCGTCCTCGACTACGTGGTGGTTGGTGACGATCAGTCCGTCGGTCGAGAGGATGACCCCCGAGCCGGAGGCCGACATTTCTTCCCCACCGTGCAGGAAGCCGAGGCGCCGCCCTTGCTGTACCACGGTGATATTGACTACGCAGGGCGTCGCCAATCCTGAAGCCAGGGTGAAGTCGCCGGGTACGCTGGCATGGGCAAATGCCGGACTACTCTTGAGTACGCCTCTCGAGGCAGCCTGTGCGGGAGCAGCCGGGTATGGGAGAGGGGGCACGGGCTCGAGGTAGCGGTAGAGCGCTACGGCTGCGATCGCGCTGCCCAAAGAGCTGAGGAGATAAGGCAAAAGGTTCTTCATGCGGTGGACGCTGCGTTATTCCGGGTGGTTATGCTCTATGAAACGCTTTTCCCCACGGGCATGGTTCAGGAGACGCGCAGGTTTTGTGTTTTTTGGGCAAAAGCGTACTTTTACGAGCTATGGAAAAAATTGCCTTTTACAAGTACCAGGGTGCGGGCAACGACTTCATCCTGATAGACCAGCGCGATCGCCGCGTCCTGCAGCGCGATGACCGCGCGCGCATTGCCCGTCTCTGCGACCGCCGCTTCGGCATCGGCGCGGATGGCTTGATTCTTTTGCAAGCCGCAGAGGGCTACGACTTTGAGATGTTGTACTTCAATGCCGATGGCGGAGAGGGTTCCCTTTGCGGCAACGGTGCCCGCTGTGTCGTGGCCTTTGCCCATTTTCTGGGGGTTGCGGCTCGCGAGTGTCGTTTTTTAGCCAGCGACGGCCCCCATGAGGCCCGGATGGTGCGCCCCGACTGGGTGGAGGTACATATCCGGGATATCGCGCAGTGGCACTGGGCAGAAGGGCGTTGTGTCCTGAATACAGGGTCGCCCCACTACGTGCGCTTCATCCCTCAATTAGAGGGTTTCGACGTCGTTTCGGAAGGACGCCAGGTGCGCTACTCTCCCGAATTTGCAAAGGAGGGCATCAATGTCAACTTCGCACAGGAAACCGATGCCGGGATACGCATGGGCACCTACGAGCGCGGGGTAGAGGACGAGACCCTGGCCTGCGGTACCGGTGCGACGGCCGCGGCGATTGCATTCGTCAGCCAGAAAGAAAACCCGCTGGGCGACTGGGATATCCCGGTAGGGGTCAAAGGAGGAGAGCTCCGGGTGCGCTTCCATTTCGACGGACAATGCTTCCGGCAGGTGTGGCTTTGCGGCCCCGCTGTACAAGTGTTTTCCGGGGAAATAGAGCTGGGGTGAACCGCCCTTTTTTCAGCTTACCGTCGCCATAGCTTTATATTTTCGTGGTTATATTCACTAAAAGTAATTACTTTTGGTGAATATAACCACGAAAATGCAGTTTATACCTCGTCT
>CAZSMU010000227.1:0-4026 GCA_964607915.1 uncultured Haliscomenobacter sp.
GCTCAAAGGTGTTTCGACGCATCTATAATAGACTCGTTGCGCGAGGGATTATCGCAGGGGCAAAAAAGCTCTTTTTGGCCCACTTTGGCCTTTTTTGGTCCTATAGCCCGGTTAGACTCCCTCGAAAAGCCTTCGTGTGGACAAAAAATGACTCTTTTTTCCCTATCCCTTCCAAGCTTTTGTGAAAAATTTAATATCAAAAAATACAATATGTTTAGACCCGATATTTTTCAAAAAAACATTGCATTAGTAACCGGTGGCGGGAGCGGGATTGGCTTTGCCATCAGTCGGCAACTGCTGGAGCTTGGGGCAAAAGTATATATTGCTTCCCGCAACGAAGGCAAGCTCAAAGCAGCTGCTGCCGAACTGAGCGCCTATGGCTCCTGCGAGTACGTTGTCTGCGATATCCGCCAAACAGAGCAAATCAGGGCACTTGCCCACCGGATCAAAGAAACCGATGGCCGGTTGGATTTCCTTTTTAACAATGCCGGCGGGCAGTTTCCCTCCACGGCCGAGGACTTATCGGAAAAAGGTTGGTTAGCCGTGATCAACAATAACCTCAACGGCACCTGGTTCATGACCCAAATCATGGCGCAAACGTTTTTCATCCCCCAGCGTTCGGGGAGCATCGTCAATATCATCGTCAACATTTTCCGGGGTACTCCCGGAATGTCGCATACCGGGGCAGCGCGTGCAGGGGTGGACAACCTCACTAAGACGTTGGCGGTAGAGTGGTCGCCCTATCGCATCCGCGTCAATGCCATCGCGCCGGGCATCATACAATCCTCCGGACTAGACAACTACCCCCCGGAACTTCTTCAGGGCGTATCCGATACCATTCCGATGAAGCGCCTGGGCACAACGGATGAAATCGCCTGGCTCGCCTTATTTTTATCGAGTCCCATGGCTTCTTATATCACCGGAGAAACCATTTACGCGGATGGGGGGCAGCACCTCCACGGCGATATCTTTAAGCTTTGACCTATGAAGACAATCCTGCAGTTCTTCTACGAATGGGAGGCCGCCCGCCCGGATGCTCCCTTCCTTCGGCAACCGGTCGGCGACGACTGGAAAACCATCTCCTGGCGCGAAGCTGGGCAGGAAGCCCGCAAAATCGCCGCCGGGCTTCAGCGCCTGGGGCTTCAGCCGGGCGATCATGTGGGAATGGTATCCAAAAATTGCTACCACTGGATCGTCGCCGATTTGGCCATCATGATGGGGCGCTTCGTATCCGTCCCGTTCTACCCGAACCTCACCGCCCGGCAACTCGCCGAGGTCATAGAGTTGGGCGATGTGAAAGCGCTCTTCGTCGGCAAACTCGACGACTGGCATACTATGCGGGAGGGAGTGCCGGAGGGGTTGCCCATCATCCGCTTCCCGCACTACGCCGGGAATAGCCCTGTCGCCGATGGAATCGCCTGGGAAGAATGGACTGTCCGCCCAGAGACCCTGGAAGGAAACCCCGGTCCTGAGCTCAACGAACTGTGGACCATCCTGTTCACCTCGGGAACCACGGGCACTCCGAAAGGCGTCATGCTGAGCTATGCCTCTCCTGCGAGGCTCATGGAGATGGAATACACCCACCATCGGCTCAAAATTTTCGCAGGCGATACGCATCGTTTCTTTTCCTACCTGCCGCTCAACCATATTGCCGAGCGCATCATCGTGGAATGTGCCGCCTTGTGGACGGGCGGGACCATTTCTTTTGCTGAGTCGCTGGACGCGTTTGCGAAAAACCTCCAACAGACCCAGCCGACGCTGTTCATGGCGGTTCCGCGCATCTGGACGAAATTCCAGATGGGCATCCTCGCGCGGATACCGGAAAAACGCCTGAATCTTCTGTTGCGCCTGCCCTTGCTCTCGGGGTTTCTGAAAAAGAAGCTCGCGGTAAGCCTGGGCTTGAGCAAGGCCCGCATTCTGCTCACCGGTGCCGCCCCTGCCCCTAATGCGCTGAAGGACTTCTTCGACCGCTTGGGGCTGCCCATCCAGGAAGTATATGCGATGACCGAGAATTGTGGGGGGTGTACCCTCATGCCCGCCCAGGGTATCCGACCGGGTACAGTGGGCACTGCCCTGCCCGGCGTGGAAATCCGCATTGACCCGGATACAGGGGAAGTGCTGGCAAAGGCCCCCTGGAACATGCTGGGGTACTACCACTCTCCCGAAAAAACGGCCGAGGTGCTGCGCGATGGCTGGCTGCATACCGGTGACCAGGGTGAACTCGATCCCGACGGCCACCTCCGCCTGACGGGCAGGGTCTCGGATACGTTTAAATCGGCTAAAGGAAAGTTCATCGCGCCGGCACCCATCGAATGGGGCTTCGCCGAAAGCGCCTGTATCGAACAGATCTGCGTGGCCGGCCTCGCCATACCCCAACCGCTCGCCCTGGTCGTACTGTCGGAGTCCGGCCAAAAGACCCCCCGCGAAATCCTGCTCGGAGAACTCCGCAGCACCCTGGAACAGGTGAACGCCAGGCTGCCAAAATACGAATGGGTCAAAAGTGTGGTCATCCTCAAAGAGCCCTGGACCGTCGAAAACGGCATCCTTACCCCTACGCTGAAAATCCGGCGCAACGTCCTCAACCAGCGCTTCCAGGAAAAGCTGCAGGCCTGGTACGAACTGAATCAGGACGTAATCTGGGAAACAGAATTTTAGCTAGGCATGCCCTGCCCGCCTTAGCGGCCAGATGGGAGCGCTTGCATCTTCCGGCAAATCGAAAAACAAATCGTAGCGCAGATCCCGGACATTGGCCGCCCGCTCTTGGGCCAACGGTAAGGAAACTCCCGGCTCCGGAACGATAGGGGCCTGTAAAGGATTGCCCATCACATGGCTGGATAAAAGCGATAAAACGATGCACAGCAAGGCTGTACGGCTATGTACCACGGTGTGCCAAAACGTCATAGACTGTTATTTTTAATTCGCAACGAGACTAACCTACATAGCATCCCGTTGGCGCTGCTTGTGTCGTAGGCTGTCTATTCGGCGCTGGGTTCTCTTCCATTGGACGTAGAAAAAAACAACTACAACTGCCAGGAGCAGGATAATCCCGGGCTTCAGATAAGCAGGGGTTGGTTGCCGGCCGGCAGATTGGGCATCCATAAGAGGGAAGTCGAGGGGGTTGAAAGCGACCAATCCGTTGACAGACCCGAAGTAGAAGGAGTCCCGGATAGCGGCAAACGAGCGTTTGTTGAATTCTATATGGGTGAGATAGGGTTTCGGTTCGGGGCTATCTTCCCGGAAGCGATATAGGCCGGAAGCAGAACTTACCCAGTAATGCCCACTTTCGTCCTGAAGAATGCCATAGGTTTGCAAATTGCCCAAGGGTTGATCGGCAAAGTATGGTTCGGCTTGTTCCTGGCCTTCTTCCCATTTCCAGAGGCCTTTGTCCGAGCACGCCCACCAGGTATCCCCGATTTTCTGGATGGAGGTATAGCTTATGAGCGGGAATGCTTTCAGGGGAACAAAAGCAGCTCCATCTCCTGTAAATATGCCTTGTTTGCTGGCGATGTACAGCAAGCTTCCTTCGGAGCTGATGTATTCTACGGGCTTGCCGAAACCGGTGCCAAAAACGGTTCCGTCCACGATTCGAAACAGGCCTTTGCTATTGCCGGCCCAGATTTGACTATCCTCGGATTGGTGGAGATAGGTGAACTGCCCGTCTAGTTCTCCGGGGTTGCCGTAGGGCAAAGCGGAAAAGCGGTTCAGAGAGACCTGGTAGCGCAGGATTTCGCGGGAGGGAATCCAGATTTCGTCGCTCGAAATACCAAGGGCGTTTCCATTGGAGTACACTTGTCCGGGATACAACAAAATCCCGTTTTTGAACAGACCCGAATAGGAGTTCACATACAGGGCGTTTTCGTGGGTGTAAATCCCGCGCAGGCTATGTCCGGGCAGTGATTTTTTAAAAAAGGGAGTAATCTTGAACCCGTAGAAATTCCTCCCATGGGTGACCCAGGTAATCCCTTCTTCATCGGTAGCGGAAAAATACACACCGCCGGCATCAGGCAGTTTGGATGCCCAGCTGTC
>CAZSMU010000228.1:0-3988 GCA_964607915.1 uncultured Haliscomenobacter sp.
TATTCAAACTCCATTTGTTCGCAGGGATAGCCAAAGAGATACTTTTCCTTTACCAGGCTCACGACTTTTGGAGGCGTCATATTTTCCCAGCCGGTTTCACCTTTGCGGATCAGGGCCAGGGCATCTTTGGAATAGATATGCAACAGGCTGGGGTCAAAATGGGCGATGTCCACTACTTGTCGGTTGTCGAGGACATGCCGGAACAAGAACTTGACCCCTTCCGGTATAGGCATTGTTTGGCTGTTCATCAGTTCCTCGCTCCCTTCCTGCAGGGCAGGATAGACGAAAATTTTGACATTTTTGGTAAAGAGTTCCCCAAAAGCCGCCAATAGGCGGCCGTCCTGGTTTTCATAGTACGTTTTGCTGATGAGTTCGAGCAGGGCCTGTACCCCAAAGACGAACCCGACGCGATCGGCCCTGAATTCAGCTAAGTATTCCGCTACCTGATGGTGCGTCTTGCAATGGGTAAGCATGACCGTTTGCCCCAGGGCATTGAGCAGTTCGGCCCGGTCTATGAAATCTTTTTCATCTAAATCCCCTTCAGCGCAGAGGTTTTCGAGCGTGATTTCCGAAAACAGGATGACGCGGCGGGGATCTGTACCGATTTCCCCGCGAAGGGTTTGCAGGCCCGCTTTAATCATATCCATGTTGACCAGGGTAGGTGGCCGGAAGCTGCCCCGCACGATGAGGGGCTGTTTCTTATACACCAGTTCCGACGCGTGGAGGTTTTGCCCGTCGGGGCCAAAGATGGCCACCTCGCTCAGTTGATGCTTCACCAAATACAAGCTAAGGAGGCGGTTGTCCACCGATTCGAAGTCGGGGCCCGTGAGCCGTACCATGTCTATTTTAACGCGCCCGCGCAGGCCATCTATGAGAGACTGCAGCATCGTCTCCGGTTCCTGGTGGTATCGGAAACAGGCATAAATCAGGTTTACCCCGAGGATGCCAATGGCTTGTTGTTGGAGATGATTATCGTTGTCGAGCATGCGCACATGCAGAACGAGATCGTTGGCCTGTCCATCCGGATGGAGCTGGAAGCGAATACCCAGCCAGCCGTTTCCCTTAATGGTACGTTGAAAATTGATGGCAGCTATTGTATCTGCAAACACAAAGAAGTTGGTGTCCGGACGCTCATTGCGCAAGCGATTATCCATCAGCTCGTATTCGTGGTCGAGCATTTTGTACAGCCTGCTTTCACATACATAGCGTCCGCTGGGCTCCGGTCCGTAGATTTCGTCGGAATACGTCTTGTCGTATGCAGACATGGTTTTGGCAATCGTCCCGGCAGCCGCACCGACCTGAAAAAAGTAGCGCGCTACTTCCTGCCCCGCCCCGATTTCAGCAAACGTACCGTAGATGGAGGGATCCAGATTGATTTCAAGTGCTTTTTGTTCTGTTTCGAGTAGCTTTCTCATGGCTGGAAAGTATTATTTTTCCCGCTGTAAAGGTAGGCAAAGATTCCTGCCTGCCATCACCGGTCCGATAGACTTGTTGTGCGGGGAATCATTGAGGGGTCAAAAAGGCTGTTTTTATTTGCTCTCTGACCCCTTGCCACCGATACATTGAACGAAATTCCCTGACGGAATGTTGAACCACAAACGAAGCGTTTACCTATGTTTCCAGTTTATGATGTCATTGTGGTAGGTGCCGGGCATGCCGGTTGCGAAGCGGCGGTTGCTGCTGCCAACCTGGGCTCCCGTGTGCTGCTCGCCACCATGAACATGCAGACCATCGCACAGATGTCCTGTAACCCCGCGATGGGGGGAGTAGCCAAAGGACAAATCGTGCGCGAGATTGACGCATTGGGCGGCTACTCCGGGATAGTAACCGACCATACCATGGTGCAGTTCCGCCTTCTGAACCGCTCTAAAGGCCCTGCGATGTGGAGCCCCAGGGCGCAGAGCGACCGTATGCTCTTTGCCCGGAAGTGGCGCAACATGCTCGAGGAGCACCCTTTGATCGATTTTTGGCAGGATATGGTGAGCGGCCTCCTGATCAAAGATGGCCGGGTGCAGGGGGTTCGCACCGGAATGGGCCTGGAGATACCCGGCAAATCCGTCGTACTCACGAACGGCACTTTTCTGAACGGCATCATTCACATCGGTGAAAAACAACTCGGTGGCGGCCGCTCTGGCGAAAGCGCGGCCCGCGGCATCACCGAACAACTCGTCGAACTGGGTTTCGAAGCTGGCCGTATGAAAACCGGCACCCCGCCCCGGGTGGACGGGCGTACCCTCGATTATTCCGCCATGGAAGTACAACCCGGCGACGAAGAACCCGGAAAGTTTTCCTATACGGAAACCCCGCGCCTCGAGCGCCAGCTACCTTGCCATATCACCTATACCAATGCTGAGGTACACGATATCCTACGTACTGGCTTCGATCGCTCGCCTATGTTCAACGGACGCATACAGGGGCTTGGGCCCCGCTACTGCCCCTCCATCGAAGATAAAATCGATCGCTTCGCAGAACGCGACCGACATCAGCTCTTCGTAGAGCCGGAAGGCTGGGATACCTGCGAAATCTATGTCAATGGATTCTCCTCCTCCCTTCCGGAAGACGTGCAGTTCAAAGCCCTTCAAAAAATACCCGGTTTCGAGGGCGCACGCATGTTCCGCCCCGGCTATGCCATCGAGTACGATTACTTCCCACCCACCCAGCTCGAACTTTCGCTACAAACCAGGCTGGTCAAAAACCTGTTTTTTGCTGGACAAATCAATGGTACCACCGGCTACGAAGAAGCCGCGGGCCAGGGCCTGGTCGCCGGCATGAACGCACATCTCGCCGTACGCGAGGAAGCCCCCTTCATCCTCAAGCGCTCGGAAGCCTATATCGGCGTGCTGATTGACGACCTGGTAAACAAAGGGACACAGGAACCCTACCGCATGTTCACCTCCCGCGCAGAATACCGCATTCTGCTGCGCCAGGACAACGCCGACCTGCGACTCACCCCTCTGGCCCATCGCCTCGGCGTGCGTGGAACGGATATTCGCATGGACAGAGTACGCCAAAAAGAGGCCATATCCGGCGAAATCCTCAAATTCCTGCAAAGCTACAGCGTGGGTCCCGAGCAGATAAACGACCTCCTCGAGCGCCTGGAAAGTTCCCCCATCCGCCAAAAAGTCAAGTTGGACAGCATCCTCTCCCGGCCTAACCTGAGCCTCACCGATCTGAAGGAGATCCTCCCCGAACTCCAGGCATTCCTCCAGCCTTTCGACCCGGAGTTTGTGGATCTCGCCGAAATCAACCTCAAATACGAAGGCTATATCCGCAAAGAACAGGAAATGGTGGACAAAATGAACCGCCTCGAAGAACTTCGCCTCCATGACCAGTTCGACTACCGCCAAATAGAAGCCCTCTCCAAAGAGGCCCGTGAAAAACTTTCCCGGCTAAGGCCACGTACCATAGGCCAGGCCAGCCGTATCAGCGGGATATCTCCGGCAGATATCAGTATCCTTTTGGTGCATATCGGACGATAGCGAATCCTTTTATCATCTTTAATACCTTCTTCTCTATGCTTTACACAATACTCAAACATGCACATTCCGGCCTCCGCTGGGCGGTGCTCTTTTTCGTGGTGGCTGCCGTTGTCAATGCGCTTATGAAGTGGCGCAGCGGGAACGCACATGGCGAGTCAGATCGAAAACTGGGCTTTTTTGCCATGCTGTCCTCCCATATCCAATTGCTGATTGGCCTCATCCTTTACTTCATAAGCCCTAAGGTGGTCTTCTCCGCAGAGTCTATGAAAATAGCTATGAACCGCTTCTTTCTGGTAGAGCACTCCTTCATGATGATCCTGGCCATTATCCTCCTCACCCTTGGATATAGCCGGGCGAAAAAGGCAGCCAGCGACGCCTCCCGCTTCAAACTTACGTTCTGGTTCTATCTCGTCGCACTCATCCTGATACTGGCCGGAATCCCTTGGCCTTCAAAAGGGTACGGAACAGGCTGGTTCTGATGAAAAAGGTCGGGGGGCAAAGGGAAAAAA
>CAZSMU010000229.1:0-3917 GCA_964607915.1 uncultured Haliscomenobacter sp.
GGGCGAAAAAGGGCCTTTTTGACCCCTTGATGATCCCCCGCGCAACAAGTCTAATATAAAGCATCCGAAAGCAGCCAAGGCCCTGGAGTTCAGGCAGGCAGGTTGAGCAGTTTATTCCGGTCTTTGATGGTGATGGCCCCGTCCACGATATCTATATACCCGTCATTTTTGAATTCGGTGAGCATTCGGATAACGCTTTCCTTGGCTGTCCCTACGATGCGGGCGAGGTCGTCGCGCAGGATATTGAACTCGCTTTTGCCCTCTTTTTCGCTGAGGAAAAGCACGGCGTCGGCTACGCGCTTGCGCACGGAGTTATAGGCGAGGTGCAGGAGTTGTTCTTCTTTTTCGGCGATTTCGTTGGCTAACATGCGGATGAGGCGGCTCGACACATCGCGGTTCCCATAGAGCAGGGTTGAAAAATCATCTTTGGGGATAAGGCTGACCTCGGCATCTTCCAGGGCGGCGGCGGATTCGGTGTAGGGCGTATCTTGGATGAGATCCACATACCCGGCGAAATCGCCTTCTTTCAGGATGTCTATGATATACTCTTTGCCGCTGTCGTTGGTCTTGAAAATCTTGACCGTGCCCTGCCGCACGAAGTAGAGGTAGCGCGGGTAGTCTCCTTCTTCATAGATGGTTTCCCTCTTTTTGAACACTTTTACTTTGCGCTGGTCGGACAGTTTGCGCAGTTCTTCATAGCCGCGGGCTTCGTTGATAAAGGCGCTTAGCCCTTGCTCGGTGCGGTCGAAGGTCTTGCGCACCTGCTCGCTCTTGCGCAGGCGGGTTTCTATGACAGCCAGGAGTTCGTCCTTGTAAAAAGGCTTGGTAATGTAGTCGTCGGCACCCAGGTTCATGCCGCGGCGAAAGTCCGATTTTTCGGCTTTCGCCGTGAGGAAGACGAAAGGAATGGAAGCGGTATCCGGTTTTTTCCCCAGGATATTGAGCACTCCGAACCCATCGAGGCGGGGCATCATGACGTCACAGATGATGAGGTCGGGCTTTTCCCGCGACGCCAGTTCCACCCCTTCGGTACCGTCTTGTGCCTGCAGGATTTCATAGCCGGACAGCTCCAGGATTTCGGCTAAGTTTTCCCTTACCTCGAGGTTGTCTTCGATGACGAGTATTTTCTTTTTGCTCATAATGGCCGCTTTTTTGGTTGGGACGAAGGGCATTTACCTGCTGCTCAGGCAAAATGTACGGGGATTTGGATGCTGAACTCCGTGCCTTCCCCGAGCTTGCTCTCAAAGGTAATGTTTCCCTGCATTAATTCCAGGTAGCGCTTCACGATATTCAGGCCTAGCCCGGTTCCCTGGATATTTTCGACGTTGTGGGCGCGGAAAAAACGGGTAAACAGATGCTGTTGTTCCTCTTCCGGGATGCCAATACCGTAGTCGCGAATGCGGATCTGTAACTGTGCACCGTGGACGGCTGCCAAAAAATCGATTGGTTTGCCGTCGGGGGAGTATTTGATGGCATTGGACAGCAGGTTGTAGAGCACGTTTTTGAGCAATTTCTTGTCCACGATGATTTCGAGCTCCTCGGGGATGGGCATGGAGCGGATGTGCTGCCCAGGCTTTAAGAGGGCGTGGAGTTCTTCGAGTACTTCGTTGCAAAAGGAGGCAATAGAACAGGGTACGGGCTCACACTGTACTTTGCCTTCTTCTAGTTTGCTCAGGGACAGGAAGTCGTTGAGGATACTGGTCAGGTTGCTGACCGCCGATTTGATTCGATTGGTATGGCGCAGGCGTTTTTCCTGCTGCCCGCCCTCCTGGTATGCTTCTATCAGGTCTGCCGACGACAGGATGGCGCTGAGGGGGGTGCGGAACTCATGGGACGCCATGGCCACGAAGCGCGATTTGAGGTTGTTGAGCTCTTTTTCCCGTTCGTAAAGGTTGCGGAGCTCGGATTCGCTTTTGCGCAGGGCCTGCTCTATGGTTTTGCGCTCCTGGATTTCAAACTCGAGCTTGTGGTTGATATTGAGCAACTGGTTTACGGCAGTAGCCAATTCCTCGGTGCGCTCGTCCACGCGTTGCTCCAGCTCGGCATTGAGTTGCCGGATCCGCTCTTCAGCGGCCTTCTGATCGGTGAGGTCGTGGATGATGCCAGTGAAAATGCGCCGATCGTGTAGGATTACTTCGCTGATGCTGAGCCGGAAAGGAAACGTGTCTCCGGTTTTTTTGAGCCCCTCGACTTCCCTCCCGATTCCGATGATGCGCTTGATTCCGGTGTCCCGGTAATTCTTCAAGTAGGTATTGTGGTTTTCCCGGTGCGGACTGGGCATGAGCATGTGCACGTTCTGGCCGATCATTTCATCTACTTCGTAGCCAAACAGGCGGGCAGCGGCTATGTTGGCCAATTCCATACACCCGAGCTCGTCTATCAGGATGATGCCGTCGGTGGCGGTTTCTATCACGGCTTCGAAGCGAAGCCGTGCATCGGAATAGGCGTTCTGGGTAGGTTTCATCTGTTTGATTTGTTTTTGGTCAAAGCATGGGCAGCCTTTGGTATTGCCAGTCGCCAATGTAGCGCTCTTTTTTTAAAAGTCAATATGGACAGGTGACAAAAATCATCTTTGAAAAATGTAAAATACAGGATTTTGCGCAAAATTTGTAGTAGCCATTGCACGACGAAGGAAACAACACGGAGTATAAACTGGCTTTGCTCGGCATAGGGTCGGCAAAGGACCGGGAGTTCAAGGCAAACTTGATGGAAGCCTTGCGCGAGCTCGGCATGGATATCCCCGTGCAGGAAATCCGGGATATAGATCGCTTGCTGGCCTACGGGATCACCGGCATCCCCGCCTTGATTCTCAATGGGCAGGTGGTCGTTCAGAAAGTGGTGCCCAGCGTCAACGACCTGCGTACTATCCTGGGTCTTCTGTTCCATGCCCGGCAGGAAAAATGGAAAATCCGGAACATCGTGGTGCCTACTGATTTTTCAGTAACGGCACAGAACGCCTACCAGTACGCCCTCAGCATGGCGCGCATGCTCGGTGCCAAGGTCCGGCTGGTACACGTCCATCCTAAAAACGTGGACATGGGCGGCACCATCCTGCTCGATGGCGCTCCGGAGGAACTTCACTACAAGCAGGAACTGCTGGAATCGTGGAGCATCACCGGAAGCCAGGTCGCAGTGCAGGGCAGCAAAAAAACGGAAGTGATTCCGGAAATGATCAAGGGATTCGTGATCGAGGAGCTGCGCAGTATCTCCCGGCGTCGCGACACCGATCTCATCGTGATGGGCGCAACCGGGGAAAGTAAGCTACTCGGCCGATTCCTGGGGGGCATTTCTTCCGAGGTGGCGCGCAAAGCGCACTGCCCGGTACTCCTCGTGCCGAAAAACACCGATTTTATACCGTTCCGAAAAATCCTGTACGGATGCAACTACATGGCCAGGGAAGGTGCTATGGTCGCCCGGGCACTGCAGGTAGCAAAGGCATACCAATCCGAACTTCATCTGGTACACGTGGTTTCCGGCAAAGAAGACAAACCTTTTGTCCAGAACTTGCCTATAGGTGGCCTGGACGGGGCCCCACCTGTTTTCCTATCTCATATCGTACACTCCGACGTCCTCCAGGGCTTGTCAGTCTGTGCCCATGAGAAGGACGCCGACCTACTGGCCATGGGAACCGTACACCGACCATTCTTTGAGGATACATTTCGCCATAACCTCACCCGGGAAATGGCCTTTCAAGCACCTGCACCCCTCCTGATTTTCCACGCGGAAGATTAGACTTGTTGCGCGGGGTCAGCGAGGAGGGAAAAAAGGGCCATTTTGACCCCTTGATGATTCCCCGCGCAACAAGTCTATTATACTTGTTGTGAGGAGGAGTAAAATATCGTTGCCTCTGACGTAATCTATGGGCCTCTACGCCTACCCCCTGCAGCTACCCGGGGTATCAACGGGGGCTTTTTACA
>CAZSMU010000230.1:0-3872 GCA_964607915.1 uncultured Haliscomenobacter sp.
AAAAGGGCCTTTTTACCCCCACATAATTATCCTAATGGCAAACCCCGGAAGAACCAAGCATAAAAAGTACCTTTGTGCTACAAGCAATACGGCAGTATGAAAAAAATACTTTTCTGGCAGGTGTTCCTTTTGTCTTTTTCAGGGGCAACCTCTTTCCTTTGCGCACAAGAGGTGCCCTTCAACGCCATGACCTTCAACATCCGCATGCCGAACCCCAACGATGGGGCTCACTACTGGCCCAACCGCAAGGACAAGGTCATCAGCATGGTCCGCTTCCACGAAGTAGATTTGTTGGGGGTACAGGAAGCCTTCCGCAGCCAGCTCGACGAGATGGCCGCCGGGCTGCCGGGCTATGCCTGGGTGGGCGTATGCCGCACCGACGGGACGGCCAACCCCAATCCCGACAATGAGTTCTCGGCTATTTTTTACAAAAAAGACCGCTTCGAGCTGCTGGAGAGCCAGACCTTCTGGCTGTCGGAGCAGCCCGAGCGCGCAGGTGAGAAGGGCTGGGACGCCGCTTTGCCGCGCATCGTCACCTGGGCCCGCTTCAAAGACAAGCTCAGTGGGAAGGTCTTTTACCATTTCAACACCCACTTTGACCACATCGGACAACAGGCGCGCGCCCAGAGCGCCCGGCTCATCCTGTCGAAAGTGCGCTCCATTGCCGGGGACGCCCCTACCCTGATCACCGGTGATTTCAACGCGCAGCCCACCGATGAGCCCATCCGCATCCTGACCGACCCCAGCAACCCCCTGCACCTGAGCGATGCCATACAGGTCAGCGAACTGCCGCACCATGGCCCCACAGGTACCTGGACCAACGCATTCCTCTTCCCCGGCATGCCGGGGCAGCGCATAGATTACATCTTCTTCCGCAACCGGGTGCGCGTACTGAAACACGCCATCCTGTCGGATTCCTGGAGCGGCATGCTGCCCTCCGACCACCTGCCGGTTTGGGCACGGGTCGTGCTTTAAGCCGGAAAAAACAGCCTCTATGAACTGGAATACCATACTCGAAACCGCCCGTAAGGGCAACCCTGCGCCCACCCGACGGGTAGAAAAGACCGATGCCGAATGGGCGCAGCAGCTCAGCCCTGAACAATTCCGCATCGCGCGGCAACACGGCACGGAACGACCCTTCAGCGGCGCCTACTGCGAAACCCACGAGCCGGGACGCTATGCCTGCATCTGCTGCGGTACCCCCCTGTTCGACTCGAGCGAAAAGTTCGACAGCGGTACCGGATGGCCCTCCTTCACCCTACCCGTCGAGGAAAACGCCATCCAGTATCATGTGGACTACAGCCACGGCATGACGCGCGTAGAAGTGCGGTGCAACACCTGCGACGCCCATTTGGGGCATGTCTTCCCCGATGGCCCACCGCCGTCGCGCCTGCGGTACTGCATCAATTCTCTGGCCTTGCAAAAGGTGTGATTTTTTTCCTACTATTTTTATAGGATTTTTTTGTAAAAAAAGTGTCATCGCTTTGCATTTTCCGCAAAAGCCCCTAGATTTGCATTGCATTCACTTCTGAAAGAGGTGTTGTTTTATACCGAAGGGGGGAGAGAACGGGCTCTGTGAACCCCTGGCAACCGGGTGCGTCTTCGCGATTCGCATTTATGGTGCCAACACCCGCCAATTTTGTTGGACCTATAAAATCAACACGCGATGGCATCAATCCATTCAACCTGCGTCTTCGACCCGCTCCCCTCTGCGAGCCCTGCTCTGTGCTGCTGCGCTATGCGCTGCTGTTGTTGTTGACGTTTCCTTTGCACGGTACCGACTCTGAGCGCTGCCCGGTGAAAAGCCTGGCATCTGCTGCTCTGTGTAATTAATCACCCAATTGTTTTTTTCTCAATTTTTTTACCATGAGTTCTAAATTGCACTTTGAAACCCTGCAGTTGCATGCCGGGCAGGAAGAGGTAGAAGCTACCACGCGCTCCCGCGCCGTGCCCATCTACCAGACGAGTTCCTACACCTTCAAGGATTCCGAGCACGGCGCGAATCTATTTGCGCTCAAAGAGTTCGGCAACATTTACTCGCGCATCATGAACCCCACCAACGACGTGTTTGAGAAGCGCATTGCTGCCCTCGAAGGCGGTGTCGCTGCCCTGGCGGTGGGCTCCGGGCAGGCAGCGCAGTTCATTGCGCTGAACAACATCCTGGAAGCGGGCGACAACTTCGTGTCGAGTTCCAACCTGTACGGGGGCACGTACAACCAGTTCAAGGTAGCGTTCAAGCGGCTCGGCATCGAGGTGCGCTTCACGGAAAGCGAAGACGTGGAGAGCTATGAGAAGTTGATTGACGAGCATACGAAAGCTATTTACTGCGAAAGCATCGGCAACCCCAGCTTTGTCGTGCCGGATTTTGAGCGCATTGCCGCGCTGGCCCGCAAGCACGACCTTCCGCTGATCGTGGACAACACCTTCGGGGCAGCGGGCTATTTGTTCCGTCCGCTGGAGCACGGGGCCAGCGTAGTCGTCGCATCGGCCACGAAATGGATTGGCGGCCACGGTACCTCGATTGGAGGCGTGATCGTCGATGGCGGCAACTACAACTGGGGCAACGGCAAGTTCCGGCAGTTCACGGAGCCTTCTGACGGCTACCACGGCCTGGTCTTCTGGGATGTCTTCGGCACAAACGGACCTTTTGGCAACATCGCCTTCATCATCCGGGCCCGGGTGGAAGGGTTGCGCGATTTTGGGCCGGCGCTGAGCCCCTTCAACAGCTTCCTGTTGCTGCAAGGGCTGGAAACGCTGTCCCTGCGCGTGGAGCGCACCGTGGAGAACGCGCAGGCCCTCGCCGAGTGGCTGGAGCAGCACCCCGCTGTGGAGTGGGTCACCTATCCCGGTCTGGAGAGCCACCCGGCGCACGCGCAGGCCAAAAAATACCTGCGCAACGGCTTTGGGGGCGTGTTCTCCTTTTCCCTCAAGGGCAGCAAGGACAACGCGACGCGTTTCGTGGACAACCTCAAGCTGGTCAGCCACCTGGCGAATGTGGGCGACTCCAAGACGCTGATTATCCAGCCGTCGGCCACGACCCATCAGCAGCTCAGCGAAGCCGAGCAGCGGGCGGCCGGCGTAGTACCCACCCTGCTCCGCGTATCGGTGGGCATCGAGCACATTGACGATATCAAAGCCGATTTCGAACAAGCTTTTGCAAAAGTAGGCGCTGCGGCGCTGGTCTGATATGGTTCAAACATTTTGCACAGACCGTCCCTTCGCACTGGAAGCGGGCGGCGTACTGCCCCGTTTGGAGATTGCCTATCACACGTACGGCACGCTCGGGCCCGGCAAAGGGAACGTCGTATGGGTATGTCATGCGTTGACAGGCAACTCCGACGCGGCAGACTGGTGGTCGGGGTTGATTGGGGCGGGCAGCCTCTTCGACCCCGAACGCTATTTTATCGTTTGTGCCAACAACCTGGGCTCCTGTTACGGCACAACGGGTCCTTCTTCTCTCCATCCCGATACCGGGAAGCCGTACCGGGGCGACTTTCCGACCGTCACCATCCGCGATATGGTCAACGCCCACCGCACCCTGGCCGAGCACCTCGGCATCGAGCGCATCCACGTCGTACTGGGCGGCTCGATGGGAGGGCAACAGGCACTGGAATGGGCGATACAGGAGCCCGAACGCATCCAGCACATCGTCCTGATGGCCTCCAATGCCTGGCATTCGCCCTGGGGCATCGCCTTCAACGAGACCCAGCGCATGGCCATCCTCGCCGACCCGACTATGGGCACCGATGCCCCGGAAGCAGGGCGCAAAGGCCTGGAAGCGGCCCGCGCCGTAGCCATGCTCTCCTACCGCAGCTACGAAGCCTATACCCGCTCCCAAACGGAAAGCGACCCCGATAAAATCGGCGACTACC
>CAZSMU010000231.1:0-3823 GCA_964607915.1 uncultured Haliscomenobacter sp.
TCAAGGATTCCAGGCGCAGCTTGACGGGGCCGACATACTCGCCTTCCGGGTACTTGCGCAGGTAATTTTCCATGGCGGGTATCGTCTGTGCGGCCATGGCGGTCTTATAGATTTCCAGCTCCCTGCCCGTGCCGAAAATACCCGTTTTCATTCCCGCAAACAGCCCTATGGCCAGGATCAAAGCGCCCAGTCCGAAGGGCAACCACTGTGGCAGGCCGGTGCGCTTTTCCTGTGGCAGTACCAGCACGTTGTTTTCCTCGGGAGGGGTCGGTTTAGGTACATCCGGCTGCTGCTTCAGTGCCGCCACCCTTTCCTCTGCTTCCCGGCGGTACGAGCCGTTCGGATAGGCTTGCAGGTAGTGTTCATACGCGGGGATTTCGTCTTTGCGTTTTGCTGCCGACCAGGCTTCGTCCTCTTTGCGCTGCGCGTCGTTGGCATTTTCTTTTTCCCGCAGGGCTTCCCGTTCGGCGCTTGCCTTTGAGGCGTTGGGGCCGTTGGGATACTCGTCCAGGTAGCGCTGGTAGCTTCGTTGGGTATGTTCGTTCTGCGCCTTTCGCCAGGCGTCGGCTTCCTCGTGGGCATCCCGCAGCTCTGCAATGCGTTGGTCGGCTTCTTTCACATACCTTCCCTCCGGATGGCTGTATTTGTACTTCAGGAAGTCGGAGATTTTCCCGCCCTGCCGGGCGGTTTCCCAGTCTTGCAGGTCTTCGAGGGATTTTATCTTTTCCCCGGCCTCCTTCCGGTAGCGGCTCTGGGGGTACTTGTCCAGGAAGTCCAACCAGCGGTGGATATTGTTGGATGCCTGGGCGGCCTCCCAGTGGCCCTCTTCTTCCAGCTCTTTCAACAGATGGCGGGCAGTGGCGGCGTGGATACCGGTGGGGAAGCGGGCGAGGAAGGCGTTGTAGGCGGCTATGGAGTTGCTTTTCAACGCTTCAGCCCAGAGCCTGTCCTCATCTTCCTTTTTCGGTTTGAACACGAACTGCCCCCCTTTGTGCCCCTTTACCTGAAGCGGTTCGCCGCGGGGCGATTGGATGGCATTGGCCACCACCTGCTCCAGCACCAGGGTACAAAGTTGCATCACGCCCAGGTCTCCGGGGTTGTGCCCGAGGTGGTACAGCAAGCTTTCTGCAAAAGGGCTGTTTCGGCCGGCTTCCCCGTCGGACACAATCTCGTTGCGGCCGGAAGTCAGGCCCCAGCGGGAGGGGTGGCTTTCCAGCCTCACTACATTTTTATCCACCGATTTGTCTAAAAACAAGGCTCCGGAGAAGCAGGAATCCACCACCATAAACGTATGATGGCTGTTGACGGCCTCCAGGAAGGTGCGCACTTCGCTGTTGGGCAGGTAGGTGTCAATTCCGCCTTTTTGGGCCTCTACGGGCACCCAATAGCCTTGTTTGAGCACTTTGTCGTATTCCCCGTGCCCGGAGAAGTATATCAGGACGTTGTCCTGTGGCGAGGCCTTTTCTGCCAGTTTCCGGAACGAGTAGATGATATTTTTCTTGGTCGCGTCCCCGTTGAACAGCGGCGGCAATGCGGCATCTATGGCAATACCGTAGCGGGTGTCGAGGATTTCGATAAACTCTTTCGCATCCTTGACACAGTTGTTGAGCCTGGGGCAGTGCGCGTACTCGTCTATGGCAATCACCAGCAGATGGGTCTTGCCGTTGGGTGGAGTGAAAGGCTGCTGTGCCCCTTCTTCGAGCAGGAGGTCTTTGTTTTCGGGCATAGGCGTGTGGTTTGGGCAACAATATACGAGGTGTTGGCTGTTTTACCAAATCCTACTGCTTGCCCTTTTCTTCGTATTCTGATTTGATGTACCTTTGCAAGGATGAACGAGCTTCCAAAAATCAGGAAAACCTTCCTCTTCAGCGACATTGAAGGGTCCACCCGGCTTGCGCAGGCCTTAGGGGAGGGCTACGCCTTGGTACTGGAACGCTACCGCAGCATTTTCCAATCGGCTATCCGCACCTTCAGCGGAAAAGTGGTGGACAATGCCGGCGATGGTTTTTTTGCTGTTTTTGACGCCCCGGAAGATGCGGTGGCCTTCGCCATGACCATCCTGCGGGCGTACTCGGCGGAAAGCTGGGTGCGCGGCATCCGGCTGCGGGTGCGCGTAGGGATCCACAGCGGCGAGGCCATTGCCAGCCCCGGCGGCTTCATCGGGCAGGAGATACACCGCGCCTCGCGCATCTGCGGCGCTGCCCACGGCGGCCAGGCGCTGCTCTCCCGGGCGGCGCTGAGCGAGCTGGGCGACAAGCTCCCCAAAGGGGCGGGGGTGCGCCTGCTGGGGGCCTTCCTGCTCAAAGACTTTGACCAGGCAGAGCCTTTGTACCAGCTCGATATCTCGGGCCTGCCCTCCGATTTTCCCGCGCCCCGCACCACAGCCCCTATGCGGTCCATCGCGGTCCTGCCCTTCCGCAACCTGAGCGGCGACCCGAAGCAGGAGTATTTTTGCGACGGTATCGCGGAGGAGATCATCATCTCCCTGGGCCAGATCCCCGACCTGCAGGTCGTGTCCCGCACCTCTTCCTTCGCCCTGAAAGGCCATGAACTGTCCGTCTCCGAGATAGGGGAAAAGCTGCACGCCAACGTGCTCCTGGAAGGGGCCGTCCGCAAAATGGGCTCCCAGTTGCGCATCAGCGCCGAGCTGATAGACACCGGACAGGGCATCAACCTGTGGTCGGGCCGCTTCGACCGGCAAATCAAAGACCTCTTTGCCGTACAGGATGAAATCGCCCAGAACATTACCGCCGCGCTGCGCGTCAAGCTGGGAGGCCTGCAAACGCGCAATATCCGCGCCGTACAGACCAACAACGTGCAGGCCTACGATTACTACATCCGGGGCAGGCGCTTCTACGGCCAGTTCAGCCGGCAGGGCGTGCTCCTGGCTCTGCAGATGTTCCAGAAAGCTGTTGAGGAAGACGCTACGTACGCGTTAGCCTACTCCGGCCTGGCCGATTGCTACGCCTACCTCTACTCTTTCTATGCCGCCAACCCCGAAAACCTGCTGCTCACCCAGCAAAACAGCCTGCGCGCCGTCGAACTCGACCCCCTGCAGGCACAGGGGCATATCTCGCGGGGCGTCGCCCTCTCGCTGGAAGAAAAGTACGCCGAAGCCGAAGCCGCCTTCGAACGCGCCATCGCACTCGACCCCCGGCTCTTCGAAGCCTGGTACTGGTACGCACGGGTAGCTCTGATACAGGGGAATCTCGAAAAAGCCGCCCACCTGTTCGAAGCCGCCCATCGGGTACAACCGGACGATTTTCAGTCGCTCCTGCTCTGCGGACAGGTGTATGAACAACTGGGCCGGCCCGATAAGGCCGCCGAGGCCCGCCAGCAGGGCGTATCCCTCGCAGAACACCACCTCGAGCTCAACCCCGGCGACGCACGGGCCTACTACCTGGCCGCCAACGGCCTCATGGCCCTGGGACAAAGCGGCAAAAGCCTCAATTTTTTACAAAACGCCCTCGACCTGGCCCCCGATGATGCCATCCTGCTCTACAACGCCGGGTGCGTCTTCGCCCTGGCCGGCCTGAAAGAAAAGGCAATCCATGCCCTCGAACGGGCCGTACAAGGCGGCCTCAAACAAAAAGCCTGGTTTGAAAACGACAGCAACCTGCAATCGCTGCGCGATGACCCCCGCTTCCTGGCACTCCTCCAAAAGCAATAGACTGGTTGCTTTTCTTCTTTTCTTGGAAAAAAGTAACTTATTCAGAGGCCGTATAAAAAGCTTTTTCGCCGCCTCTGGGCATTGATATACTATTTAACCCATTCGTTCTCTGCTTACTTTCTTTTTTTGCTCGCCCAAAAAAAGAAACAAAAA
>CAZSMU010000232.1:0-3687 GCA_964607915.1 uncultured Haliscomenobacter sp.
TTGAAGAAACGTCTCATGGCACAAAGATAAGGGATTCTGGGTAAAAGCGGGGGGGCTTCATGCAGGGACAACTCCTGGTCAAGGCTTCAAATTCAGCCAGTAAGGCCCTAATAGTTTTCGAACGCCTATAAAAAGTCCCATGGTATGATAGCGCTGTGCGACGGGGTAGTCGGCATTGGTATAAGAGCGGGGGAATATGCTGAAGTAGGGCTCTGCGAGCACGCGCAAGCTGGGGCTGATGGGGAAGGAGAGCTGTGTGCTGCCGTACCAGCCCACGCCGAGGCGGTTTTTGAATGCCGGATAGGAATCGGGACGGTTGGAAGAAAAGTCCAGTACCGTCTTTCCGTCCGGTCCCAAAAACGTACCTTGCTGGTTGAAGGCCATATTGAGGAGAGCGCCGCCATTCAGTCCGACGTTGAGACGGCCCAGGGCGAACTCATAACCGACCAGCAGGGGAATGTCAATAGTATGGAATCTGTTTTTAGTAGTCCACTGATAAGACCGGTTTTGAAAAAGGGTATCCATACCGACGACCTGTCCGTTGGCATTCCGTATTGGATTGGGCACTGCAACGAGTTCGGTGCGGGACTGCAGGAAAGACTCGGTATAGGTTGAAATCTGTATCCCGCTCTTCAAAGTGATTCCGGAGGCGGAAATCAGGGATAGCCTCAGGGCAGCGGAGTGTGCGCTCAGGAACTGTTCACTGGCATTGCGCAGGTCTGCATAGCCTTGATAATCCGGGGAGGTAGCGCTGAGGCTGCGTTGCTTCCAGTCGTTGGAAAAGGACAGGTCAATAGAAGCAAACCAGCGTTCGCCCAGGAAACGGAAGCCGGGCAGGAAGTCCTGGACGGGAAGGGGTTCGAGGGACGGGGTAAGCGAAGGCAGGGCGGCAAAGGGGTCGAAAGCATCGCGCACGGGCGCCGCATCGTTTGAAACTACGTCTTCGATGGTTTCGGTGGGGGTATCAGTAGGATCCAGAGGCGTAACCCTGGCTTTTTTTATGGCTGGAGGCAGAGATGCCTGGCCATCATATACAGGCCGTCTGGTTCGGGTTGCCGTCCGGGAAGCCTGTGCAGATTTGGGAGATGTAGCCCCGGGGAGGGTCGCTGTGGTGGTTTGGGAGGGCGGTGCGGTATTTAGCCCGGCAACAGGTCTTTCGGAGGAGGCTGGTAGATGTCCGGCATCCTTTTCACCCTTCTTCGACGCTACATCGGAGGGCAAAAGGGAAGCCGCACAAAGCGCTATTGCCGTCAGGGCAAGCAGGTATTTCCTGCGTCCTTTTTTCGGTGGCACAGTTACCTTTTGGGCGATACCGGCCCATAGGTGCATAGGGGTTTCCACCTGCCGGTCTTCCAACGGGCGGCGAAACAAGTCATCTATTGGGTGCTGCGCTTTCATACATCTACTTTGTACAATTCCATCAACTGCATTTGCAGGAATTTTCGGGCTTTGACCAACTGAGACCGCGAGGTGCTTTCCTGTATGCCCAGCATCTCGGCGATTTCCTGGTGGTTGTAGCCTTCTATGGCATATAAGTTAAAAACGGCCCGATATCCGTCGGGCAGGCTGCGGATCATGCGCATCAGGTCTTCGGCGTGGAGCTGCATATCCCCGAGGGGTTCGGGATCGGTGCTGTCCCAGCTGGGGTCTATGCCGATCTGCTCCTGGGCAAAGCTTTTCCGGTCGAATATTTTCAAGGCCGTGTTGACTACGATGCGCCGTATCCAGCCTTCCAGGGAGCCTTTAAAGCCAAACTGGTCCAAATGCTCGAACACTTTGATGAACGCCTCCTGAAGGATATCCTCCGCTTCCATTTGATGTCGCCCGTAGCGCTGGCATACGACGAGCATTTTGCCGGCGAAGCGCTCGAAAAGTGCTTGCTGGCAACTTGCTTTTCCCTGTATGCAGCCCGCTACGAGGTCCCGTTCCGTCACAATACCTGCTTTATTGGATACTACCTCTATGTACAGAGGCTCTTTCGTTGAAAAACGCTGCCTGAACGGAGCGGTACCCGGGCAATCTTTCAAAAAAAAATGCAGGGGCACCGATTGGCTTGCGTATGCCGACGGGGATACTCACTTTTCGCTCCATGAGGATAGTCGGTTCGTCTGCGAAAAAAAGCGAATGAGGGCGTGGGCGGTATGCGGATGTTCGAAGGCCCCTTCCCGCCACAAGTCCCAGACCGTCGCAATCGGAAGCGTCTCAAGGCGTATATCCTCTCCGGCATCTAATTGCAGGGGCTGGGTCTGAACAGCTCCTTGCAGCATCCAGTGGTGGATGTAGCTGTCCTGAAAAACAGGGTTAGAGGCTACTTTGCCGATATAGGTCCATTGTTCCCCGGTATAGCCGGTTTCTTCCCGCAACTCGCGCACCGCCGCATCGAAATGGGTTTCGCCTGCGTCCACGATGCCGCCCGGCAGTTCGAGCGTTTCCCGGTGTATGCCAAAGCGGTACTGCCGCACGAACAGGACCTGCCCCTCCGGGGTAAGGGCGGTCACATTGACAGAGTCGGTGGATTCCAGTACGACCATCTTCTCGGTATGCCCGTTGTGCGGATGGCGCATATAGTCGAAGCGGGCCCGGAAGAGCTTTAGGTCGGGCCCCGTTTCAGAGCGTAGGCGTTGCCAGGACTCGCCGGTCCTCATGGCTTTTCGATTATGGCATCGTCAATCAGATCGTCGCCGTCGCTGTCGTTGTCCTCAAAGCCCTGTGTACTGCCTTTTTTTTCAGACGGTTTGTAGTCGGGGTCCCGACGAATCTCAGGCTTGGTCGAAGTGGCGTGGTGGTCGCCTTCGGCAAAGCGGCGCGCTTTTTCAAAAAAATCGTCGTGGGAACCCAGGCCCTGTGCTTTGGCATCTTTGAGGCTATCGGTGAAGGTCCGGTCTTTATCGGATGCTTTTTGTTCGAAAGTATCGCCCAGGTCTTTTGCCTTTTGGATGAGCTCGTCGAGGGTACCGGGGGCCTCCTTTTGGCGCTCCTCCTCCGCTTTTTTAGCGGCTTCCTCGGCCTTGTGCAGGACCTGGTTGCCAAACTCCCGGGCACGTTCCAGGAACTCACTGCCTTTTTCCAGTACTTTTGCCCCCACCTGCTCAGCGGTCTCCCGGAATTTTTCAGCAGCGGCCTCCCCGGCATCCAGTACTTTATGACCGAGTTCTTCGGCAGCTTTTTCCACTTTCTTGCCGGCATCCAGTACTTTTTCCCCTGCCTTTTCTATCGGCCGGAGCTCCAGCTCGTCGGGATGATCCACTGCGCTGAAGTCCAGCGGTCGCTGGGGCTCGGCGGCAGGGGGTACCGATTGCTGGGGGCTTGCTTTTTTTTCCTCCGGCGCCTTGTCAAAGAGGTCTTCTACGCTTTTTGCCGTGCGCTGTGCAAAGTCGCCCGTCTTATCGGCGAGTTCTTTGCCGGCCGTCTGCGCCTTGTCCAACCATTCCCCGCCCACTTCTTTACCAGTTTCCACAGCCTGCTCCACAGCATGCGTACCCAGCGCTTTGGCGCCGAAAAGTATTTTTTTTACATCGTTCAGGAATCCCATCGCATTGAGTTTTGTGCATCAATATTAAGGGATTTTGAGCAAAATGTACAATAGACTTGTTGCGAGGGGGATTATCGAGGGGTCAAAAAGGCCCTTTTTCGCCCACACTGTGCCTTTTTTCGGTCATATAGCATGGAGAGCTTGTACGGCCATCC
>CAZSMU010000233.1:0-3647 GCA_964607915.1 uncultured Haliscomenobacter sp.
CCGCAGGATTAGTTTACCCAAAATGAGCCTGTGCCGAAAAAACTACCTATTTTTGGCACAGGCAGCCCTCTGTGCGATCCCCTGTCCTAAACAGTGGAGACAGTTGCCTTTTCGTGGCCAAAAACACACACCATGCGCAACGAGCACCCATTGACAGACCGGGCATTCCGGGCATTTTTTACGGCGGCCCTGATCAACCTGATGGCGGAGGTGATGCCCTCCCCTTTGGGCGTATATATGAGCAAGCCCCTGCTGATGCCTACGCTGGCCCTGGCTTTTTACTTATCGGCAAAGCCGCTGAGCCGCTACGGGCAATGGATTTTGTGGGGGCTGGGTTTTTCCTGGGGTGGCGACTTGCTGCTCATGCTGGTTCCGGCCATAGGGGAGCATTTTTTCATCTTTGGGGTGGCCAGTTTCCTGCTCGCCCATCTTTGCTACATCAGCGCCTTCCTCAACCGGGCAAAGTCGGGTAGGGGATACTTGCAAAAATATCCCTGGCTCATACTCCCCTTCCTGGCTTACCTGACGGGCTTGTCGGTATGGTGGTGGGACGATCTCGGTGCCCTGCGGATACCTGTGGTCGTCTATAGCGCTATCATCACCACGATGGGCCTCAGCGCCTTGCATCTCAAAGGCGTGGTTTCGGACAAAGCATGGGGCTGGTTGATGGGGGGTGCCCTGTTGTTTATTGCGTCCGATAGCCTGCTGGCGGTGAACAAGTTCAAATGGTCGCTGCCCATGGCAGGGATATGGATTATGGCGACGTATATCGCAGCCCAGTACGCTATTGCAAAAGCTAGTATAGAAATCGGACGTGAGTCCTAAACTTGTATCCATGTGGGCGAAGACCTGTCTTGAGTCATCCTTTGGGTGTTGGGAAATTCAGGGTAGTGAACTGGGAATCAGCGGAGTGCGCAGGATAGAGCACAGCCCCTGCCCGAAGGAGGCGGACACTCCAGAGGTCCTGCAGGAAGCGGTGCGGCAGCTATCCGCGTATTTTGAGGGACAGCTCCATGCGTTCGACCTTACCCTGGATTTCGGAGCCGCACCGGATTTCCATGTAGCGGTATGGCGGGAACTCCTGCGCATCCCCTACGGCCACACCAGCAGCTATCGCGCAATCGCCGAAGCACTGGGCAACCCTGCAGCAGTGCGGGCGGTGGGCCAGGCCAATGCCCGCAACCCCATCGCTATTATCGTACCTTGTCATCGCTGCATTGCCAAAAGTGGAGATTTGCAGGGCTACTTTTACGGTTTGGATATGAAACGCGCACTGCTGGAATTGGAGAACCCATCCAGCTTTGCCCGGCAAGGAAGTTTTTTTTAAAAAGGCAGATGAAGAACCTTTTTCTCACCAATCGGCTTTTCTGGGGCTTAGGAGTCCTGTCCCTACTCTCGGCGTTGTCGTTCGCCGTTCCCGTACTTTTTTCCGGAGTATTGGCCTTGTTGCTGTTTTTAATCATTGCTTTTGCTACAGAATGTGCCTTGTTATTCAGGGGCTCTGTTGTCGTCACTTGCCAGCGCAAGCTGCCCAAAGTGTTTGGCCTGGGCGATGAGAATAAAGTATCGCTGGAAATAAGCCACCCCGGCAGCCTGCGGCTCTTCTGTACCCTGATCGAAGAACTGCCCGAGCAACTGCAGATACGCGATTTTGAAAAAAAGATAGAACTCGTTCCGGGTGCTGTACAGAACTTGTCCTATACCCTTCGTCCGGTAGAGCGTGGCCTCTATGTGTTTGGAAAAACCAATCTGTTTGTCACGACCCGTCTCGGACTGGCCGAGCGCCGCATCGCTGTGCAAAGCGAGGCGGAAAGCGTGCCCGTATATCCATCCATCCTGCAAATGAAACAGCTTGAAATCAAAGCAATACGACAGATTAGCACCCAAAGCGGCATCAAAAAAATGCGCCGCCTGGGGCATAGCTATGAGTTTGAGCAAATCAAGAACTACGTCCGGGGCGACGATTACCGCAGCATCAACTGGAAGGCCAGCAGCCGCAAGGGCGAATGGATGGTCAATCAGTACGAAGACGAGCGCGCACAGCAGGTGTACTGCATCCTGGACAAAAGCCGCGTCATGTGGTCCCCTTTCCATGGATTGAGCTTACTGGATTATGCCATCAACGCCGCCCTGGCCATCTCCAATATCGCCCTGCAAAAATACGACAAGGCGGGATTGATTGCATTTTCCGACAAACTCGGCGGCGTAGTGAAGGCAGATAGCAAGCCCATGCAGCGCAATGCATTCCTCAACCAGCTCTATCGCGAAGCGCCCCGGCAGACCGAGGCCAACTTCGATCTACTTTACTTCGCGGTGCGCAAACTCATCAGCACCCGCAGCCTGCTTTTGTTGTTTTCCAATTTTGAAAGCACATACGCCCTGGAACGCGCTCTGCCCGCCCTGCGCAAAATCAACCGCTTCCATTTGTTGGTGGTCGTATTCTTCGAAAACACAGAGGTCACGCACTTTACAGCGCAACCCACGCAAAGCGTAGAGGACATCTACCTACAGACCGCTGCGAAAAAGTACCTGCACGACAAGCAGCAAATTGCCCAGACACTGGGTCAATACGGCATTCAGACCGTTTATACCAAACCGGAAGAGTTGTCGGTCAACACCATCAACAAATACCTCGAGCTAAAGGCAAGGGGGATGGTTTAGGACACTTGTTGCAACAGAAGGCTCAAAATGCTGTTATACGTGTTTTGACCGCTTAGTCTTGTGGCGTAGGGGTATTGTCGGGGTAAAAAGCCCCTCCTTTGCTGTCCTACCTACCACAAGCCCATAAAAAATTACCCATCGTGCAAACCCAGGCAGCCCTTTTTGACGAAATCTTGCAAACGCGCAGGTCTATCCGAAAATTCGATACAGAAACTCCCGTACCCGACGAGGTAATCCAGCGCAGCCTGGAACGGGCTATCCTCGCCCCCAACAGCAGCAACATGCAGCTCTGGCAGTTCATCTGGGTACGCTCGGAGGACAAGCGCAAACAGCTCGTACCCCTTTGTATGGGACAGAACGCCGCCAAAACGGCCGCACACCTGGTCGTATTCCTCACCCGCCGCGCATGGTGGCGCAACCATGCGCGTTGGAACCTGCAACAGGCAGAAAGCGACCCCCAGAATGCTGCACACCCCAAACGCCTGGAACTGATGCGAAAATACTACGGCCAACTCATGCCGCTTGCCTACCGAAGCGACCCCTTCGGCTTTTTTACCCTGGTGCGCTTCCTCACTACTTTTCTTACGGGCCTGTTCCGCCCTATGGCGCGCCTGGGCAGTGCCAGCGAGCAACGGGTCAGGTTGCACAAGTCTTGCGCCCTGGCCGCGCAAAATTTCATGCTTTCCATCACTGCGGAAGGCTATGCCACCTGCCCAATGGAGGGGTTCGACCGCGTACGGGTACACAAAGCTCTCGGGCTTCCCCGCGACGCAGAAATATGCATGATCGTGGCCGTCGGCAAGGGGACAGAAGCCGGCATCTACGGGGAGCGAAGAAGGCTCCCGCTGGATGGAGTGCTGCAAATAGTCTAGGCTTGTTGCGAAGGGTCAGGAGGATATGAAAATAGCCTTTGGATCCCTCGCCACAAGTATATTAGACTTGTTGCGAGGGGGATCATCAAGGGGTCAAAAAGGCCCTTTTCTTCC
>CAZSMU010000234.1:0-3646 GCA_964607915.1 uncultured Haliscomenobacter sp.
ACTTTTTCAATCGTTTCAGGGCATTGCCCTAAGAACTATCAAATGATATGGATATATTCACGAAGACAAGTCTTTTCCTGGGCTGCCTGCTTTTATCGGCGACAGCCCGCGATGTGCCCACCTCCCCCCGGCAGCCGAACATCGTTCTGATTATAGCCGACGACCTGGGCTACGGCGATCTGGGCTGCTATGGGCAGCAGAAGATCGAGACGCCCCACCTCGACGCGCTGGCAGGCCGCGGGATGCGGTTCCGGCAGTTTTACTCCGGCTCGGCGGTCTGCGCCCCGGCGCGTTGTGTGCTTCTCACGGGCCTGCACACCGGCCATGCCTATGTGCGCGGCAACGACGAGTGGGCCGAGCGGGGCGAGGTGTGGAACTTCCTGAAAGCGGCCGAGGATCCTAACCTGGAAGGACAGCGCCCTATGCCGGCGAATACCCGCACGCTCTCTGCCCAGTTGCAAGGAGCAGGGTATGCGACGGCCTGCATCGGGAAATGGGGCCTCGGCGCCCCGCTGTCGGAAAGCCGCCCTAATGCGATGGGCTTTGATTTTTTCTACGGCTACAATTGCCAGCGCCAAGCACACAACCTCTACCCGCCCTACCAGTGGCGCAACGGAGAAAAAATCCGCACCCAAAATCCGCCCTTTGCGCCGAATGCGAAGCTCGCAGAAGGGGTGGATCCTCAAGCACCGGCGTCGTACGCCAGCTTTCAGGGTCGCGAATATGCGCCGTCCCTGCAGCTCTCCGAAGCCCTGGGCTTTCTCGCGCAGCACGCCGGCAAAACGCCTTTCTTCCTGATGTACACTTCGCCGCTGCCGCACGTCGCCCTGCAGGCACCTCCGGCGACAGTAGCGTATTACGCCCGCAAACTGGGTCCTGAGGCACCCTACCTCGGCCAACAGGGCTACCTGCCTTGTCTCGCCCCGCGTGCCACCTATGCGGCCATGGTCCATACCCTGGATGAGCAGGTGGGGGCAATCGTGGCGGAACTGAAAAAGAGAGGGGTGGAAGACCATACCTTAATCCTCTTTACCAGCGATAATGGCCCGAGTTATGCGGGTGGAGCCGATCCGGAATTTTTCCAAAGCGCCGGCCCGTTCGACGCTCGCTACGGCAGGGGTAAGGGCTTTCTCTATGAAGGCGGTATCCGGGTACCGCTCATCGCAACATGGCCTGGGCAGATTGAGGCGGGTAGCGAAAGCGGGCATATTGCAGCGCTTTGGGATCTTTTCCCGACCCTACAGGAAGTCGCTCGGGTACCCCGGCAGGCGGGGCTCGACGGGCTGAGCCTCCTGCCGATACTCAAGGGTCGCTCCAAAGCCCCCGAGCATCCGTGGCTGTACTGGGAGTTTCCGGAGTACGGCGGCCAGCAGGCTCTGCGCATGGGCAAATGGAAGGCCCTGCGCCTCGAAATGCAAAAAGGCAATCTACAAACCCTCCTGTTCAACCTGGATGAAGACCCCGGCGAACAGCGCAACGTGGCCGCCCAACATCCGGATATCGTAGCCCAAATGGAGCAGATTATGGTTCGCGAACACCAGCCATCGCCCATTGCGCGTTTCCGTATCAGGGCCCTGGACGGGGTAGGGGAGTAGCGCCGGGTAAAATAATACTCCTTTATGTTGCACGTAGGTATCACTGGCGGGATTGGCACAGGTAAAACAACGGCCTGTAAGTTGTTCGAAACATTGGGCATACCGGTGTATTACGCCGATGATCGGGCGCGTTGGCTCATGGAACACGACGAGAAGCTGCAGCAGGGAATCGTCGGGTTGTTCGGGGCAGTGGCCTACACCTCTGAGGGGCTTCTCAACCGCCCGGAAATCGCTCGGCAGGCCTTTGGTAATCCCGCGCTGCTGCAGAAGCTCAACGAACTGACCCACCCTGCGGTAGCGCAGGATGGACTCGAGTGGCAACAAGCCTGCCAGGGGGTGCCCTACACCCTTAAAGAAGCAGCCTTGTTGTACGAAAGCGGAAGCTATCGGCTGCTCGATAAAATCATCGTGGTAAGCGCCCCGCTGGAGCTGCGCATTGCACGCGTCATGGCGAGGGACCACTGTAGCCGCGAAGCAGTATTGGAGCGCATCGCGCGTCAGATGCCGCAAGAAGAAAAAGAAGCGCGCGCAGATTTCATCCTCTACAACGATGGAGTACAGATGTTGATTCCGCAGGTGCTTCGGATACACCGGATTCTAAAAGGCGAGGCAGATTAGCGGGGGTACTCCTGCTGGCAACCGATCAGGTTTGCGCTTTACCTTTTTCAATCCCTTCTTTATAGACGAGGAGGCAGCGCTCCCGCGCGAATTTGTGATCCACTACAGGCGAAGGGTAGCGGGGAGTACCGTATTCGGGCACCCATTTTCGGACGTATTTCAAATCCGGGTCGAACTTCTCCTGTTGGGCGGTAGGATTGAAAATGCGGAAATAGGGCGCTGCATCCGTCCCGCAGCCTGCAGCCCATTGCCAGCCTCCGTTGTTGCTGGCGAGGTCGAAGTCCAGCAGTTTTTCGGCAAACCAGGCTTCGCCCCAGCGCCAGTCTATAAGCAGATGCTTGGTGAGGAAGCTGGCCACGATCATGCGCACGCGGTTGTGCATATACCCTGTGGCGGCGAGTTCCCGCATGCCGGCATCTACGATGGGGTAGCCGGTTTTTCCCTGGCACCAACGCTCAAATTCGCCCGGGTCATTGCGCCAGGGGATGGCGTCGTATTCCGGTCGGAAGGCCTGCGTCGCGACCCGGGGGAAGTTGGAGAGGATCATAGCGTAAAAATCCCTCCAAATCAGTTCATTGAGAAAGGTTTCATTCAGTGTGGATGCCTTGCGTGCCTTTTGCCGGATGCTGAGCGTGCCAAAGCGGAAGTGGATACCCAGATGGGTCGTGCCGACAATAGCCGGGGTATTTCTCGTTTTGTCGTAGTTCTTGATGAGGCCTTGGGGGACGTTGCGCTCGGGGAAGGGCAGGATGCCGGGCGAAAAGCCCAGGTCGGACAGACTGGGTCTGGGTATAGGGGGCGTTTTCCAGAAGCGGTCCTGCAAGTGCTCCGAGGGGAAATGCCGGAATGCTTCCGGCACCTGGGTCCCGTCCGGGTTCAGGGTGGAAGAAGCGGCGAGCCGGGCTTTCCAGGCTTTGCTGTATGGGGTAAAAACAGTGTACGGCGTACCATCTGCTTTGCACACTTCCCGCTCCTCGAAGAGGACCTGGTCTTTGAAAGTATGAAAGGGTATGCCCCGCTGCCCCAGGATGTCGCGAATGGCCGCATCGCGCTGCACAGCGTAGGGCTCATAGTCCTTGTTGCTGTACACTGCGCCGACGGGATACCTTTGAAGAATCCGCTCCCACACCTCGGCAGGTTTGCCGTGTTCGACCAGGATACCGGCCCCGACGGCTTCCAGTTCCTGTGCGATCCGCTCCAGTTCCTGGTGGATAAACGTCACCCGTGCGTCCGACAGGTCGTTGAGCTGGTCGAGGATGGCGGTATCGAAGATGAAGACAGGCAAGACGGGGGAGGGGCCTTGCAGGGCTTCCCAAAGTCCATGGTTATCGGTGAGCCGCAGGTCTCTGCGAAACCAAAAGAGGTTGATTTTATTCATGATAAGAGTGGTTCGGCAAAATTCAAAGGAGGCCATTCACAAGATGACGGTTCCC
>CAZSMU010000235.1:0-3588 GCA_964607915.1 uncultured Haliscomenobacter sp.
GCTTCCTCTAAACCCAGTCCCGCGAATATACCCTATCTGGTATCTTGGCTTAGTATAATTCTTCTCTGCGGGCTTGGCCTTTTCTACTACAACAAGTGGAGATCCAGCCAGCTTCTGTTAGAAGACGTGCAACTCGACATCCTGAGCGGTAAGCCCGATCCGTTTCTGATCAACCTCGAGAATTATATCCGCCAGCACATTTCTACGGTCACGGTCGCCAACCTGAGTGAATTTTCAGGGCTTACCGAACGCGCCCTGTACCGTTTCCTGGAGGATAATTACCAGATGAAGCCCGGGGATTTGATTCGGAACATCAAAACCCAACGGATGCAGGAAATCCTCCAGGAGAACCCCGAGATTTCCCGAAAGGAATTGGCAAAAGAACTGGGCTACTCTCTTTCCAGCGTGTTCCGCATTTTAAGCGAGCTGAAGTAGGAGATAGTTGTGAAAGAAGTCCCGATGGGACTTCTTTCACAACTATCAGCCGGCGCTCATGCGCTTGAGGGCCTCTACGAACACATCCAGTTCTTTGGTGGTGGTATAGACGTTGGGGGTGATGCGGCAGCCTTGTACGCCCTGACCATCTATGGCGACGGTCCAGATACGGTATTTTTTGAGCAGCGTTTCTGCCATTTCGCTTGGTTTCATATTCCGGATACCGACATTGGCAATGCCGCAGGCGCGAGCGGGATCGGTGGGCGTATTGAGTACGATGTTGGGCAACTCCTTGACCCGGCTGGTCCAGTACTGCTGGATGTAGCGCAGGCGTGCTTCCTTGCGGTCGAGGCCCAGGGTGTAGAGGTATTCCAGTGCATTGCCGATCGCCAGGTCAGTGGCGACGGGGTGTGTGCCGGTGTGGTTCAAACGGCGGATATCGCCGGGTTGATAGCCGTAATCGGCGAACAGGGGGCGGATTTGCGCTATTTTTTCCTTTTTCACGAACAGCATTCCGGCGCCGAGGGGAGCGCTGAGCCACTTGTGCAGGCTTGCCCCGTAGTAGTCGCAGTCCAGGTCGCGCATAGAAAAGGCGATATGGGCGACGGCGTGGGCGCCGTCCACCATCACTTCTACCCCTTTGCGATGGGCCATATCGCATATTTTGCGGATCGGCAGGATTTGGCCGGTGATGTTGATCATGTGGCAGACCATGATGAGGCGGGTCTGGGGGGTGATGGCCCTGGCATAGAGGTCCACGATTTCCTCATCCGAAGCGGGGTGGTTGGGGATGGAGATTTTCTTCACCCCGACGCCGTGCACATCGGTCTGCTGGCGGAACATTTCCTGCATGGCGAAATAGTCCTGGTCGGCGATGACGGCTTCGTCGCCTTTTTTCCAGGGAAAGCCACCGATGATGGTATCCAATGATTCCGTTGTGTTGCGGGTAATCATCATTTCTTCCGGGGCACAGCCGACCAGTTCGGCTAATTGGGCTGCTACGGCGCGTTTGTTGTCCCACTGGACGGTTCGCATGTAGTAGGAGCCCTGGTAGTTCACTTCCCGGACATGGTGGAGGTAGTTTTCGAGGATTTGCTCTGGCAGGAAGCAGTAGAAGCCGTTTTCGAGGTTGATGTAATCCGGTTTGAGGCGATACCCGGTGCGCACTTGCGCCCAGAAAGCCTCATCGGCGGCTACTTCCTCCGGGCTGAGGTGCTCGATATCGCGCACCCGGCGCTCGAGTTGTTGGAGGAATACGGGGGCGCCGATACCGGCGAAGAGGATGTTCCGAAGAAAGGTCCGTTTATCCATGGCGATCAGGTGTTAGGTTTCTTTTTCTTTTTCCAGTACCCACCGGAGCGTTTGGGCGCATTGGGGTCGCCCCCTTCTTTTTTAGGTCCGCCCGAAGGTCTCCTGGCAGGGCCTTCCTGTTTTTTGGAAACCGGGATGTCGGCGATTTCCGGTGGGGGCGGCAGCAGGCGGATTTGGGTATCTATCAGTTCTTCGATGCGTTTGAAGCGCCCGCGGTCTTTGCGGTTGACGAAAGTGATGGCTACCCCGGACGCATCGGCGCGGGCGGTGCGCCCGATGCGGTGCACATAGTCTTCGCCGTCGCCCGGCACGTCGAAATTGATGACCACATCAATGCCTTTGATATCGATTCCGCGGGATAGGACATCGGTGGCGACGACGATGGGCAGGGAGCCGTTGCGGAAGGCCAGCAGCCTTTCCTCGCGTTCGGATTGCTCTAAGTCGGAGTGGATGGCGGCAGCCTTCAGGCCCCGACGGGCGAGGCGATCGGCCAATTCGCGCACTTTGATTTTGGTGCTGACGAAGATGATGACCCGCTGCAACTGCTTTTTACCACTCAGTAACAGTTCTGCGAGCGGGATTTTGGCCTCATCTTCCACTGCGTAGGCCACCTGCATGATGTTTTCAGCCGGCTTGGAGATAGCCAGGCTGATTTCAGCGGGGCTGTTGAGCAGTTCTCTGGCCAATTTGCGGATTTGGCCCGGCATGGTAGCGGAGAACATCAAGGTCTGCCGCTTGCGGGGCAACTCGTTGACAATTTTCATGATATCCGGGGCGAAGCCCATATCCAGCATGCGGTCGGCTTCATCGAGCACGAGGTGGCGGAGTTTGTCGAACTTCACGTAACCCAGATCAATATGGGCAATGAGGCGGCCCGGGGTCGCCACGATGATGGCTGCCCCCTGCTTCAAGGCGCGTTTTTCTATCTCCATAGAGTGGCCGTCGCGCCCCCCGTACACAGCGATGGCGCTGACGGGCGTGAAATAGGAAAACCCTTGTAGTTGTTGATCCACCTGCATGACGAGTTCCCGGGTAGGTTCCAGTATCAGGGTATCTATGTAATCCGAGGGGGATTCCGTGAGGGTGTGCAGGATAGGGAGCAGGAAAGCCGCCGTTTTACCGGTACCTGTTTGGGCGCACGCCAGGATGTCCTGGCCATTCATGATTTTGGGAATGGCCTGTTCCTGAATAGGCGTCGCGTTCTCAAATCCCATGGCGTCCAACCCTTCCAGGATCGCCGGAGTTAATCCAAATTCTGTAAATTTCAAGGCGTTTATGTATTTGCTGCTGTAAATATGCGAAAAAAAACCGGAAATCACAGGATTTTGTACTTTGCAGCCCGCATTTGCGGAAAGAATTTCAAAAAACTGTAACTTGCAAAGGTTTATTATGTCTTATCAAGGAGGTATGAAGGACAACAAGTATAGCGGCATGTAAACCCCGTCTTATTCTGTTTAACTTATCTGAATCTTTGAAAAATGGTAATGCGCGGATTCTATCCCCTCCTGTGGGCTGTCCTGTCTACCCTGCTGGCCTCTCCCTTCCAAACCTTAGCGCAAGATACGGCACTGGTGGCTTTCCGAAAATTTCCGCTCCCCGTCCTGTCCATGGTGGGCGACGATGAGGGCGTTATCTGGTTCAATACCGACAAAGACCTCTATCGTTTTGAAGGAGATGGCTTTCAATGGGAAAAGACGATAGACGAACAGCGAATCCTCGCGTTAAAGAGGGGGAAGCTCGACTATACGCAGGGCGAGGCCGGCATATCTCCTCCCTACGCCGGGGAGGACAGCTGGGCATCCAAACTGCCTGATGCCGGCGGTGTGTATTTTTCCGCTACCG
>CAZSMU010000236.1:0-3514 GCA_964607915.1 uncultured Haliscomenobacter sp.
GGGCTTCCTGCTCAACGACTCCGACAACGGGCTCTTCCACGTCCAACAAGGGCGCGTAGTAAAAGCATTTACCTCCGGCGATTTCCGCAACCCGCTCTCCTCAGGGGTAGAGCTCCCCGCCCTGACGCGGGTCTTCTTCAAAGACCGCCGCGGACGAGTCTGGATATCCCTGGCGAGAGTCCCCGTGCTGTTTCAGTATGAAATGGAAAAGCGCAACCTTTTCCCCCGGTTCCACGTGGGGGTTGCCGGTGAGTTCACCCACGCGGCACACGATAAGCAGAGCAACCTCATCCTGATCAAGACCAACGGTATCGGGCGCTACCCGCAAGGCGAGGGGATTTACCTAATGGGAAAAGGCCCCGGTTTTGAAGATATCAGCTACCTGCTCAAGTACGACAAGTACCCCACCGCTATTTACAGCCCTGACCTTTACCAAACCGTGTTCTGGGGGATGTCCACGGGATTGAAAATATTCCAGAACCCGCGCCTCGACTTCCAACATTACCTGGCCAGCAACTTCCCGGAAGACCAGTTTGGAGAAGTCATCCGGGGCATGTGCACCCACCGCAACGAACACCTGTTCATCAGCGGGGAAAACAACAACTGGTACCGGATGGGGCTACACGACGGGAAAATAGATACCCTGCGTCTCTACGAGGAAAAAACAGGAACCCAGCTTCCGTTCGACTGCAGCATGCACCTCCATTCCGACGGTACCTACATCTGGGGGACGGGCTGCCAGGGTCTGGGAAAAGGAATTTTCATGCGCTATGATCCCATCACCTCCCGGACAAAAGTGTATCGCTACCCCAAACGGCTACGGTATTTCAGCCCGACCCGCAGCGGTCGGTTCCTCATCCTCACCTTTCAGGAAAACGGGAGCAGCGAGCTCCTGGAGTTCGACCCGGTATCGGAGCAATTCTCTGAAATCAGGGGAGCTGGAAAAACCAATCCCTTCCAACGACTGGATCTGAACTTCCTCTACCCGATTGATGCGGATACGTACTGGATATGCACCAGTGCCGGCCTTTTCCAACTCGAGCTCCCCAGCCGCCAAATCCGCCCCCTCAACCCGGACGGGAAAAGCCAGTACCGCAACTTCCAGGTCGTACAGCAAGCCCCTGGGGGCGGGTACTGGCTCGGAACCACGACCGGCCTGCTGCGCTACTTCCCGGAGAGCGGAAAGACCCGGCTCTACACCAAACAGGACGGGCTTTCCAGCGACTGGATATGCGGGATATTGACCGACTGGCAGGGCAACTCCTGGATCAGCACCTACTACGGCATCTCCTGCCACGAAAGCAAAACCGGGAAATTTTTTAAATTCTCTTCTGCTAATGGCCTGAGCCACAACTCTATGAACCGGTATTCCTTCTTCCGGGACGACAAGAATAAAAAGCTGTATTTCGGGTGTACCAACGGGATAAACGTCTTTGACCCCGCAGCCTTGCTCAAAAAAATCAAAACGCCCAAGGTCATCGCCACCCGCCTCTCCTGGCACGACATCCGCGACGATACCGAACACGAACTCTACATCCCCAAGGATTTAAAGAAGATCGAGCTTCCTCCCTATGCCCGTTTTATCAACCTCGAGTTCGCACTGCCGGTGTATTATATCCCCAACAGCAACCAATATAAAAGCCGGCTGGTCGGGCTCGAAAACAAATGGACCCTGCTCGGTCCCCAGCACAGCGTGCGCTACAACCAAATCCCTCCGGGCAATTATACCCTGCGCATCGTAGGGGCCGACCCCCAGGGCGTATGGTCGAAACAAATCCTCGAAATCCCCGTCCTGGTCCAACAATTCTTTTACAAACGCTGGTGGTTTATCAGCCTGGCCCTCTGCCTGGCAGGGGCCATCTTGTTCCTCCTCTATCGGGCGCGCTGGCAGCAGAAACTGGAAATCGAACAACTGCGCACCAAAATTTCCAGCGACATCCACGATGAAGTGAGCGGCTTGTTGGCCGGTATTTCCATGCAGGCAGAATTGCTGTTGTACCGGGTAAACGACCGGGGTGTCCAGATATCTGTCGCACAGATCATGGAGGTCAGCCGACGGGCTATGTACAAACTAAGCGATGTGCTTTGGTCCGTGGATTCCCGCCGGGACACCCTGGAAGACCTCCTGCTGCGCATCCGCGAAGATGCCTCCCTTTTGATGGACCCTGCCGGTATAGATTATAAATTCGAAACCGGAAACCTGCCCAGCCACATGAAAATCAAAGTACAGGATCGGCAGGATATCTACTTCATCGCCAAAGAGCTCATCAACAATATCTTGAAACACAGTGGCGCCAGCAAGGCGTCTATCTCTATTCAGAGCAAAGGCACTTCGCTCCTGCTTCTCGTGCAGGACAACGGCGTCGGCTTGCGCAACGCATCGGGCAAAAACGGGCAGGGCCTGCACAATATCCACATGCGCGCACAGCGCCTGAATGCCCTTTTTTCCCTGCAAGCAGGCAGCCCCGGGTGTATCGCCCGCCTCGAAATACCGAAATTTTTCTAACAAAAACACACACCCCCCATATTTATGGGGTATGTGTGCCTGCAATTTCCCTGCATCTTGCAGGCGTATTGCCAAAACTCCGAAACGCCGGGTGCCCAAAGTGATTTTTCCCCTTTATAGCCCCTTTTTAAACTATCTTTTCCAATACTACTAGGTATTTTTCAAAGAAGCGGTCGGTTCTCGTCCCGCTTCTTTTTTTTTGTGATCATTAGACTTATTGCGCGGGGAATCCTCGAGGAATCAAAAAGAGTCATTTTTTCCCTCCCCGCTGACCCCGCGCAACAAGTCCATTTGCACAAGCCGATTCCATACCGTACCTTTGGCACATCCTGCAAGCAGCCGTTCTCTTCCGTAGCGCGCCCGTCCAAACCTGCTAAACAAACGACTCATGTGGTTAGAAGCTGCCAAAGCCGCTTTAAAGAAGTATTTCGGCTATGATCAATTCCGCCCACTACAGGAAGCGGTCGTGCGCACGGTCCTGAACGGTGGCGACTGTCTGGTGCTCATGCCCACAGGAGGGGGAAAATCGATGTGTTTTCAACTTCCCGCACTGGTCCTGCCCGGCACCTGCATCGTAGTATCCCCGCTCATCGCGCTCATGAAGGACCAGGTCGAGGGCTTGCGCGCGAACGGCATCCGGGCAGGCTTCCTGAACAGTTCACAAGACCACCGCGAGCAGCAGCAGATAGAAAACGCCTTTTTCAACGGGCAGTTGGACTTGCTCTACGTCTCCCCCGAGAAAATCCTCTCGCCGGGCTTCCTCCCCCTTCTCAAGCGCTGCCCCATCAACTTGTTTGCCATTGACGAGGCACACTGTATCTCTGCCTGGGGCCACGACTTCCGGCAGGAGTACACCCAGCTCGGCTTCCTGAAAGACCAGTTCCCGCAAACGCCTGTCATCGCCTTGACGGCTACAGCCGATAAAATTACGCGCAGGGATATTTCCGAACAGCTCCGACTGAAGGAACCCGCCGTGTTCATTGCTTCTTTCGACCGCCCCAACCTGAG
>CAZSMU010000237.1:0-3459 GCA_964607915.1 uncultured Haliscomenobacter sp.
AAACTTCTTGCAATTTTATCCCTTGGCTTTTATATCCCCCTCGCAACAAGTCTAACAGACTTGTTGCGAGGGGTCAGCGAGGAGGGAAAAAAGAGTCATTTTTCGTCCACACGAAGGCTTTTTGAGGGAGTATAGCCTCGCTATATGACCGAAAAAAGGCATAGTGTGGGCGAAAAAGGGCCTTTTTGACCCCTCGATGATTCCCCGCGCAACAAGTCTAATAGTCCACATCAAATCTTCGCCGCCTTATCGAGCACTTCCCGCTCCAGCTCGCGCTTGTATTCCAGCACCCGCTCCCGGATGCCGGGGTCAGAAGCCCCGAGAATTTGGGCGGCGAGGATCCCCGCGTTTTTGGCTGCGTTCACCGCTACGGTGGCCACGGGTACCCCGTTGGGCATTTGGACGATGGACAGCAGGGAGTCCCAGCCATCTATAGAGTTGGAAGACTTGATGGGAACCCCGATCACCGGAAGCGGACTTAGCGAAGCGACCATGCCCGGCAGGTGTGCCGCTCCCCCCGCCCCGGCAATAATGACCTGTACGCCCCGCTCGTGTGCCTTGCGCGCAAAGTCGAACATGCGCTCCGGGGTGCGGTGGGCAGAAACGATGTCCAACGAGTAGGCAATCCCGAAATACAGGAGGATATCAGCGGCCTGCCGCATAACCGGCAGGTCGGAGTCGGAGCCCATAATGATAGCTACCATAAGATTTATACTTGTCGCATTTGTTTGTACGCGTTGATCAAGCCATTGGTCGAGGCGTCGTGGGCGTGCACCGGTGCCTCACCCTCCAGTTCGGGCAGGATTTTATTGGCGAGTTGTTTGCCCAGTTCCACGCCCCACTGATCGAAGCTGAAGATATTCCAGATGACGCCCTGCACAAAAATCTTGTGTTCGTACAGCGCAATCAGCATGCCGAGCGTACGCGGCGTGATTTGCCGGACCAGGATAGAGTTGCTCGGCTTGTTGCCGCTGAACACCTTGAACGGCAGCAAAGCCTGGATTTGCGCTTCCGTTTTGCCCTCCTTTTCCAGTTCTGCACGCACCATCTCCGCGGTTTTCCCCATGAGTAGTGCCTCTGTTTGGGCGAAAAAGTTCGACAACAGTTTGACATGGTGGTCGCCAATCGGGTTGTGGCTGATGGCCGGAGCGATGAAATCGCAGGGAATCAGCTTGGTGCCCTGATGGATGAGCTGATAAAACGCATGTTGACCATTCGTGCCCGGCTCGCCCCAGACGATAGGCCCCGTTTGATAGCTGACGGGATGGCCGGAGCGATCCACGGACTTTCCATTGCTCTCCATATTCCCCTGCTGAAAATACGCTGCAAAGCGGTGCAGGTATTGGTCGTATGGCAGGATGGCCTCCGTTTCCGCCCCGAAGAAGTTGTTGTACCAAATCCCGATCAGCGCCAGGAGTACCGGCGCATTATGCCGGAACTCCGCATGGCGGAAATGGAGGTCCATGGCTTCGAACCCTTCCAGCAGAGCCTTGAAATGGGGAAACCCTATCGTACAAGCGATGGACAATCCTATGGCCGAGGTCAGCGAGTAGCGGCCCCCAACCCAGTCCCAGAACTCGAACATGTTTTCTTCGGCGATGCCAAAAGCGCGCACCGCCTGCGCGTTGGTGGACAGCGCGGCAAAATGCCGGGCGATATGCCCAGGGTCAACGGCGGAATCCAGAAACCACTGCCGCGCCGTAAACGCGTTGGTCATCGTTTCCTGGGTCGTGAACGTCTTGGAGGCGATCAAGAACAGCGTCGTTTCCGGATGGACGCGGCGCAGCGTCTCCGCGATATGCGTGCCGTCCACATTGGATACGAAATGAACCGAGATACCAGGTGCCCAATAAGGCCGCAGTGCTTCCGTGACCATCACGGGCCCGAGGTCGGAACCGCCGATGCCGATGTTGACAATATCCGTGATGCGCTTCCCGGTATAGCCTTTCCATTCCCCGGAAACCACCGATTCGCTAAAGCGTTCCATTTGGGCAAGGACCTGCTGTACAGCGGGCATCACATCGGCACCGCCGACCGATACCCGGGCGCCGGAAAGGTTGCGGAGCGCCGTGTGAAGCACCGCTCTGTTTTCCGTCTCGTTGATGGGCTCCCCCTGAAACATCGCTTCGATGGCCTCCTTCAGTTGGCATTCTTCTGCAAGCGAAATGAGCAGGTCTATCGTTTTTTCCGAAATAATATTTTTTGAAAAATCAATCAACACGTCCTCTACCGACAAGGAGAACGTTTGGAACCGGTCTGGGGCCTGCGAAAACAGCGTTTTCATATGCAGGCTGGACATTTCGCCGAAGTGGGACTGCAACTCGCCCCAGGCCTGTGTTTTTGTTGGGTTGATGCGGCGCAACATAAGTATAATTTTTATGCAAATAAAGCTACTTTTACACCACCGTCAGAAGATTTTTTTGAGCCACCGCAACGGAAAACCGAAATGCCCGTTCCGGACGCCCGTTCTTCACACAGGAATACTACAAAATACATGCCCTACGCTGACATTCGTCAGTATAGGGCCACTCAGCATACTGTACTTTTACATAAACAAAAAACCTGGGCCATGAAAAAGCTCCTCGTCCCTACCGACTTTTCCGCTACCGCACAAGGTGCGTTGGTGTATGCGCGCACCCTGGCGTCCCGCATCGAAGGCGCCCACATCGAAGTGGTGCACCTGTACCTACCGGCCACCGCCGCCGAGTATCCCAATATTGTGCCCCCCATCCCGGAGTTCATCGAAGCACGGGAAAAGATGTTGGCTGAATTTGTGGCACAAGGCGCCAAAGCAGCCAGTACTCCTGAAGAAGCTGCCGTGCCGGTATCTGCGCGTCTCGTCGTGGGTTTTCCCGCCGACGAAATCGTGCGGATGTCGTCGGATTGCGACTTGATTGTGATGGGAACGACCGGCGATTCCGACGTGTTAGACGAACTGTTCGGGAGCGTGTCCAGCCATGTGGCGCGCAAAGCAGCCTGCCCGGTACTCCTGATTCCGAAAGGCGTAGCCTACAAGCCCGTAGGGCATATCCTGTACGCCAGCAACTACGACTCCGCTGACCGCAATATGATTCAGGCGCTGACCGACTTCAACAAGTTGTTCAACGCTACCCTGCACTTCGTACACGTGCGCGACGAGGACGACAAGAGCGTGCGGAAGCCCAAAGATGAAATCTTCAACGAACTTTTCCTCAAAGGCGACCCGGGCTTCGGGTTTGAATTCGAAGACATAGAAGGGGAAGATATCAGCGAAGCTTTGAATGCGTATGCCGTGGAAAACGGCATTGACCTAGTCGTGATGGTAGCCCGCAAACGCAGTTTCTGGGACAACTTTTTCCACCGAAGCAGCACTAAGCACATGGCGCTGAACACGAGTCTGCCGCTCATGGTACTGCATCTTTAACAGACTTGTTGCGCGGGGTCAGCGAGGAGGGAAAAAAGAGTCATTTTTTGTCCACA
>CAZSMU010000238.1:0-3422 GCA_964607915.1 uncultured Haliscomenobacter sp.
TGATGTAAACGGCATATTTTTTAATTGAACGGTTGAGGGGATGGAAAATTTTGCCTTTGCGTCTAACGTTTGCCATAAGTTTTCTATATTCACCCCTTCTTTCACCCTATTCCAGGCGGTGTACGACCACAGGGAGGCAGCAGAGGCTGCGCCGGGCTCGTACGCCTGTGCGTTGCCCAAACGCAGATGCCACAACCTCTGACGGATGATGACTTTGCGCGAGCTCAAAACCAATGTCCAGGCCCATATCGGCAAGAGCGATTTAGGGGCCGTCTTCGACCTGCTGTCCGGGCAGCTGGATCCCTCTGGTGCGCCTTTCCAGGACTTGATCCAGCTCAGTTCCCGCTACCACCGCACCCTCAACGACGACCACCGGGGCGTGATTGCCCGGGAAGATGCCATCCTGGAGTACAGCCGGATTGCCCAGGCCCTGATCCATCTGGTCGGCGGGCTGGCGGAAAAAGACCTGGGGCAGGGCGGGGCGCTGACGGACCCGCAAAGCACCCTGCCTGCATCCAAAAGCAAGGGTATTCTGGAAGACGAAGGGGAAGCCCGGTCTATAGGTCCCACCGGCCATAACCACTTGTTGGTAATTGCGATAGACAACTATGTCCATTGCCCAAGACTGAACAACTGCGTCAAAGATGCAAAAGACTTCGCGCACCTGCTCTGGGAGCGCTACCAGTTTGACGAAACACACACTTACTTTTTACTCGACGCAGAAGCTACCCGCCGCCAAATCCTCACCACTATAAAGGATTTACGCCATAAAATAGGGGAGCAGGACAACCTCCTCATCTATTACTCCGGCCACGGGCAGACCGTAGATGGGGTCGGCTACTGGATTCCCATAGAGGCAGCCTCCGACAACGAAGCGGATTTTGTGTCCACCCCGGATCTGAAAACGCGCCTCGACGCCATCCCCAGTTTCCATACTTTTCTCATCGCCGATGCCTGCTTCGCGGGCTCCCTGTTCCTCTCGTACAAGGATACCCCCTCCGCAGCGGGCGAGGACAAGCGCTCCCGCTGGGGCCTCGCCGCCAGTCATAGCCGCGAAAAAGCACTCGACGGCGACCCCGGAGAGAACAGCCCCTTCGCTGCCCGCCTGCTCAAAAACCTACGCAACAATACAGGTGCCCTCGGTATCCAGACCCTGGCCGCCAAACTGATAGACGAGGTCTTCACTACCAGTGAAGGAAAGCAAACGCCCGTATTCAAACCTCTGAACGTCAAAGGAGATGACTCTGGACAGTTCGTGTTCCACCTGAAAGCATCTTCTGCTGCGCAACGCCCAAAGGATGCGGCAATCCCTACGGACGGAATCAGCAACCCTCCCCCCCAAAGGATACCTATCCCGCAGGACAGTAGCGCCGAGCTGCTTGCCAGGCTTAAAGTCGAGGTACAAGCGCACATCGGCCAAAGCGAACTGCAGCGCGCCTTCGATCAGGTAGAAGACCACATCGCGAAAAACAGAGCGACCTACAATACCTTCTTGTTGATCAAGAGCCGGTTTTCTGCATGGAAGGGGGAAAATATGGCCGGTAGCCAGTACGAGGAGAACAAACTGGTTGGCCGTGCCGCTATCTCCCGTGCTCTGTTGGATTTTTTGAATATGCTGCGCGAGCAAGATATCATCAAGTAATCTGGTAAAATAAATGTAAAAATGGCTGTATCTATCCCTGAGATAAAAGCGGACATCAAAAAGATCTATTCCGAAGAAGGCATTGGAGGAGCGCTCCAGTGTTTAAAGAAACTCTTATACCCCGAGGGGAGAGCCTATAATGCGGTTCTCCAGCTCGAGCAGGAATTGAGGGCCGTCAACCTGCAGAAGATTGAGGGGAATATCAGCGAAACAGAATTGCTCCAGGCATACGCCAGACTGAACTCCCGCCTCCTCTTACTGGTGGATGAACTGCAACCCTCCGACCTGGAAGCCCCCCAATCGGGTAAAAAATCCAGGCAGGGAAGCCTCCTGTACCAGATTCCGACCGCTATGGAGGTGTATAAAGAAACGCGCTGCCGGGTGCGCGTCGCCTACGAGACCGCCATCCTGCTGGACAACATCGAGCTGACCCGCGATACCCGGATAAGGGATGTGCGCATCGCTGACGTCATGCAGGTAGAGCTGATAGACCCCGCCGAACATGCCGCTTTCTCCGTCCGGACGTTCAATCGCACCGAACAGTTTGTGGAAAAAGAAGAATATACGGAGTGGACCTTCTTGGTGAAACCCCTCCGGCCGGGAAGCTTCCCGCTGATGTTGCGGGTCGCGGTCCTCGAAAAGGTAGGGGATAAAGAACGGGCGAGGGATATCGTGTTCGAGGAGACAGTCGTCATCGTAGCCGACCTGGAAGAGACGCCCGAACCCCCCTTCAAACACTCCGGATATATGGTCGGGGAGCAGGACGAGAAGCCCAGCACCCCGCCGACGTTCCCGATCCTGAAACGCACGACGACTACCGCACTTGCTCTGACTGCCCTTATGGCGGTTTCCGGGATCGCCTATGCCACCCTGCCCCCCGTACGTATGAACGTGGACTGGACCCTCGCCACCGTGCGCAATACCCGGGAGGCTTATCGGGACTTCGCAACGGAATACAAAGGACAGCCCAAAGCAAGGCAGGCACTGGCAAAAGTGGAGGAACTGGACTGGCAGGAGGTGCAAACGTACCAGTCCATCGCCGTCGTGGAACGCTTCATGGAGGAACACCCGGACAGCCACTTCGAGAAACGGGCTACGGAACTGCTCGCGTCCTTGTACTACGAAAAGGTGAGCTCCATGGAACCTTCTAAAGCTGCCGTACTCGCCCTGGAAAATTTTATAGTGCGCTTCCCGGAGAGCAAGCAAAGAGAACAGGCAGAAAAAAAATTGCCCCAAATCAAAGAGAAAATAGGGGAGAAGGGTATTGAGGAACGTTCCCGCAGCGAGGCTACCCCTCCCAAGCCGGAAGACAACCAGGAAAGACAGCCGGGGAAAACCCTTAAAGAGGATGCTGTCCGAACACCCGGTAAGACCCGACCCCGGCCTGCAACCGAAATACCGGCCTCCAACCAGGTACCTGTGGAAGCTAAAAAAGAGGTGGGAAAAATACCAGTCCTTCCGCCGCCGCCCGCCGCAGAAGAGAAAAAGCAAGAGCTGAAAGCGGATGATAAAGGTAAGGATAAAGCGGTAGAACCGCCGGTCGAACCGGTTGTACGGGAAATAACGCCCAAGCCCACACCCGCTCCATCCCCGGAACGGGATGCTCCCCTCGCCGATACCGACCTTCGCCCCTACAATCTGGTGCGGGTAAAGGGCGGCACCTTCACGATGGGCTGCACGCAAGAGCAGGGCAGCGATTGCGATAGCGACGAGAAACCCGCGCACCAGGTGACGGTGTCGGACTTCTACATCGGCAAGTACGAGGTGACGCAAAAGGAAT
>CAZSMU010000239.1:0-3346 GCA_964607915.1 uncultured Haliscomenobacter sp.
CAGGGCGAAGACAAAGATATCGCGTTCAAACTGGTACATAGGCAAAAAATCAGGGGGAGACAGGTGCTGTGAGCGGCCTGTATTAAAGGGCACCTGCTTTTTTACACAAGCGCTTCCACTTCGCTCAAGGCCTCCAGGATATGCGTAGGCTGCGCTTTCTCCAACTGCCCCCGGGTATGTGCTCCGGTGGTAACTCCTATGACCAGCCTGCACCCTGCGCGCGTTCCTTCTTCAACATCCACGGTAGAGTCGCCGATTTTAGCCACTTCCGCGCCATTTTCTATGCCAAAATGCGCCATGGCCCTCAGGATCATATCGGGGTAGGGGCGGGATTGGCGCACCTGATCGGCGGTGACCAGCAGGTCGTAGTCGCGTCCCTCCGACCAGTTCAGTTTTTGCAGCAGCAGGAGTGCGGTTTTGCGGTCGTAACCAGTATTCAGCACTACCTTGATCCCCTTGCTGTGCAGCAGGGCAAAGAGGGATTCTGCCCCGGGCATAGCGCTAGGCTGCAGTTCCTGATACGCCCTGTCCAGGTGGTTGATGAAATCGTGGTAGATATCTTCCACATCGTCAAAGTCGGCGCCGTATTCCCGAAGGATATCCATAATAGCCTGTTTCTTTTCTTTTCCGGCACCCAGGCGGAGTACTTCGTTCAGGGAGATATCGAGGCCAGTCTGGACAATAGTGCGGTGTAGAGTTTTATACACTACATTGTCTTCGTTGACTGTCGTGCCGGCCATATCAAAAACGACCATTTTAAGCATTGCCATAGATGTTTTGAAGGTTATCGAACGCGAACCCGGCGCTACCGGTCATCCCTTTTCCGCCTATTCCGGTGGCGATGTGTACTTTTCCGTCCACGGTATCCTGAAAAATATCTTGTGTGCGGCATTGGGTGTAGAGCCCGAGCCATTGTTCTTCTACCTCCCAGTGTTCTAAGTCCATGATTTTCCGGCCCTCTTCGATGAAAAAGCGGGCAATGTCTTCCCGCAGCAGGAAGTCGGGCTCTTCGTGCATACGCAGCAGGCCGTACTCATGGGAGTCGCCGAGGATTATGCTTCCATCCGCCTCCTGCTTGAAGAGGATATGGATACTCCATTGTTTCCAGAAGCTATCCTTGTCTTCGCGTGCTTTGACGGCTGCGAAGGAAGGACATTCCGCAAAGCTTTCGTAGCGCCTGATGCTATGCCCGGTGAGGATATTTCCGGGGATGGAGGTGGTTTGCTGGGGTTTGAGGCGCAGCATTTGTAATTTGACCCATTCCAGGTCGCTTTGCTGGAACCGTTCCGGGTAGAGCCAGGCGAACTCGGCGCCGGAGCAAACGAGTGCTTTTTCGCCGCGATACGTATTTCCGTTGAGGTCGCGGGCGATACAGGTGTTGCCCGCGCTGTCTATTTCGCGGATGAGCGTGCTGGGGAAATACGAGAAGCGGGCGTCTTGCTGCAGGAAGGCCAGCAAGCGGTGGATCATCCGGCGAGGGTTTGCGGACACTTCGCCCGGGAAGAATAGGCCTGCCTTGCAGTAATCCTTGCGCAGGTTGGGATAGCGGGCCAGGCATTGCGCCTGTGTCCACAACTCGGAAGGGTAGTCGTTTTCCCGGTTGATCTGCTGCAGTTCCTCCAGTAACTGTTGCTCTTCTTCATCGGAAGCGAGATAGATACTACCCATTTGCCGGATATCCAGATCCCATTTCTCTTGTATGGACAGATAGACCTCGAGGCTTTTGCGTCCGTAGGCCTGCCACTTCCGGTTCATACCGGAGGGGACGATTTGCCCGAAATTGCGCACCGTAGCCGAGTTGGGGGCTTTGTCTTTTTCGAAGAGGGCAACGCGCAAGCCGCGCTGAAGGGCGTGGTAGGCGTGGAAGGTGCCCAGGGCACCTCCGCCGATGATCAACAGATCGTAGGGTGTCGTTTGCATGTGCAGCGAAGGGTTGATCGAATCTGATTTTTATGCAATCCGAGTGCAAAGGAAAGAGGAAAGGGTCAATATTTAACCGTTTCCGGGTTAAAATAGGATGAATTATTTGTGCTTCATCCACCGAATAATTCATGTTTTTTTAACATGGAATTCATTTTTGGTTCATGTGAGGTCGGTAGATTTGAAGATTCACCTGTTGCGAGAAGCTCGGCGAAGGCTCAAAAAGTCTTCTTTCCCTCGATGATTCCCCTCGCAATAAGTCTAATATAATCCCGCTGCCATGAAATACAAAAGCATTGTGTCTTACGCATGGGAAGGAGTTATTTTCACGGTGTTCACGTTCGTGGCTCTGGAAATGCTGCAGCCCTTCCTGCGAGGGAAAGAAATGGGAGTAGAGGTATTCGACATCGTCCTTTATGGGGTTGTCGGCTTGGTCTACGCTTTACTGATATGGTTCTGGGACAGCCTTAGTGCGCGGAATCGTTTTAGGGAATGAGGGGGATTCTTATTTCTTTCGTACATCGGTAAGGGCGTTTATGAAGGCGATGAGTTAGAAGCTCTGGGCCGTGTGAGCCATGAAAATGTGGCTACAGATCCCCGCGATAACAAAACGTTGTATTATGGGGAAGACGAAGGCGACGGCAGCGTTTATAAATTTGTGGCCGATAAAGAGGGCGGCCTGAGTACCAGTAAGCTGTACGTCCTGTTCCTTGACTTTACCTATAGAGGGGGTGATCCCAAAGGGAATACCGGGAAATGGGTGCTCGTTCCGAACACTACGATTGCGGAGCGGAACGATACTAAAAAGAACGTACTGGCCCTCGCCGCTTCCGGGAGAAGGAAATCAGGAGCTGAAATAGTTACCCCATAAAAAAAGCCCAAAGCAAGGGGCTCTGGGCAGTAACTAGGTATGGACTAGTATGAAAAAAACGCTGAAAAGGGTTAACGCCCGCAAATATGCACCGGATTTTCGCCGCAGAGGACAATACAGGTTAAAGATTAGGTTAAGAATATGGGTCTGTTCCGGGCTGTATGTGCGAAAAATTAACGTCAAAATAATATGCGAAAAACTTCCTGGACAAGGCAATCCAATATTTTGTGGCAGCTTTGAAAATCAGGGAATATGCTCTACTCTACTACCGCCGTTTTTACCGATTCTTCGCAACCTATGTCCATCCGGCAACTCCCCATCCCTGAACTCGGGCCCCGGGAAATACTGGTTCGCAATGAGTACGCGACCTTGTGCAGGAGCGATTTGAATACGTATTCCGGGAAACGCAGCGAGGCTGTCCCTACTATCCTGGGCCACGAAGTAGTGGGCAGGATAGTGGGCTTCGGCGCGGAAGCCCCCCGCACGGACGTACAGAGCCGTGAACTGCGCCTGGGCACCCGTGTAAGTTGGGCTATCTTCTCGAGCGATCCCGAT
>CAZSMU010000240.1:0-3343 GCA_964607915.1 uncultured Haliscomenobacter sp.
GACTGGTACAACTACCTGCGCATTCTGGACTTAGCCCGGCGGGAGCTGCTTCCTGAGGCCTTGACCCGTAAAGACCCGGCGTATGCCCTGGTCAACTGGTATGCCGCCAACCGCTGGGGGGATATTTACCTGGTCAACAGCGTGTGCGCCCTGTTTTTTTCCTGGGGTTTGTACGCGTTTTGCCGGGCGCAGCCGCGGCCCTGGTTGGCGCTGGTGGTAGCGATGCCCTATCTGGTTACGGTGGTGGCGATGGGCTATTCGCGGCAGGGGGTAGCGATTGGGCTGGCGATGCTGGCGCTGGTAGCGCTGGGGCAGGGGCGCATTTTGCGCTTTTTGCTCTGGATGCTTTTAGCGGCTGCTTTTCACAAAACGGCGGTGGTGTTGATGCCCTTGGCGGTCTTTTTCATCCATCAGCCCCGTTTCCGCTGGTTGGCCCGGGCGGCGGTGGTATGTATGGCTTTGTTGCTGTACTATTTCCTGCTCCGGGATTCGGTGGGCCATTACTATGAGAGCTATGTGCGGGCGGGCTACGATTCGTCGGGGGCTGCCATCCGCATTGCGATGAATACGCTGCCGGCGGCGGTCTTTTTGCTGCTGCGTCGGCGCTTTGTACTCGGCCTTTCCGAGCGTTGGTTTTGGACGGTGATGTGTCTGTTTGCGCTGGGGTTTGTGCTGCTTTTATACCAATCCAACTCCTCTACGGCGGTGGATCGCATCGCCTTGTACTGGATTCCCTTACAGATATTTGTATGGTCGCGTTTCCCCGACGCGATGGCATTCAGCTCGCTCCGCGTGCGCACGTCGTATGTACTGGCGGTAGTGGCGTATAGCGGGGCGGTATTGTTCACCTGGTTATTTTTTGCTGCGCACGCTTTTGCGTGGATTCCCTACCGATTTTACCCCTGGGTAGCTTTGATGGAGTGGTTGTACGAGTAGTGAAGGGCTACGGGGGCATATAGAGCATGTATCCTTACTGGTTGATTTTTTTGGCGGCGGCCGGGATGGCGGTCGCACTTCGTCGCGGGCAAAACTCCGGGGAGCGCCGTGCGTTGGAGGGCCTGTGGGATGGATTTTTCATTGGGCTGACGATCCTGATTGGGTTGCGGCACGAGGTAGGGGGCGATTGGTACAACTACCTGCGCATTTTAGAGTTGGCGCGCGACGAGCGCATTGCCAGTAGTTTGGCGGGTAAAGACCTGGCATATTCCCTGGTCAACTGGTTTGCGGTGAATGCCTGGGGGGGGATCTACCTCGTCAACAGTGTGTGTGCGCTCTTTTTCGCGTGGGGGCTGTATCATTTTTGCCGGGTGCAGCCGCGGCCCTGGTTGGCGGTAGTGGTGTCGGTGCCCTATCTGATCACGGTGGTGGCGATGGGCTATTCGAGGCAGGGCGTGGCCATTGGCTTGGCTATGCTGGGCTTGGTAGCGCTGGCCGACGGCCGCCTGTTGCGGTTTTTGTGTTGGATGCTATTAGCGGCTATTTTCCACAAGTCGGCCATTATCCTGGTGCCTTTGGCGCTGTTTCATTTGAAGTCGGGGCGCTACCGTTTGTGGGCGGTTGCTTTTGTGGGGTTGGCCACGGCGTTGCTCTACGAGTTGGCTTTGCGGGATACGCTGGCCCATTGGCAGTCCGGCTATCTCGATGCGGGGTATGACTCATCGGGTGCGGCGGTGCGCATAGCGATGAATGCGTTGCCGGCGGCTTTTTTTCTTTTTTTCCGCAAGCGTTTTCAGTTGGAGGCGGCACCCCGCCGCTTCTGGACGCTGATGTCGCTGCTGGCCTTGGGGTTTGTGCCTTTGTTATGGCTGCTCCCTTCCACGACGGCGGTAGATCGCATCGCCTTGTACTGGATACCCTTGCAGGTATTCGTCTGGTCCCGGGTGCCGGACATGGTATCCGGGAAGCAGCGGCGGCGTTCGGTTTGGGTCTATGGCATTGTCGCGTACAGTGCGGTGGTATTATTTGTGTGGTTGTTTTTCGCGGTTCATGCATTTGCGTGGGTTCCGTATCAATTTTATCCCTGGGTTGCGTTAATGGAATGGATGAGGGGTTGAGGATTTCCTCTCCCGGGGAAAATATGGGCATGAAAACGATTATTTTATCGGCCAATACATCCTGGTATCTGTACCATTACCGGGCTTCGACGATACGTGCGCTGTTGGAGGGCGGGTACCGGGTGGTGTGTTTGTCGCCCGGGGATGAGTACAGCGGTCGTTTGCAGGCTTTGGGGGCGGAGTGGATGCCGTTGCGCATAGACAACCAGGGCAGTAATCCCTTTGCCGATGCCAGGGTATGGTGGCGTCTGTTCCGCGTATATCGCCGGCTGCGGCCCGTGTTGGTGTTTCATTTCACCTTGAAGAACAACGTGTACGGTACCTGGGCAGCGCGTTTGGCGGGGGTTCCGGCGGTGAATATCATTTCCGGTTTGGGCACGGCCTTTATCCGCACCGGCTTTGTGCCGGCGGTGGCGCGGCTTTTGTACCGCTTGAGCCAGCCCCTGGCGCGGGTGGTGTATTGCCAGAACGAGGAAGATTATTTTTTGTTGGTGGCGCACGGTATTGTATCGCTGCGGCGTCTGCGGCGTCTGCCGGGGTCGGGAGTGGATTTGAGCCGGTATCAGATGGGGCGATGGGAAGCACGGCGGGTGGGCGCACCTTTCCGCTTCCTGTATGCGGGTCGGATGCTGGCCGATAAGGGCTTGTACGAGCTCATGGAAGCGATGGCTGCCCTGAACCAAGATGGGTTGCGGGCTACGCTGACGCTGTGCGGGTTTGCGGATGCCGACAACGTATCGGCTATCCCGCTGCAGGTGTTGGAGGAGTGGAAGAGCCGTTCCGATGTGCGCTGGCTTGGCCCCCGGGACGACATGGAGCAGGTATATGCCCAATCCGATTGCATGGTGTTGCCGTCTTATCGGGAGGGTTTGCCCAGGGGGCTTCTCGAAGCGGCTGCCATGGGTCTGCCCTTGGTAGCTACGGATGTCCCCGGTTGTCGGCAGGTAGTGCGGCACGGGGTGAACGGGTTATTGTGTGCCGCCCGCGATGCCCTTGCCCTAAGGGCTGCGCTGGAGGAAATGGTGCGGATGTCCGAGGAGCGTCGCTGTGGGATGGGGGCTGCGGGCCGTGCGCTTGTCGAGCGCAAATACGACGAGCAGCAGGTCGTCCGGGAGGCATTAGCGGTGGTGGAGGAGATATTGGGGGGGAGGGGATACTGAAAGGGCTGTCTGTACGTCACTGCTCTGGAGGGAAGGGCGTTCCGTTTCTCGGTGAGGCTCCTCTGCTAGTTCCGGATATTTCCCGCCTGTCCGTTCATTTCGATGATTTGCAGCACCTGTGCTTCGCTG
>CAZSMU010000241.1:0-3293 GCA_964607915.1 uncultured Haliscomenobacter sp.
AGCTATACTCCCTCAAAAAGCCTTCGCATGGACAAAAAATGACTCTTTTTTCCCTTCTCGCTGACCCCGCGCAACAAGTCTAATAAGCTCCCCTACTCCTTCCCTAACCAGCTCATGATCTCGGGGAGGCCGCCGGCGCGGGTGAGGATTTTTCCGCTTTTGTCCAGGACGAACAGCGTGGGCGTGCCGGCAACGCCGTACTTGCGGAAGTTGGCTCCGTCAAACCCTTTGCCATCGCAGTACTTGTCGGCCCAGGGGTGGGCAGCGGCAGTTTCCTCGAATAGTTTCCGGTCGGTGTCGGCCGACAGGGTGATGAGGCGGTAGCCGCTGCTGCGCAGAGCGGGATATTGGGCGATGAGCTGCTCCATCGTGCTTTCGCAGGGGCCACAGCCGCTCTGGTAGAACACCAGCACCGTGCCTTTGGCCGAAAGGCGGGCGGCGGGTACGGTCTGCAGCGCAGCGCGCTCTTCGCCAAAGCGGCCTTCCAGCAGCAGGTCGGGCGCCTGCTCCCCTACCTGCACGTTGTTGAACTGAGAGAGCAGCCCGTCGTAGTGGAGCAACTTGCCGCTGCGGCGGATGTCGGGGGCCAGGGCGGCGAGCACGCTGTCTTTGCTGTTCTTCACCAGATACCGGGCCATGTTTTCACAGAAGGAAGTGTACAGCACGGGGTCGGGCAGCCGCGACAGGATGTGCCGCGCACTCCCCAGAAGGGCGGAATCGCTCTGGATGACGTAGAGGTGCATCTGCACCCAACTGTAGATGACCCCGCCCCAGTGGTTGCTGGTATAAAGCGCCGGCCAGCTCATGCGGCGGCTGATGAAGTCTTCGGTCTCCGCTGCCCGCCGGGCTTCGTCCCCGCCCAGAGTACGGCCTACACCGCGGGTGACGTTGACGATTTCGCGGAAGCGCGCCGCGTACAGGTCTGTGTTCGACAAGCGCTCCTGAAAGGCCTCGTACTCTTTTTCGACGCGCCCTCTCTCGGCTTCGAAGGTCCGGTACAGCGGTGCATCGGCGGGATAGGCCTGTACGGCCAGTTGCATCGCCTCGTACTGCGCCATCAGGCGCTCCTGCTCGCGGAAATTGGCGTTCAGGAACTCGTTCTCCCGCGTCCCGCGATAGACGATGTTGCTTTCGTTGGGGGTGGCCGACAGGCACTCTACGGAAAACGTTTCTCCGTTCAGCACGAAATCGAGCCCGCCGCCGGATTTCAGCATCCAGCGCGCCATGCCGGCGTAGTGCTTGTGCTCCTCAGGTAAGCGCAGGACCAGGCGGCCGTCAGATGGAATTGCGCCCCGGCCAATCGTATCGCTTTTATCGCCCTGCAGGATGATGAAGTCATAGCCCTGCCCCGCGAAATGAGGGAAGTGCAGGGAGAGCTCCTGGGCGTTCAGGCAGGCAATGAAAAAAAAGAGGGACAATGCGATGCCAATAATCGTTTTCATGGCTTTGGAAAGGATGTGTTTTTAGAAATGTTGGTCTCGCAAAAGTAAAAAATTTCTATTTCAGCAACAGCAAATTACAGCCTCTCAGATCCGAAAAGTCCTGTCGGCCGAGTACCTCGAAGCTGCCGTCGCCGTACACGCGGCCCAGGTCGTCGGAGGCGATGAACGAAACGGTATCGATATTGGCCAGGTCAATGAGGTTGAGGGCGGCGGTATGGCCGGGCTGCTGGGGAGAGAGCGGGTCGTAGATGTCGCGGGGCAGCACACGTAAGGTCGGAGCAGGCCGGAACAGGCCTTCTCCCCCGGAGTAGCCCTGCGACAGCAGCTCTGTCATGCCGTACTCGGAGTGGATGCGAGGCACCCCGAAGCCTGTTTTCATAATGTCGTGCAGCTCTTCGCGCGTCCGTTCCTCGCGGCGCCCTTTCATGCCGCCGGTTTCCATGACGATCAGCTCCGGAAAAGAAAAAGGGTGTGCTTCGGCCAAATCCCAGAGGGCGAAGCTGACGCCGAGCAGGATAGTCGGCATTTGCTCTTTTTGGCAGAAAGCCAGGGTCTCCAATAATTTTTCCGTGTCGTGGAGAAAAAAGCCGCTTTGCGGAAAAGCAGACTGCTCAATAAAGTCCTGCGCCATGTAAACCAGAGAGGAGCCGCTGCGTTCAAGATAGGAGGGCAAAAGAGCCAGCACACAGTAGCCGGAGACAGTGCCATAAAAAGCCTCAAACCCCCGACGGGCGTTTGCATGATACCACTCCGGCGAGTACAGAAGGTGCCGGCTGGTTTCTGCACCGGTAGTGCCGCTGCTCGAAAATACGGCCGCGGGTGCCCAGTCCAGCGTCTGGATGTCGTGGTGTTTGAACGCTGAAATGGGTAGGCAAGGAATCTCGGACAAGGCCGCCGGCTCGCGGAACGATGGGCCCAACAGCTCCAAAAACTGCCGGTACACAGGATTATGGGCCCGCTGGAAATGAAAGACTTCCATAGCTACCCCCTCAAAGGTTGCGGGGCCGACGCGGCGGATTTTTTCCAGCAATCCCTGGCGCTGCTGCAAAAGTTGTGTTCCACTGTTTTCCAAAATGAACAAAACTATAGAGATGAAAGCCCAAAGATATGTGGCAATGGACAAAATTTGCGAACTTGGACCATCATTTGGTCTTTCAACAGCTATAAAAGACAGCGATATGCAATACCTCAAGCCTTCCGTGCAGCCCGCGACACCCACCTTCTCCCGGTTATTGTACCTCTGGGTCTCTGCCGGCATCCTGGCCGTCGCCGCAGCAGCCTGCACCGAAGCCCCTGAATATCCGGTAGAACCTCAAATCGAGTTCATCGGATTGAACCAGGACAGCATCGAGCAGAGCCGGGATGCGAGCATCCCGCTCGACACGGTTGAAATCCGCTTCTCCTTCACCGACGGGGATGGCGATCTGGGCAGTGCCGACAGCATCAACATATACCTGGAAGACAGCCGCGACGGCACGCTGCAGTTGTTCAAAATCAGCCCTATCCCCAAACTCGGGGCGGGGAAAGGGCTGAGCGGGGAAATCAAGATCTTGCTCAGCAACAGCCCGATCACCCGGTATTTTTGCTGTACGTTCCCCAACACCAACCTCACTTGCTTAGCCAGCCGACAGCATCCCACCGACAAGTTGTTCTACAAGATTCGCATACGCGACCGGGCTGGCAACTGGAGCAATGAAATCCAAACCGCCCCTATCGTCATACGGTGTAATTAAGGGCTGGCGACGAATGTAGCTTTTGTTTATTTCCGCTTATCTTCACGCACCTGGAGGGTGAATCCGTGGATGACCTTGCCATCGAGTGCCTTGACCAGTACGTCCACGAAGTGGGGTT
>CAZSMU010000242.1:0-3246 GCA_964607915.1 uncultured Haliscomenobacter sp.
AAACGCTATGCCTATGAACCGTGCACTGCTCACGAGAATGCTCAACATCCTGTTTTTCTTCCTGACGCTGTACGTCAACTATTTGTCGGTGGTGTACGCACTGGGAGGCAAGTCCATCCGGGAGTTATCGGATAAGTACGCCAACTTGTTCACGCCGTCGAACCAGACGTTTGGGATATGGAGTCTTATCTATCTGCTGTTGGTGGGCTTCCTGGTGCTTCAGTTCTTCAAGCGCTTCGACTCCCGGGTCACGCATAACTACTTGTTCATAGTGAGTTGCCTCTTTAATTTCACCTGGATAGTCGCCTGGCAACTCGAGTACCTGTTTTTATCCCTGTGTATCATGCTTGGGCTGCTGGCCACGCTCAGCGCGATGAATGTGCAGATTGCCAGGGAGGGAGGGGAGTTTTTCAAACTGGTGTTCGGCGTGTACCTGGGCTGGATTTGCATCGCCACCATCGCCAATGTCACCACGGTTTTGGTGTCGCTGCAATGGACGGGCTCCGTGGCCACCCAGGCCAACTGGGCTATTGCCCTGCTGGCGCTGGGTGCTGTGCTCACGGGCGCGGTGATGTTGCGCTTGCGCAACCCCTATCTCGCGATTGCCGTCGTCTGGGCTTTTTATGGGGTTTCGGTCAAGCGGGAACTAGACTTCCCCCAAATTGCCAAGGTTGCCCAGTCGGCTATGCTCGTCGTTGGCGCGGTAGCCTTTTGGCTGTTTTTAGAGAAAATCCGCCGCCGCCCCTTGTCTAAAAACGCGTCCGCAGCGTAAGGCGGAAATTGCGTCCGGGGGCGCTGACCCCGGAGGCAAAGACGCGGTAATTAGTATCGAAGAGGTTTTCGCACGCGGCTTGTACGTCCAGCAGGCGGTGGAGGGTGTAGCCCAGTCGCAGGTGTAGGGCGTTCCAGGCAGGCATTCCATCGGGGGTAGCGTAGCGCTCGTTGTCTTCGGCGTTGAGGAGGTAGTCTTTGATGTCTTTCTTGCCGTTGAACATCCAGCTGCACTCGGCGCGGAGTTTTTCTTTTTCAAACTGCAGAACCAACTGGCCAAATATCGGTGGGATATGGTCTAAAGGTTTGTTGCCGCCTTCTTCGAGGATGCGGCCCCGCGTATAGTTCCAGGATCCGCGCAGCGACAGGAAGGGCGTGAAGAAAACGTCCAGATGTGCGCCGAGCCCTGCGATAAATGCTTCCCGTTTGTTTTGAGCGGCGAATACTTTGCTCATGGTCCCCTCGTACAGGATGCTGTCCCGGCCATTGAACTGGAATGCATCCAGCACGATAGCGTTCGAAAGGTGTGAGTAGTAGGTGCTCAGTTCGAGCCGGGCGGTTTCGCCGAGCCACTGCGACAGGTTCAATTCCCCGTTTTGGGTGAGTTCCGGCCGGATGTCCGGGTTGGGTACGATGAGCGTGCCGGGTACGGTCTCGAATACCTTGGCCAAATCGTCCACGTTGGGGGCGCGGAAGCCGGTGGAGGCCAGCAGGGAGAGCTTGGTCTTGTCGCCGGGGAGATAGATCAATCCCAGAGAGCCGCTGAATGCGTTGTTGCGCTGGCTCGCGGTTTGGTAGGGAAAAGAAAAAAACGTGTTATCGTCGAACGTCGCGTCAAGGGTAATGTAGTTGAAGCGCAGCCCGGCGTGGGCAATCCATTGCTCTGACAAGCGTAGCTTGTCCTGTGTATACAGGGCGAAGCTGTTCATAGTACTTCCTCCATCGGGGTAGCGCGTGTCGGAGGGGGTCTCTGCTCCTGTACCTACATGGGTGAAGTGCGCAGTGGACCGGACGCGGTTTAGGTAGGACTCGGCCCCTAGCGACCACTCGTGGCGGCCCATTTTTTTCAGGCCATTGAACTCAAGGGAGGCGACGCCGACTTCCTCATACTGGCTTTTTCGGGAGGTACTGCCGAAGCGGCGCGAGTGGCGGCTTTCCCGGGCATTTTGGTAGGCGGCCACGAGCGTAGAGGTGTCGAAGAAACGCCCGGGGCGCTGGTCAGACAGAGTGTAACTCAAGAGGGTCCGTTGCTCGGGGCCGTAGTACCACTCGGCAAAGCGGGGTACGGAGTTGCTGCCCAGCTCCGACAGGCGGTCGTAGCGCGGCACGTCCGAGCTGTTGGAATATTGGAAATTGAGGGTGTGGGAGAGGTGCTCGGAAGGCTGGAAGCGGATTTTCTGGAGCAAGTCGTACTGGGAGTAGGCTGTACCGATTTGTCGGTTCACGTTCGGGTTGTTGCGCACTACGTCTTTGTTGCCGTCCCATGCGGCATAGACGCTGCGCTTGCCAAAATCGGGATATGTTGCCTTGCGCCGACTGCCCTGCACGATATCCCCGAAATCGGAGTAGGTGAGGCTGCTCAAGCTGGCCCACTTCTTGCCGCCCAGGTTGAAGTCTATGTGGCCGGTTTTTTCATCTGTGGCACTGCTGTAGCGCAGCAGGGCGCTGCCGCCGAAATAGTCCAGCATCGGCTGCCGGGTTGTGAAGTGCATGACGCCGCCCAGTGCGTCGCTGCCGTACTTCACCGAGGAAGGGCCATAGAGGATTTCCACTTTTTCGAGGATGGAGTTGTCTATGCGCAGCACATTCTGGAGATGCCCGCCGCGGAAAATGGCGTTGTTCAGGCGTACCCCGTCCACATGGATGAGGACTTTGTTGGCTTCAAAGCCTCGGATGATAGGGCTTCCACCTCCGCCCTGGCTCTTTTGCACCAGGATGCCGCCCGTATTTTGAAGTACGTCGGCAGAGGTGGGCGCATTTTGCCAGGACAACTGCCGGGCACTGATGGTTTGTACGACTTGTGCGACCTCCCGCCGCGGCGCGGCATAGCCGGTCGCCGATACAACGTATTCGCTCAACTGGACCTGCATGGCCGCCGTATCCGTTTGCCCGTGAAGCACATGGCACAGGGCGATAAAGAAAAGAGATATATATGGAAGTTTCATTTTTAAAATTTTGATAGGTTACTATACCAGGCTTATGTCTAGCTGCCTGGAGCCAGTCATGTCTATAGCGGCGTCGCGTCCAGACCTGTCCCGCTGCCTGAAAGGCAGTTATGTCTATAGCCTGGCTGCGCCGTCCCTTTTTACTGCCTGACGGGCAGTTATGTAAATACCCTGGCGATGAGGATTAGATACATAACTGCTTTTCCGGCAGTTGAATGTGCATCAAAAACCAATTTCCAAAAAGGGAAAATTAATAATAGACTTGTTGCGAGGGGTCAGCGAGGTGGGAAAAAAGAGTCATTTTCTTTCC
>CAZSMU010000243.1:0-3225 GCA_964607915.1 uncultured Haliscomenobacter sp.
CCTACCCCGCCGCATGGCTCTGCCATGCTCACTTACAGGTAAGGAGTGCACAAAATAGAGATCACGTCCCGAGCAGGACACCCGGAAAACAGAACAGCACAAAACGTTTTCAATACGATAATGGCTGTATGATTATCTGGTAAACTTACATTTTTTCAAAATAAAGTCCTAATGTTTTGTGTAAAAAAACATATTTTCTACGCCAGCACATCGTCTATCAGGTCTGTTTTGTCTGGCCCGGCAGAATACTTTGGGCTTGGCCCATACGAATTGGTGTACGGCTCACTATCCGTGATATACAGGATGAGCAGCCAGATGCTTCCGATGATGGGAATCAGAGCAATGAGCAACATCCAGCCGCTTTTTCCTACATCGTGGAGCCTGCGCACAGAAACGGCCAGGCCGGGAATGAAAACGGCAACTACATACCCTACGTATAAAAGAGCACCGGAGGATACCCCTATCCCATACTCCAGAATCGCACCCACGAGAATGAGACCCCAGGCGAAGAGAAAGTTGAAGAGAGTAAACATCCAGTACTCCTTGCGGCGGGCCCTGCCGTTGAAATCGGCGTACTGCCGCAAAACTTTGAGATACCACTCCATATCTTGAATTGTGAAAGACCTGTGAACAGAATTACGCTTGTTTTGAGGGGGTCGGCGAGAAGGGAAAAAGGCCTCTTGACCTTCACGAGATTCTCTCCGCAACAAATCTAACCCCATTTTGTCAAACTACAACCCTACTGCACCTTTTTAAGGTCCCCCCTACCCACCATTACCTGGGCAAACCACTGCAGACTGGGCACCGACAACTGGACATGGGCAGTGCCGTTTAGCGCAAGGACGCGCCCGTGCAGGTTCCGCAAGGGCCCTGCGGTAATCTCTACTTCGTCACCGGGTACCAGGGAAGGTGTACAGGGCACCACAGGGTGCTCCGACTGTCCAATTTGCTTGATCAGGGCAACTTCCCGCTCGCTGAGCGTCGCGATTTGACCGCCAAACTTCACAAACCCGAGTACGTTGGGCACATTGAAGACGTTATGCCGCTCTTTGGCATTCCCCATACTGAGGAATACGTAGCCAGGGAACAGCACCACGTCTATGCACTTTTTGCGGTCGGCCCACTGGTGCACCTGTTTTTGGACGGGCACGAAGGACTCGAAGCCGTACAGCGCCAACTGTTTTCCAATGATTCGCTCATGACGCGATGCCACATATAGGGCATGCCAGCTAATGGAGGGTGAGGTGGACATAAGAAAAAGAGTTTTGGGAATAGGAACCTTTGTGAAATGTATCCCGAGGCAAGTGCAGAGATGGAAAAAATCTCCTCTACCAATCTTGATTTTCCTAACTATAAAGCAAACAAGGATAAGTCTAATCCTGATGTAGATTAGCTATCTCTAATACCAATCTGCCTTTCAGACAAAGGGCAAGGTAAATCAGAATCATTTTCCCGGCTGAGCAAAGCAACGGGAATAGGACGTTAATTCGGCACCACCGCCTCCGGTACTACTGCCGGCTGCAACTGCTGCAGGAAGGTCGGCACATCGAATTCCATCCAGTGATCTACGATTTTACCCTCTTCGAGTTCGTAGATGATGATGCCGCTCGCGGTGAGGGTGTTGCCCGTGGGCGGCATACCCATCAGTTCGCCGGTATGGCGGCCGTGAAAGGTAAAGCGCACCACGACCTTGTTGCCTTCGGCGATGATGTCGTGGGGTTCGAGCACATAGCCGGGCGAGCCGGCCTGGAATACTTCGACGTGGCGGCGCAACTCAAGGTCGCGGTCGGAGATGAAGCGCTCGTATTTCTCCTCGGTAATCGGGAGGGTGCGGAACGCTTCCAGGTAATCCAGGATAATCTGTTTGTTGTTCAGGTGATCCATGAAAGGATGTTTTAATCAGTAAGCAATACAAACATAGGATATCGAAGAAAGCAAGTATTGTAAAAAACGGACATCTTGTTAGATTTTTTGCGAGGGGTCAGCGAGGAGGGAAAAAAGAGTCATTTTTTTGTCCACACGAAGGCTTTTTGAGGGAGTATAGCCTAGCTATATGACCGAAAAAAGGCGCAGTGTGGGCGAAAAAGGGCCTTTTTGACCCCGCGATGATTCCCCTCGCAAAAAGTCTGTTATTCATCCGCAGAATTGATTATTTTTTGATCGAACAGGTAGCTGGAGGGGGTCTTCCCGGAGAAGGTTTTGAACTCCCGGATCAGGTGTGCCTGGTCGTAGAATCCGTTGTGGCCGGTGAGAGTCCGCCAGTTGAACCTGCCGGAATTTGCGCAGAACCAGGCGTAGCCAAAGCGTTTGAGGCGGGCGTAGAACTTGGGGCTCAGCCCGATCTGTTCCTTGAACACCCGGCGCAGGTGCCGGGGGGTGATGCAAAATTTTTGGGCCAGCTCGTCCATGGAGAGGAAGCCGCGCGTATCCAGGATGGTATTGGAGGCGTGGTCGGCGAGGCTCATCTGCAGCCTGGGCCTGAAGAGTTCCAGGAAGTAATGGTTGGCGAGGCGGATTTTGTCTTCGGGCCCGGGTGCTTCGGCCAGTGCATCGGTAAAGCCGTCCAGCTTTTTGCCCAAAAATAAATCTGCATCCAGGCGCTTATCTGTGAACTCCCCCAGATCGGGGAGTTGGAAGACGTCTTTAAACGCCGGGCTGCGGAAGATGACCCCCAGCGAACCAATATTGCCGGAGAGCCCGATCTGGTAGGGTTCCGTAGAGGTTCCGGACAGGAAGTGCCGGGGCAACAGTTCATCTCTATAGTGCAGGTTGCTCAGCCGATAGCGGTCCCCGTAGTTGAACACCATCGCGCAGGCGGGATTGGCCGTGGCTGGGAGCGTGAAGCCCCCGCCTTCCCCACTGGCGTACTCCAGAAGGTAAAACCAACTGATATGTGGCCTTAGCTCGGGGCTGGGCAGGTATTTACGATAGTAGAACATAGGCGGTTTGGGTGAAAGAGGGAATACAAAGCTCTACCCTGTAAATATAAGCCCTGATACCATATTTTTTTGGCTGTTTTTTTATTTTTTGAAAAAAAATTCGTCAAAAAGTAGCCAAAACCTACATTTTACCCCACTCGTTCGGCGGCACGCCAGTCTCGGCTTTGAATACTTTGGAAAAATAGCCGGGGTCGCTGAACCCGACTAAGTACGACACTTCGGAAATGTTCAGGGTGGAGCGCTCCAGCAGTTCTTTTGCCTTTTCCACGCGCATCCGGCGGATGAG
>CAZSMU010000244.1:0-3174 GCA_964607915.1 uncultured Haliscomenobacter sp.
GACGGCGGTGCGGGAGGAGGGGTAGAGGAAGCGCATTTGAGATTTGGCAGCTGATAGGTTTAATGCAGTACCCCTGCCGGTATATCAACACGATTTTATAAATTAGACAAAAAGCCTTACCTTGGCAGGGGCAAAAAGGATAAAGGCCCCAAAAAGGCAGCGGGTAACCGATCTAGGAATCCTCTGTGCCCAACCTCCCCATCCCACAGGCCCTGAAAATACTTCGTATTTAAATCCGCTTCCCCATGCCCAACCTGCCACCTGTCATCGTACTGGCGTTCGCTAATAATCATTTCATAGAGGAGCAGAAACTGATTTCGCTGCGTCGAGAGTTCACTAAAACCAAAGAGGTACTCAGTAAGGCAGAAAAATCCGGACTTTGCGAGGTCGTCGCTCACCCTTTTGCTACGCTTCAGGAGCTCATTGAAACATTCCAGGATATGGAAACCCGCGATCGCATCGCCATCCTCCATTTTAGTGGACACGCAGAACATTACAAAATGATACTGGAGGCAGACGATGGCTCCCCTCATGCAGTGAATGGAAAAGCCTTCCACCATTTCCTGCGCCATGCCAAAGGCCTCAAACTGGTCTTTCTCAACGCTTGCTCTACCGAAACACAGGCCAGGGAATTGCAGCAGGAATATACCGTGCCTCTCGTCATCGGTACTACAGGAAGGGTCAAAGACGATATCGCCTGTGATATCGCGATCGCCTTTTATGAGGGTTTGATCCAGGGTCTTGGCTTCGAGGATGCCTGGAACGATGCCGAGCAGAATATACTCGAGCGCCATTCGGCTGAGGTTCATTTCAGGGGTATCCTGAAAGAAGATGCTGTAGATGACCGCAAACCCTGGGAACTCTACGTCCGAAAGGGCAGCGAAGCGATAAAAAAGGATAGCCTCCCCGGCCTTGCCGACCAGCCCCTGTTTGGCTTGCCCCTCCCCGAAGCTTATTACCACCACCTGCCCTACAACCCGTTTCACAGCATCAACCGCTTCGAGGAAGACGACGCGCCCGTGTTCTTTGGCCGGGGCCGGGATATCCGGGAGCTCTACCGACTGGTGGAGGGCAATTGCCCTATCCTCCTCTTCCACGGCCAGTCCGGCGTGGGGAAGTCTTCACTGCTTTCGGCAGGGCTCCTGCCCCGTATCAAAGACAAATGGTGCGTCGAACTGATCCGTCGCTCCCCTGATTCCGGGCTCAAAGGCACCATGGGCCTTGCCCTGGCCCGATATGGCCAACACTGCGAACTCCCGCTCCGCGAACAGTGGCTCGCCGTCGAAGCCCAACAACAAAAGCCGCTACTGCTCATCCTGGACCAGGCCGAAGAGGCCTTCACCAAAACCTGCGCAGCCGGCCCCGCCCAGGAGTGGACCGAATTGCTGACCGAACTCAAACAACTCTTCGATGATCCCGCAGTGGAAAAACCAAAAGGGAAAATCATCCTCTCCTTCCGGAAGGATTATCTTCCGGAAATTGAACTGCGCATCGCAGAGTTTAAACTGCCTAGGAAAAAACTGCTGCTGGACAAACTCACCCGGGAGGGAATCCTCGAATCCATCGAGGGCCTGACAAAGCATCCCGACACCCAAAGGGAATACTGCCTCCAAATCGAGCCCGGCCTCCCTGCCCTCATCGCCGACGACTTGCTCGATGATGCGCAGAGCGCCCTCTCCCCGGTGCTGCAGATCCTGCTGACGCGCCTCTGGGACGAGGGAAGAAACCGCCATTTCACCCGGGAACGCTACCTCGAAATCAAAAAAAGCGGTATCCACCTCTCGGCATTTTTCAAACAGGAGCTGACAGCGCTCTCCGATAAAAGAAAGTTCGCACCAGCGGTGGCCCATGGCCTGGTGCTCAATCTCCTGTCGGACCATACCACGCCCATGGGCACGGCCAATGCCTGGCGGGAGACCGATCTGTTGCAACGATACCCCCACCAAAAGGAAATCCTGCCCGATCTTCTGAAAGCACTGGCTGAACACTACCTGCTGAGTCCTTACAGAAACGAGAGGGGAGAACCCTGCTACAGCCTCTGCCACGATACCCTCGCACCGGTCGTGCTCCAGGAATACCGGGAATCCGAACTCCCCGGCCAACGGGCGCAACGCATCCTGGAAAGCAAACAGCAGGATATCGCCCAGGGCAATACCTACTTCAAAGATGCCGACGACATCGCCGCACTGGAAGCCGGCCGTCCCTTCATGCGCGCCTGGACAACCCAGGAGGAAGCCGCTCTGGAAAGAGGCAAAGAAGACCTCTCCGCACAACTCGCCAGGGAAGCGGCTATGAAAGAAAGCATATTCGATTTTGTCAGGGCCCGCATCGAAGAAGCTATCCTGAACCTGGACTATGACTTCGCCTTCCAGGAAACCCGAAAAGCCCTGGGCCTCCACTACGGGCAGCCCCAATTGGCCCGCCTGCTGGAAGAGATCGCATTCGTGTTTCAAGCTTCCGGGCCGCCAGAGCGCGCCAGGGACGCCCTGCAGGTGCTCACGGGCCTGAGGCTGCCGCAATACGCCCCGCTCGCCGCCGCAATGCCAGACATTGCATCCCGTCCCGGCTTCCGCCCCCTGCTGGATGTCCTGCAGCAAATACCGGATAGCGTTGCGGCCTTAGTTAAGGCCCGCTATTTTCCGGAAATGATCTCCGTGGAAGGAGGGAGCTTTGTGATGGGGTCGGAGGAGGAGGGAAATACTCGCCAGGTGACCCTTGACGGGTTTTGGATACAGAAGACGCCGGTGACGTACTGTCAGTACTTCCGGTTTAAGCAGGAGGGAGGCCTGCAGGTTCGACGGCCCGGCTGGGGCAGACTGGGCGATGACCCGGTGGTGTACGTATCGTGGTACGATGCAATCCGATACTGCAACTGGCTAAGCGCACAGGATGGCTTAACCCCGGTGTACACCATCAACGGCAATGATGTCGAAGCCAACTGGAATGCCCATGGCTATCGGCTTCCCACCGAAGCAGAATGGGAATACGCTGCAAGAGGAGGGAAAGAGCAGCGGCCGTTTGCGTACAGCGGCAGCGACGATCTGGACGAGGTCGGCTGGTACGAGGCCAATTCGGAAAACAGGACGCAGGCGGTTGGCTTTAAACAACCCAATAGCCTGGGGCTGTACGATATGAGCGGGAACGTGTGGGAGTGGTGTTGGGATTGGTACGGCG
>CAZSMU010000245.1:0-3162 GCA_964607915.1 uncultured Haliscomenobacter sp.
TTTCAACGATGGCAAAAATTGCTAAAAGAACTGAACAAGAAATTCGGCAAATCCTGGATGGCCCCTCGCCACAAGTCTATTCAAATAAATCGCCCAAATTATCAAGGCTTGAGGATACGCCGAGCATGAGCCGGGGTCCCTGGAAGACCCCGGATTCAAACGACACGACGGCTTCTACGCGGAAGAAGCGCAGCAGGTTGTCCACGCCGTAGCCCAGTTCCAGGTAGTTCGTCCGGGGCGTAACGAGGGTGTTGAAGAACAAATTTTCCTTTATCCCCAGCATCCAGACGGCGGGGAAGCGGGTCAGCAGAAATTTCCGGAACTGGTAATGGGCGAACGTACCGAAGTAGCCTTCCCGGGTGCTAAAGGCGTAGTACGGCAACATGCGGTACGACTCTACCGGGTCGGCCCCGGTGACATGGATTTGGTTGCCCGGGAAATGCTTGAAATCTGCAAAGCCCATCCGGGCGTTGTTGGGGAACCATCCGGCATGTGCGCGCAGGTCCAGTTGACCCGCTGCCCCGATGGCAATATCCTGTTCGAGTTCCATTTCCAGGAAGTCGTAGTTGACCTCGCTTCCCAGGAGTCCCTGGATTCCTTTTCGGTAGTTCAGGACGAAGCGCGGGGAGCTGCCCGGGATGGGCGTTTTGCGTCCATTCCGCATTTGGTAGCGCTGCCAGGGGCTGACTTCAAAAGACAGGGACAGCACCCCTGCTTTCTGGCGGAGCGGGGCAGGATCGGGGTATTCTACCGCATCCGGGGCATTCGTTCCATAGGAAACATAGCCATCGGGTGGGTAGAAAGTCTGGGTGGTCAGATTTTCCAGGCGGAGCCGGTCTGCCCATTCAAAAGCGATGCGAAAGCTCCAATCGCTCGCCCGTTTGTGTGCGAAAGCGGCTGAGAGGTAATCTTTTTCGTAGATGCGCAGGAAATTCCGCGCCTTCACCAGCGTTTGGTAGGTATTTATCCAGGGAGAAATGGCATCGTCCGGGTTGAACTGTGCGATATAACGCCCGCCCTTCAGCGTCCAGCGGGTATTGTGCAGATAGCTGTGCCGCGGGTTGAAGTACAACTCGCCCTGGGCATTGAAGCGCTCCCGGACAAATGCATAGCGCGGGTTGAACGCCAGTCCGAACCGCTTTTCGCCAAGATAGTCGTACTTCAAATAGGTATTGAGACTGGCTCCATCCACCGGGTTGAAGTTGAACCGCGTCAGCAAGGGCTCGTAGCTGAACCGGTGCTGCCCGGGGAAGATGAACGTTTGCCCCATGAGCAGGCCCATTACCGGGTTGAAGCGGGTAGAGTCTGTGCCACCGGGCTTCTCCGAATCGGAGGTATCGGCGGCCATAGCTATCGAGATGCTGTCCTGAAAGTGATATCCTTTGATCTCCTGTTCGCTGAGCGGTACGGGGCGGATGAGTTCCCAGTAGGTAGAGTCCTGTTTATAGGCTTGGGAATCAATTTCGACCACCCTGTTTATATCTACTTCCGGGGCTTCAGACGCTTTGCGCTCTTCCTTTTCGTATTCGCTGATGATTTTGCGAAGCTCCTTCCGGGAAATTTCGCCCCCTGATGCCAGGCGAGCGGATGGCGAGGCATCTGCCGGGATTTGCTTTTGCGTTGCTTCCGGCACATCCCCTGCCTTTTCGTCCAGCACCTCGAAGGCAGCCTTGAGTTCAGGATTGAGGGTTACCTTGTAGTTTGCTGCCGTAGCCAGGTAATCGTATTCAAAGCGCACCCCAAAAATAGAGCCGCTAACATGGAACGTTTGCGTGAGGGGCAGCCACACCTTTTCTTCTACGGGCGAATAGACCTGTTCCATTTGGAACCGGATACCCTGTTGGATGGTAGCCAGGGACAAGCTGTAGATTGCCCAGGAATCTTCCACGATATAGAGGTAGCCCTCGAATACATTATCGCCGGCACTTCTCGGGGTGACTTTGATTTTATTCACCCCATAGCCCCGGTCTATAAAAAACGACTCCAGTTTGAAGCGGTAGGTGGCGAAAGCCTGGGGCGAGAGCGGGGAGATGGCCTCCTGCACTTTGGGCTCATAGAAGCTGCTCTGGATGTAGGGCATAGGGCTGGTCGAGTTGTCCTGGCCCCTCGAGCGGATGGAAATGACCTTTTCTTTAAACGTACCGGGACGTTGATAAGACACCTGGCTCACCGATTCGAGGGTGAAGGCCATATTGGAGTCCAGACCCGTTTTTTTCATTTCTTTTCTCAAAAAAAAGGGCACGTCCATGATTCTGCCCGAGCCTTTTATATAAATCCTGGCCTCATAGCGTTCCACTTGCTGGCGGTGATAGCCCGCCTTGGCGATTGCTTTTCGCAGGACGGTGTATGCAGGATCTTCGCCGTTGAGATTGATTCCGCTCATGCGCAGTTCGATGGGTTGGAGCGCCAGTTGGATGTCGAGCGACACCCATTCCGAGCGCACCTGTACCGTCCTGGTTTCCGTGCGGTAGCCGAGAAATTGAAAACTCAACTCGTAGGTGCCGGGGTCCAGTCGGATTTCATATTCCCCTTGTGGGTTGCTCACAGCCCCGCTTCCCGTTTCCCGGACAAAAATCGTGGCATTGGGCAATGCAGCCCCGTTTTCGTCCCGTACGTTCCCACGCACTCCGGAGGCAGAGAGCGCGGGGAGGAAGGCACACAGAAAACAAGCAGTAAGAGCCATAGAGAAAGGCCGGAAGTTCGGATATGGATTCATCAAGGGTGACGGTTTATTTTAAGCGTAAAGGTATCAAAGAGGGACGGCTTTTGCCGGGCAATGGTTCGCGAAATCATCCGCTTTCCGACCAGAAGTATTTTTCTGACGACGATACGCACATCTCTTTTTTCCCTCCTCGCTGACCCCTCGCAACAAGTCTAGTATTTTGATGTACGTTCAAGAAATACTATTTTATGCCGTAGGCGAAGAAAGAACTTTTTATGTAGCCTCGGCACACATCTATTTGCAGGATTACAATGTTTTACGTGGTGCGTTGGCCATTTCGCGAGCGAAATCCGCGAGTACCAATCCACTAAGAGGAATCGCAGAAATCCTGCGAATCTTTATATAAATTTGTCGTTTGTATAATGGACTTGTTGCGCGGGGGATTATCGAGGGGTCAAAAAGGCCCTTTTTCGCCCACACTATGCCTTTTTTCGGTCATA
>CAZSMU010000246.1:0-3129 GCA_964607915.1 uncultured Haliscomenobacter sp.
AGAAAAGGGCCTTTTTGACCCCTCGATGATCCCCCTCGCAACAAGTCTAATAATCCGTTATCCGGCAAACGGAATTTTTTCCTCAAACAAAGCCATCTGCCCCAGGCTGATGTTCTCGTCGTTTGGGCTGAGGGCCTTGTGAAAGTGTAAGGTGTATTTTCCGCTCATTCTTTGGATCAGTAGCTCCACCAGAACCACATTCTGGAATACGCCCCCGCTGAACGCGAGCGTCTCTGTTCCGCTCTGGAAGGCCATTTCGGCTATGACATCTACTACCCAGACGTGGAACGCAGCTGCTATTTGGGTCGTGGCCACCCCCTCCCGCACATCGTGCAGCACCGCTTCGATGAGCGGGGCCAACGCGACCTGGGTACCATCTATACACACGGGGTATGGCCTTGGCAACTGCCATTCATGGCTTTGAAAATACGATAAAGCCGCTTGCTCAAGTTGCATAGCGGCTTCCCCTTCGAAGGTATTGCGGACAGCCAGGCCACAGAGCGCGGCCATACCGTCGAACAACCGGCCTGCGCTCGAGGTCTTCAAGCCGTCTGGCTGTACTGCTAATTGCCGATAAAGCCCCCATTCCACCTGACTGAAGAGCGGAGCGAGGGCGGCTTCTGCTGGATCATGCCCCACCGTCAGGGATAAGGCGCAGAGCCTTGGCTCCCGGGACATTTTGTCACCTGCCAGGTGTGGGAAGTACGAAAAATGGCCTACTCTTGCGATGCTCCGGTTTGAATACCTAAAAAACTCCCCCCCCCAGACCTGTCCGTCTGCTCCCCAGCCCGTCCCGTCGAGTACGACGCCCAGCACTGGTTCTGTACGCTCAAAAAGCCCATGTTCGGCCAAGATAGCCCCGAAGTGGGCTGCGTGGTGTTGAAACTGGTGGAAGGGAACCTGCCAGTTGTCCGACAGTTCCCGTCCAAGCGTGTGCGAAAAGTATCCGGGGTGCAGGTCTGCCAGAACAGCCTCCGGTGTTGCCCGGCACAAGCCCAGGAGGTGATTGAGCGTATGGTTGAAATGCCGTTGGGTATCCCAGCTATCCAGGTCACCGAGGTACTGGCTCACGTAGGTATTGCCGCTGCTCAACAACGCAAAAGCGCTCTTGAGGTCGGCCCCCATGGCCAACACGGGAGCAGACCACTGTCGGGCCGCTTCCAGCAATAAGGTGGGTGCGAGGCCTCTGGAGCGCCGCAGCCATACAGGTTGCCCGCTCAAAGGGCTGAACCGGAGCACCGAATCGTCCTGCGGGGTGAGGATGGGCCGATTGTGCGAGAGCACGAAGTCGGCCACCTTCATCAGATCCGTCCTTGCCGTTTCCTCCTCAAACACGATTGGGTCATGGCTGATATTCCCGCTGGTCGCCACCAGCGGGTTCGGATAAGCAGAAGCGAGGGCCTGCAACAGAGGCGCATACGGCAGCATAACGCCCAGGTGGTCCAGCCCCGGAGCTATGTATTCCAAAGCCAGAGGGCTTCCGGGGGCTTCCTTCAGCGGGACCAGCACAATAGGGGATATGGAACTCAGGAGCGCCTCCCGGGCTTGTACAGAGATTTCCACGTCGGCCTGTAGACGACTGAGGTCGGGATAAAGCAATGCGAAAGGTTTGGAAGGCCTGCGCTTCCTTTCCCGCAGCTTCTGCAGCGTCTTTGCTTGTGTCGCATCTGCCAGGAGCAGGAAGCCTCCAACGCCCTTGACCGCGACGATACTGCCTTGCGCAAGGGCGTCTGCAGCTTTTTGCAGGACGGTTTCGGCCCCCCATGCGTAGCCGCCTCCTTCTGGGTTGAACCAGCTGAGCCGGACACCGCAGGTTTCACAGGAATTCGTCTGGGAGTAGTACCTGCGATCCAGGGGGTCGGCGTATTCCTCTGCACAGGCAGTACAAGGCGTGAAGGAAGCCATCGCCGTCCGCTCCCGGTCGTAGGGAAGAGAAGCCATAATCGAATAGCGCGGCCCACAGGATGTACAGGTGATGAACGGATAGCCGAAGCGCCGGTTTCCCGTTGCTGCCATTTCCTGCCGACATTCCGGGCAAAGCGCAAAATCCGGGCTGATCAGCAGGTTGGGCGGAGTGTCGGAACTGCTGTGCACAATTTCGAAGGAATCGTATTCCCGGTGCGCCACTTCCCGGATATACACGCCTGTGATGCGTGCGAGCCGGGGTGCGCGTTCGCGCAGCTGACTACAGAAAGGGTTCAGTTCGCCAGCGCTGCACCGCACTTCGATGTGTACACCGTCGGGGCCGTTCCACACCCAGCCCTTGAGGCGGTGTTCCTGAGCAAGCTGAAAGACGAAGGGCCGGAAGCCAACGCCCTGCACTTGCCCCTGGATATGAAGGTGGTAATTTTGCATGATTTCCCTGGCATCAAGTCTATCAGGCAAATTTGGCAAAAAAAACGATAGACTTATTGCGGGGAGTCCGCGAGAAGAAAAAAGAGTCGTTTTTTAACCCTGCTATACCGCTTTATCGGCACAACTGGAGCTGGCAAAGGCCTCCGGCTTGGAACGGAAAATAAAGCCCATTCCGAGGATATAACCCATAGCCGCTTTGAAGGCGACATGCGATTGAAAGGCCGGGTCCCGGTTTATGTCGGCATGGATTTCGAGGGGGAGCTTCAAGCGGGCAACCAGGGGGGCAAGGGCGTAGGCCAACTCGATGGAATACGAGACTTCGCCCATCATACGCTCCCGGAGACCAACGCGGTACGGGCTCGTCCAGCGACGCAGGAACATAAAGGCTCCTTGTTTTTCCCGGACGACGACCAACGCCGTGGCATAATCCACGCCATCTTTGCGGATTTTAGAATCCGAACCTATACAAATGCGGAGACGATGGCCCTGCGCGATTTCACGGGCCACATCAGACTCCAACTGTTCCTCGATAGGGAGTTGTATGACTTCACCATTTCCGCGGTACCAATGCATAACGGAACGCAATTTACTGATTCTGGACTAAATATACTTCTTTAATCGGATAAACTCAACATTCTGCACATCCTATAAAGTTCCAAAACCGTATATTTCACGTTAAATTAACAAGCCGCGCTCCCCCTTTTTTCATACCTTTGTGCAAAACCAGGCTTCGTCCATGCCCAAAAAACTCCCGCTCGGCTTACAGGACTTTCG
>CAZSMU010000247.1:0-1947 GCA_964607915.1 uncultured Haliscomenobacter sp.
AAAGCCTTCGTGTGGACAAAAAATGACTCTTTTTTCCCTCCTCGCTGACCCCACGCAACAAGTCTATTGTAAACGCGGTTTCTCATAGAAGGTTTAGCACGGATCAAGCGCCAAGAAATGAAAAGATGCCCACGTTGCCATACGGTACTGCCCGCAGAAGCCCGTTTTTGCCTCCAGTGCGGAACAGTGCAGGAAGCCTCCAGCCCTCAGGGTCCCGCAACGGCTTTCCGCATTGATCTGGCCGGGAACCTGGAGCTGCAGCTCAACCAACAATTTTTTCTAGCCTTGCGCGAGCGCATCGAGCGGGAACATCGCCCGGGGTCATTCACCGAGTACTCCGAACGGCTCTACCTTTCTGGCTTCCGCGATACCGTACTCGGCCGAATCGAAGAGTTGGCAACCCTGTTGCGGGAGATGGAAGAGGCAGGAGAGGCCTTCCCGGAAGAAGTCAACGCGCTGATCGAGAGCCTCTTTGATGAACTGCTCGACCAGTTCATCATCCTGCACTGCAAAGACCTGAACGAGACCAATTACCCGGAGGCCATCCTGAAATACCGAATCGCCCACCGCGAAACCGTCCCTCTGCTGCGCATGATCCTCGATTACCTAAACCTGCCCGAAGAAGGAGAAGAATTTTATACCGAGCTTCTGCGCATGCCGGTCGAAAAACTCCAACAGGCGGGCAAAAGCTTCCTCTTCCCTGCCAAAGAAGAAAAAATCCTGCTCATCGCCGACCAAAGCGCCCTCGGCACCTGCAAAGAAGGCTTCGCATTCACCGACCTGGGCTTCTACTGGAAAGCACCCATGGAAAAACCCCGCTTCGTCGCCTATCGCAATATCCGGCAACTGCAGCGCGAAGCAGGCTGGATCACCATCAACGGCTTTTTTTTCAATGCCTCCCCGTCGCTGAATTACAAACTATTGCGGCTGTTTGCCAAACTCTCCCTGCTCTACGCCTAAAGGCCTGCTCGTTCCGGGGGAGATGATTAGACTGTTTTGGAGGGGTGTCGAAAATCAATTTTCAATGCCCCTCCAAAACAATGCCTTTTGGCATACTATTTGACATTAATATGTATAGTGCTTTTTTTTAGTTTAAAACACATACTTAAAGCTATGTATATATTAAGGGTTCTCGCGACTGCTCTGGCGCTGCTCCTCTCCTTATCGGTGTTTGCGCAGCGCTTTTCTCCCTATGCCCCGGCGGTAGTGCGGGGCAATGTACCTTTGAAATACCCCTGGGCCGGAGGGCTGAATGCCCCCCAGTTTTCCGCCGTGGATTTGAACCGGGACGGGATTCCTGACCTGCACGTCTTCGACCGGGAGGGAAACGTACACCTCACCTTTCTGAGCATGGAGAAATCGGGGCGACGGGAGTACGTCTATGCCCCTGAGTATGCCGCCGGGTTCCCCCGGGTCGAAAACTGGATTTTGCTGCGCGACTTCAACGGCGATGCCATACAGGATATATTCGCCTATTCCGATGTGAACGGCGTGGACGGGATGGTCGTCTATACCGGATATTACCAGCGCGATACGCTGGCTTTCCGCCGCCGGGAGCTTCGGGGGCCCTTCGGATTGGTGTCTTTCCCCTTGAGCAGCGGTACGCTGACTCCGATTTACATCAGCAAAGTGGATTATCCTGCCGTGGACGATCTGGACTGCGACGGCGACCTCGACATCCTGACCTTTAATCTGGCGGGAGGCTATGCGGAATTCTTCCAGAACCAGTCTGTCGAGCGGAACCTGCCCAAAGACAGCCTGCTGTTCACCCTCCAAAACGCTTGTTGGGGCGGCTTTTACGAGAGCGGCCTCAGCGAAAAAGTCGATCTGGCGGCTTCGCCCGGGGCATGCTATCGCTCCGGCCTGGAAGACCTGGCCGTCAGCTACCGCCACGCGGGTTCTACTCTCCTGACCCTCGACCTCGACGGGGACGGCGACCGGGAACTG
>CAZSMU010000247.1:1957-3040 GCA_964607915.1 uncultured Haliscomenobacter sp.
CGACGTCTCTTTCAATAACCTCAATATGTTGACGAACGGCGGTTCCTGCAAGCAATCCTGGATGACCAGGCAGGACAACCGCTTCCCTGCCGTGGACAACCCGGTGGACTTGCCGCTGTTCCCGGCCGCCTACCACCTGGATGTGGACCAGGATGGCCGCAAGGACTTACTCGTGAGCCCGAGTTCGCGCTTTGGTTCGGAAGACCGCGCCTGTGCCTGGTTTTACGCGAATACCGGTACCGAGCGGCAACCTCGGTTTCAGTTGGTGCAAAAGGATTTCCTGTCGGGGGAGATGCTCGACCTGGGCACCGTGGCTAACCCAACCTTTGCCGACGTCAACGCCGATGGCCGCCTGGACCTCATCGTGGGGAATTTGTCCGTGTATGATCCCGCCGGCAAACGAGATTCCCGCTTGTGGCTTTTTGAAAATAAAGGCACGGCCAAAGACCCCCGCTTCGAGTTGTCCAACGACGATTGGCTCGGCCTTAAAGTACTGAACGACACCTACTTCGGTTTTGCCCCCGCTTTTGGGGATATAGACCAGGACGGCGATTCTGATCTCCTGATCGGGGAAGAGGGCGGGCGGCTGATTTTTCTGGAGAACAAGGCGGGCAAAGGCAATCCGATGCAGTTTGCGGCTCCGGTGCTGTCGTGGTCGGGTATTGATATCGGCCTGGCGAGCACGCCCCAGTTTTTCGATGTGGATGGCGATGGTCTGAACGACCTCGTCGTCGGAGAGCGCTCCGGCAATGTGAACTACTTCCGAAACATGGGCACCAAAGGCCAGCCGCGGTTCAACGGTACTCCCGGCGATGCGTTCTGGGGAGGGATAGACACCCGCTTGCCGGGCTATGTCTCGGGATATAGCGCTCCGGTCGTTTTCGCGTCTGGCGGGGTGTTGCGCGTGCTCACGGGCACAGAGGACTTGGGCCTTTCGCTGTTCTCCAGGACTGCCCCGGCCGGCAATTTCTCAAAAGACAGCATTCCGTTCACCCGCTCGACGCTGGGCTTCAGCACCCGACCAGCGCTGGGCGACCTCGACGGCGACGGCTACCTGGAAATGGCAGTAGGCAACAACCGGGG
>CAZSMU010000248.1:0-3022 GCA_964607915.1 uncultured Haliscomenobacter sp.
TCCACACGAAGGCTTTTTGAGGGAGTATAGCCTCGCTATATGACCAAAAAAAGGCACAGTGTGGGCGCAAAAGGGCCTTTTTGACCCCGCGATGATCCCCCGCGCAACAAGTCTAATAATCGAAACTAGTATAATCAAAAAAACGCTGTACTATGTCGCAAAACCTTCCACCTGTCTGGTCAAAAATTGCCCGGCACGAGCTCCTTCCGGAGACGACGCACGACGAGCGGGCGCGCTTCAATTTTTTGGCCAACCTCAACAAGCACCTGGCCGCAGTCGTATCGCCCGGCAACAAGCCGGCGTATGAGATGCGCGTGCGCCCGGGGTTTATCCAGGCCAATGGGCGCGATTTTGAGTCCCGTGAGGAACTGCGCGAAGCGATGAAATCCGATCCGCACTATCAGGCCTGGAGCGCGCTGCGCCGCGCCGCTATGGAGATGCGACAGCAGGCGGGCCGCTCCCTGGTGCTGCGCCAGGCACACGCGCTCGCCAAGCGGGCGGAGGCGCTGAACGACGGTTGTGAAACCCTGGAGCTGCATCCGGAAATGCCCCTTCCGCCCTACATGACCATCATGGACAACCACCTGATGCCGGGGAGCTACCACGGGGAGCTGTTCGAGGGCGATGTATCCAATGCGGCCAATTACGACGCCGGTCTTTTCGTGACCACCGGCGGGATGCTGGGCAAGCTCAACGATGGGGGCGGAAAAGCTATTGCAGCGTATGTCCGGGAGACCTATCCCGATTTCCAGCCGAAGCGCATCCTGGACATAGGCTGTGGCCTGGGGCACAACGTGCTCCCCATCGCCCGGGCTTTCCCGGAGGCCGAAGTAGTGGCTATTGATACCGGAGCCCCCATGCTGCGCTATGGCCATGCCCGTGCCCGTGCCCTCGGAGTGAAGAACGTACGCTTCGTCCAGATGAACTGCGAATCTACGCCCTTTGCAGAGGGGTCTTTCGATTGGGTGCAGAGCACCATGTTCCTACACGAAACCGCCGGCAAAGCAATCTTCAGGATTATGCGCGAAGTATATCGGCTTTTGCGCCCGGGCGGACTGACGCTGCACATCGAACAGCCCCAATATACGCCGGACATGGACCTGTACGAGCAATTCATCCGCGACTGGGATGCCTATTACAACAACGAGCCGTTCTGGTCTAAAATGCACGACATAGACCCCTGCGAACTGATGGTACAGGCGGGTTTCCGCGCGGAAGACTTCATGCAGGTGGGCGTAAAAGCCGTAAACGACCTCGATGATGGCGAAAAGCGCAGCGAAGAGCCTGAAGACCATGGCCGCAGCCCGAAATGGAACGTATTTGGCGCCTGGAAAGCCTAGCCTGCCAAAACCGCTTTTTAGCCCTGTTGCGAGGGGAATCATCAAGCGCCCTGCCGGGAAACCCGATCGGAACGCGCTTCAAAACAGTCGAGTTATGGAATCTATTGACTACATCAAAATGGCCGGCACCAAAGCCAAAGGCGGGCGGCCCTACTTTTTTGAAAACCCTGCCGTGGAGCGCGTCCTCAACATCACCATGGCCGTTGCCGGTGAGGTGGCTGTCCTGCGCGAGCGGATGGATAGTATCGAACGCCTGCTCGAGGCCAAAGGGGTACTCAGCCGGGAAGCCATAGATGCTTATGTGCCCGACGATACCGCTGCGGCACAGCGGCAGCAATGGCACGCCGAATACATCGCACGGATACTGCGCATCGTCCAACAGGAACTCGAAGCGATGGCCCAGCCGGAAAATAACGTGCCCCTGGATAAGATTGCAGACCAGCTTGTAGAAATGTGATAAATACCTCAATGATGCCCACCGCTGTGGTTCAGGACTTTTTTCAGGCTATCATGGACAAAGATGCGCGGCGTATCATGTCCTTTTACCTGCGTTCACCCGATACGTACGTCATACTCGAGGGGCCCCGTCTGACGACGCTGGGATACGACTTGATTGAAAAAGGCTGGACCGCCTTCGTAGGCTCCCCCATCCGATTGGTGTCCATCCATTGGGAAGAAGGGCCCTTTTGCGAAGGCAACAGAGGCCTGAGTTGGGTGGCCGGGGTCATCCGCTTAAAAGTACAGGTGGCCGGCAAAGACTTCGAACAAGTGTTCCGGAGCACGTTCATCCTCTGTCGAAAACGCGGCCGCTGGCTCATCCGCCACGAACATGTGTCGGGAGCTCTGCAAGACCCCTATGGCATTGGAGACTGGTTGAAAAATAGTCCGTGAGGGCAACAAAAGATCTTCATCATGGGCAACAAATGGAAAACAACTATGGCCGCAGTAACGGCCGCCTGCTGCGCGGCATGTGGGCTTATCCCCGGATGGCAGGCACCCCGGCCGGCACTCGAATTGTTTAAAACGTATATCACCGGGGACTTCGATAACCGTAGGCAGGTAGAGGAAGAACGACGTCAGGGCAAACAGGAACACCCTTTTGCTGTACACATAAACCGACTTGCAAACGATAAAATCGAGGGGGCTCCCCCGCGCAAAGGCTTTTGGATCATAGAAGAAAGCTACTACACCTATCCCGAAAAACCAAGCACCATCAACCACCACCTGTTCTTCTTTGAAGATTCGGGAACCAACTCGGTCCGGCTGTATGCCTACGAGCTGCCGCCCTCCCTTCCTATGGCCGCCCTCCGGAACGACAATCCCACCCTGCGCATACGGTTTGAGGAACTCCGCGTTTCCCCGCGTTTCAAACCTGCCGAATACCAGTTTGACGGTCGGGCGACCTTCACGATTCACGCGCCCAACACCTGGGACAACGGCATGACCTTTACCCTTATCGAAACCTTTACCCCGGGGCGCCTCGAAGTGATGGAGCTGCTCGAAAAAGACGGCAAGCGGCTGACTGCGTACGCTACGCCTATCGTTTACGAGCGGCGCAATTGAAATAGTTGCGCCTGAAAAATCTAGAGGGTCATTTGCGGGCTTGCCAATTTCGGATTTGGACTTCTATATTGTCCACGAAGATCTTGATGTCTCCCGTTTGGCGCTCTGTCTCTTTTTTG
>CAZSMU010000249.1:0-3013 GCA_964607915.1 uncultured Haliscomenobacter sp.
TAGAAATCTGCGTTAGTTTTCCTAAATTTGTTGCGGGGAGGAGCGGCAGGGTGGCTCAAAAAGCCTTTTTAACCCCTCGATGCTCCCCCTCGCATAAGTATTCACTATCTACCCATTCACCCCATGCCCATCATCTTTACCATCTTTGCCAATCCAAAAGGCGACCTACCGAACTTGTCGCTGGAACAAAACGGGATACAGGATGCACTGGATCCCCTGGTCTCCAGCGGAAAAATCGAGCACCTGATCCGCACGGATACCGACCGGGAAGCGTTCTTCAACATGGTGCGCCACCGTCCGGAGAACGGGTTCGCCATCCTCCACTACGGGGGCCACGCCGACCAGCACGTAGTGGCGCTGAACGATACCGAGGCTTCCTTCCCGGAGATGGCCTCGGAGATCGCAGGCCGTAACCCGGAGAGCCTGCAACTGGTGTTCCTGAACGGCTGCTCGACGCTGGCACAGGTGCGCCACCTGCACGAACTCGGCATCCCGGCGGTGATTGCCACCTCTGCGCCGATTCCCGATACCCGGGCAAAAGACCTGGCCATCCGCTTCTACCAGCACATCGCCCTGGGCGAGGGCATCCAGGAAGCCTACCAGAGCGCCGTGAATTTTGTGAACAGCGGCGAACAGTCGCCCGCCCGCAAGATCGAGGCTGCCCCCCGCGACCTGCGCGGCATCTTCCTGGAGCAGGAGGCCGGGGAATTCCCCTGGGGCCTGTATGTCAAGGAGGGGGCCGAACGGAAGGGGTCGCCGCTGACCGGCAAAAAAACCTTCAATGAAACGATAGTGCGCCGGCTTATCGAGGCAGTGAGGGGAGACTGTGGACCTGCAGAAAGGTTCCTGGATCGGGTAAATGCGGTACCCAACTGGGAAAACCAGGAGCGCATTTCCGATAAAGCCAAAGAAATCCTGGCGTACAGCTTCGTGGGGGTCATCGGTATCCAGCTCAGTAAGCTGATGGCCATTGGCAAGGAGGAGATGTCGGAGGGAAAGCTGCGGAAATACATCGAAAAATGCCTGTATATCGCCCACTGCTCGCTGGACCTGGTCAATTTTGCCCTCCTTTCGCAGGTCTGGAAAATCCGGGAAAAGTCGCTGCTCGACCTGCCGCCACAAATCGCGGACCGCTTTAATACCCCTTTTGAGTCCACCCTGGAGGAGCAGTTTAAATTGCTGACCTCGCTTTACGGGGTATTCAAGGGATCAGGCCATAAACTGCCCATACCGGAGCTGGAAGCGATAGAGGCCGAGCTGACCCCAAACAGCAGCCTGTACAAAATCCTGTCGGAACTGCACCTCCTGCGCGACAAACTCGATAAGCGCCGCTTCGAGCAGGCCGACTGCCACCAGGCAGAGAAGCGCCTGGCGGACTTCCTGGTGCATTTCCGCTTTCTGGTGAAGTATAAAATGGCCTCCATCAAACAGGTAGGGTACCGACAAATCCGGAAACCGCCGCCGCGCTATCTCCATCGCTATGCCGCACTCGGCATAGACAGCAAGGCGAACGTAGATGCCGAAAGAATAAACTATACCGATACCCCCACGGATACGGATGCGGTTCTCCTCTACCAGGGCAACGATTACAACCGCGGGATCAACCTCTCGCCCTTCGTCCTGGACTACCACGCCCTCACCCTGGAGCAAGGTACCCGCATCTGCTTCTTCAACCTGACCGATCTGAACGATGGGGGCCTCCTGTACCGCGTACTGGAAGACAACAGCACCCTACGGCTCGAACGCGCCAATCCCCCAATCCCGGCAGATGCCAACTTCGGGGAACTGCTGCTAAGCGATGAAAACAGAAAGAAACTCAACCTGGACAATGCCGTAGCTGACTTTATGGAGGCCCGCGCCCTGTTAGCTACCGGGTTTCCAAATTTGGACGACCTCTAAAACCCGGAATTGCCATGCAGAAACGTTACCCGTTCAAATTCCTCGATGCCTATACGCGGGAAGACAGGGACATCTTTTTTGGCCGCGACGAGGAGGTCAAGGCGCTCTATGATATGGTCTTCCAGACAGATCTCTTGTTGGTGCAGGGCCCTTCCGGGGTGGGAAAGACCAGTCTGATCAAGTGCGGGCTGGCCAGCAGGTTCGAGAGCCACGACTGGCTGGCGCTGGACGTGCGCAGGGGCGCCAACCTCAACGATTCGCTGGCGCAGGCGTTGCAGCAAGCCGCTGGGGCAGCGCTCGAAGAGGAGGAAGCCGACCCCCTGTCCTGGCTGGAGGAGGATTTTTCCGATGCAGCGCCTGCTGCGCAGGAAGTGGTCGCCGCTTCATCCCTAAGCCGACAGCTCAGGGCCGTCTATCGGAAGCATTTCAAACCCGTCTATCTGATTTTTGATCAGTTCGAAGAGCTCTATACCCTCGGCAACAAGGAAGAGCAGAACGCTTTTGTGGAAAACGTGAAGGAAATCCTGCGCGTGAAACTGCCGGTCAAGATCATCCTCTCTATCCGGGAAGAATACCTGGGGCACCTGTACGATTTTGAGCGCAAAGTGCCCGAACTGCAGCGCAAAAAACTGCGGGTAGAGCCGATGAACCTCGACAAGGTGAAGAACGTGATCCTGGGGGTAGGCAAACTGGCAACTGGCAATGTGCGCCTTAAAAGCGGGGAAGAGGAAAATATCGCAGTGGGTATCTTTGAAAAAATCAAGGAAAAGGAAAAGACGCTCAGCATCGAACTGCCCTATTTGCAGGTGTTCCTCGACAAACTTTACCTGACGGTCACCGGTGATGAACACCGCCAGGCAGAGGCTACCTTTTCCCTCGATGCCCTCCAGAGCCTGGGGGATATCGGCGATGTGCTGCGGGATTTCCTGGACGAGCAGGTGGCGCAGATCTCTACCCGCCTGGCACAGAAACCCGAAACGATTTGGCAACTGCTTTCGCCATTCGTGACCCTGGAAGGCACCAAAGAACCGCTTACGGAGACCGAACTGCTGCAGCGTCTCAAGCACCACGACCCCGTGCTGGTACACGATGCACTGGAGGCCTTCTCCAAAGG
>CAZSMU010000250.1:0-2990 GCA_964607915.1 uncultured Haliscomenobacter sp.
CACTTCCCAGGCCCCCGGTAAGCGGGATGCTGTAATTAAAGGTACCCGCTACCGTCGGCGTACCGCTGATGGTAATCGTATTGGAGGCCCAGGTCGCCGTCACCCCTGTCGGCAGGCCCGTCGCCGTGCCAATCCCCGTAGCGCGCGTAGTCGTATGGGTGATGGGCGTCAGGGCGGTACTCCTGCACAACGTGGGCCTGGAGGAAGGTGCCGAGGCCGTATTGGCTATGGTCAGGCAGCTCCAGAGCGGAGCGGCGGGCGTGCCGATGTTCATTTCGATACAATTGAGCGTCGTATTGAACACCAGCATGCCCGTGGCAGGGCTGGCGATGGCCGCGCGTTGTGCCGTAGTCATCCGCGGCGGCAATAGTCCCCGGGTAGTACTTTGCACGTCCAGTTCGGCAGAAGGGTCAGGCGTAATACCGCCGACAACGATCTGGGCAGATAGCGGTAAGGCCAACAGTGCGAAAAATACGAACCAGGCCATCCTCGCAGAGAGGCGGTACATGGAGCGGTATGGGTGAGGGGCGAATCGAAGGGACAAGTCCCTATGTCTTTTCATCGCACAGGCTGAGGCCCAAAAGATATAGGCGAACAGCGGGGAGAGGTAATCCCGGATCACTTGAAGCGTCCTCTTATTCATCGAGAGATTATTTGCCTCAAAAATCCTAATCGCAGCTCAGAGCAGGTATTTTTTCTACTACTGAAAAACTACCGAGGACAAAAAAGAGCACTACTTGTTTTCTACCCCACAGGAGATAACACCCGTAAAATCAACTTTTCACCCCCTTTACAAAGCCCGGATGAAAGCTGCCAGGTTATCCTCCGGGCCCAGGTTCAGTTTTTTGCGCAGGCTATGGCGGATATTGTCTATGGTTTGTTTGCTCCGGTTGGTGAGGGTCGCTATATCTTTGGTATTCTGGTTTTGTGCGATCAGTCCACAGATTTGGAGTTCGGTCGGGGTTAGTCTGGGGTCTATTGCCAGCAATTTTTTGTAGAGTTCGCTGTTGATTTGTGCGAGGTTTTCCTCAAAGTCTTCCCAGGCTTTGGCAGATCTGTTTTTTTCGATCATCCTGACCAGATCCTGCAGAAGCTCCTGCGCCGGATTATTCATGTGAGGGATCATCTCGGTTATTTTTTTGCGGATCCAGTCCAGTTGCTCGTTCATATTGGCGACCAGAAGGGCTTTGCCAGTTGCCTCGCGACCTTTGGCCGCCATAGTTTCTTTGAGGTTATTGAAACGCTGCTGCTCCAGTTCGGCCTGTATAGCCGTAGCCCGTTTTGTTTGGACGAACAAGAAAACAGCGGCGAGCAACAGGAGAAACACGGCGGCCAGGACGATGGTCACCATTTTTTTTTGCGACTGTTGTCGGATGACATCCTTTTCCAGTTCGGAAATCTGCCTTGCGCTCTTTTCTTTTTCATACTGGTTTTCAAAATCCCAGACGATTTTGAGCGATTCGGAGTTGGCGAGTTCCTCGCTTATGGCCGTGTTCTTTTCGAAGTAATACAATGCCTTGCCCACATCCCCTATCGCTTTATAGGCGTTATAGAGCACTTTGTACAAGGATGCCTTTTCGTAAGGCATATCGTAGGGTTCCACTTTCTTTAGGGCATTCAGTCCGGTGGTGATGGCGATTTGCGGCTTCCCTTCCCGTTGGTATAATTCGCTGCGAGCCATTTCCAGCAGCATCAATCCGTAGTCAATATTATTTTTTTTGCAATAAAACTCCGCGCTATCGAAATACATGGCTGCTGCATCGTAATTCTCTTCCATGATGACCAGGTTTCCCAGATTGTATAGGTTCCTGGAAAGTTCAAATTCGTCTTGGGTTGCTTCGGAGAGCGCTTTGCTTTTCAGATAGTAGGCCTTTGCCTTGCCGATTGAATCCTGGTTTTTGTAGGCAAGGCCCAGATTGCCGTAGTTGGTGATGAGCTGACTGGTAACTTTGTTCTTTTTATTTATGACACTGGCGAGGTTAAAGTATTCAATCGCTTTTTTGTAGCGTTTCATATCCAGGAAGACGATTCCGATGTTGTTGTAGATGATGGCCAGCTTGTTCGAATCGCCGCTCGCCTTGTACAGGTTAGCGGCTTTCACGAACATTTTGATGGCTTCCAGGTTCTCGCCTTTCAAATTCTTGCTGTTGGCGATGTTGCCGTACAAGTCGGGCATTCTATTGTCGAGTTTGTGAAGCGCTGCAATGCGTTTCCCTTTCTCGAGGTTGATGATGGCGGAGTCGTACTGCAGCAGGTTGTAGTGAACGGCGGCGATGCCGATCAGCGACAGTACCTGCAGGTCGGCTTCGTTTAGATGTTGCGCCAATGCCAGCGAGGCCCGGTAGAACCCGGCTGCTTCGTCATTTTCTCCACGGCCGATGTAGATTTTGCCCAACTGATAGCGTATTTTACAGCGCAGCAGGTCGCTCCGGGTGGAATCTGCCAGCATTTTGGCTTTTGAAAAGGCATTGTCCTCCTCGCTGCGCGCAATCAAATCGGATATTTGTTTCGATACCCACTCCCCTGCTTCCTCCGGGTTCTTGTAGTTTTTTTGGACGACTTGTTCCAGATAATCCCACTGTGCAGCGGGTGCGAGGGGCGTGAATTGTGTGTTGGCCCTGGTTGAATCGAACGGCAGGCTCCTGCCGCCCGGTCCTTTCCCTTTGGGATTATCCCATTCGCACTGAAAAAGGAGTAAGGTCAAGACGCTTAAAACGGTCGGTAGAATTATTTTTTTGAACATGGCTTTGGGTTGTCAAAATTTCTTTTTGTAACAAAATGGCATTCCGGATACGGAAAGCTCCCCATCGCCAAAGATAGGAATACAGCGTATAGTAGGTTATTCCCTTATGGCCGATACCCCACATAGTGCCAAAAATGAACTACTTTTTTTCTACTATGGGTTATTGCGAGGGGTCCAAACGGCCCTTTTTCCACCTCCCTGACCTCTATGGATGCATTTGGTTATCTGATTCTACCAGGATGCGCAG
>CAZSMU010000251.1:0-2930 GCA_964607915.1 uncultured Haliscomenobacter sp.
GCCAGGGCGTCGTTGACCCGCTCGCTGGAAATGTCACGCGCGTCTAAAAAAGTATAAGAAGCACTCAGGTGGAAGCGCTCTCCCCAGTGGCGGGTATAGCTCAATTCAAAACCCTGCATCCGGGCTGCGCGCAGGTTGACCACCTGGTAGGTGAGGGGTTCGAGAGGCCCGGAAACCTGCTGGAAGGAAATCAGGTTCTTGTAGTGGTTGAAAAACAAAGCGCCGTCTATAGAGCCCCATTTTTCATGGCTGATTTTGGCCCCGAGTTCAGCGGAGAGGACAAGGCGCTCCGGCCTCAGCCCTGGGTTGGGCCGGAAGGCCAATCCGCCTCCTTGCTCGAATTTGATGAAGCGCTCGGCAATAGGCGGGTCGCGAAAAGCTTGCGCCAACAACCCGCGCACCGAAAAGCCGGGCCTGGCGCGGTAGGAGAAGGCTACCTTGGGACTGAAATTGGCTTCCTCTACCTCGCCGGCAATGCGGTAGTAGTCTATGCGCCCCCCGACAGTGGCACTGAATTTATCTCCTGCTGAAAACTCGTCCTGTACGTACAACCCGGCTCCAAAGGCGCGGCGCTCACCGTAGAGGTACTGATCGGGGACGCCGAGTACGTAGTCCGATTTGATGTCGGTGCCGACCAGCAGATGGTGCTGCGATCCAAGCTCGACGTGGAACTGCGAAATATTGCCCAGGCGGCGGGTGCGCACACTGTACGCGTCCACGATTTGCTTGCCGGTATTGATATTGGTACTGTCGTTGGATGGGTCGTCGTTGAACGTGAAGCGCGAAAAGTTTCGGTAGTGGTACAGGCGGGAACTGAAGCGCAGCGCCTGGCCGGGGGCCGACTGATAAAATGCGTCGGCGTTCATCTCGCGGCGATCCTGGTAGTCGTCGTACCGGAAATTGGCGACGCTGTAGGCTTTTGTACGGCTTAGCCAAGTAGCGGGCGCATCGCTGTACATGCGATTGGCGTTAGCGGAAACTTGCAGCGTCTGCCCGGAACGCCATTCCCAGACGCCTTTCCCAAAGGCGTTGTACAAGTCGAAACCGGTTTTTTCGCGATGCCCCGCATCGGATTTCCAGCCTCCGTCAAGGACATAGGAAAAACGCTGTCCCACTTTGCGGGCATGGCTGATCTCCGCCGTGTGAAAATCGCCGTAGCGCCGATAGCCCGTGCTGCGCGGTGCAGGGCCGTACGCTCCGTAGTGTAGGTGTACGCGTGTTTCGGGCATATCTCCTGGCTTCCGGGTGACGACATTTACCACTCCACCCATCGCGCTGGAACCGTACAGCGAGGAGTAAGCTCCCCGCACGACTTCGATGCGCTCTATGGAGTTGAGCGGCACGAGGTTCCACAGCGCGCCGCCGGACTCAGGGCTGAGGGCAGGGCGCCCGTCAATCAACAACAGTACGCGGTTGCCGATGCCGCCCCCGGCTACTTCCGAAGCACCCCGGATGGAAAACGCCTGCACATTGGCCCCGCTGGAGCGAGTGACGACTACGCCCGGCATCTCGTCAAAGGCCTGGTCGAACGTGAAGGGGCTGCGGACCTGCATTTGTTTCCGACTGATTACACCTATGCTGGCCGGGGCTAATTGTATGGCCTGGGAACGCAGACTGGCGGTCACCACCACTTCTTCTACGAGTATGGGCTCCGGTTCAAGGGCCAACTCCAACAGGGCAAGGCTGTCGGGGGCAACATCGGATAGGCGAAGGTCGCGGTAGCCAAGATGCGATACGAGCAGGGTGTAGCGGCCTGCAGCCAGTCCGGTTACCTCAAAATACCCTTTTTCAGAACTGGAAGCACCCGTCCCGGTCTCTTCCAGTCCGATTTGCACATAGGGTAGGGGAGTGCCGTTCGCCGCATCGCGGATGATGCCGCGGATGATGCCGCTCTTTGTCTGGGCCTGTGCTGCGGTGGGGCATAAGGGCAGGACGGCCAGGAGCAAAGGTGCATACTGAAAGAAGCGTGCAGGGTGCATTAGCGATACCAGCTTTTTACAAAATTGAAATCTGCCTTAAAGTTGATTTCCTTCTCTTCCCCGGCCTGGATATCGAAAGCCGTCGGAGCGGGATAGTTGAGCGCCGGCACAATTCCGCCAGGGGTGCGCACCTTTATGACTACGCCGTGGCTGACCTGTGCGGGGTTGCCCCAGTGTACGCCCAGCGTGGCTGTCTTTTTAGACGCATCGGTGACGCGCACATGGCGAAAGCCCAATGCCAGCGCAGAGTAGGTGCCCGGCTCGAGTTCCAACTCGTACGAATAGGTCGTTTTGCCGGGTACGTAATGGATGACTAGTGGATTCTGTGAGTTGTAGGGCGCACCGATGGCAAAGGTGCCGCCCGGTACGTTGGGCCCCAGAAAATTGTCGGGGATGGCCCCCCAACCCGCCAGCGGGTCGAGGCTGAATTTGGGGAAAATGGTCAACTGTACTTCCCCACTGTCTTTCCAGGTAGCCCAGGTTTCTGCATTTTCTATCGCAATCGTGCCGTAAACGCGGGTTTTTTGTATAACTTCGTCTTTCTCACAGGAACTCAACCAGAACAGGACACTCGAAAAAAACAGGGACATTACAATAAAACTAGTTTTCGCATTCATTTTTGTTTGGATTTGCCTGCAAAGCTATATCCCACAGGAATGTGGATTTTCACAGAATTGTCAAAAGCAGGGAGCAAGGTCTTTTATTACACTAATATGACAAGAAGAGGATAGCTCGTTCTACCAATAGGCTTGTTACAGGGGGTCGGCGAGGTGCGAGTAAGCAAAAAACGAATGGTCAGATACTACAAAAGCGCCGGGGCAGTAACGCAGCTTTTTAGACAACCACTGGGATGTGGCTCACGATGGTCTTTTTTCTCACCTATCCACCTCTACGCTTGCCCCCCGCAGCCCGGAGGCGAGAAAAAATAGCCGTCCCGCAGGGTCGCCTTAT
>CAZSMU010000252.1:0-2897 GCA_964607915.1 uncultured Haliscomenobacter sp.
TATTTCCTTTGAATATCTTTTTATTTTAGCCTTCGTCATGGACCGGATTAACTAACTCTTAATGATTTTTCGATGAAAAAGACTTGTGTATTCCTTTTTGCTGCCATTTTGGCTGTCGGACCGGCTTTTTCCCAAAAGAAAAAAGCGGTTCCCCTCAGTCCGGAGGAGCAGCGTCTGGCAAACCTGAAGACCGAAGTGCTGACCAAAGTGGAAAGCCGTGCCAAAATGGCCCAGGTGATGGTAGATAAAGTGTTCAGCTTTGCCGAATTGGGCTTCCAGGAGACGGAAACATCCAGATATCTGACGGATATCCTCAAGGAGAACGGCTTTGAGATCGAGTACGGCATCTCCGGGGTACCCACCGCCTGGATGGCCCGCTGGGGCAGCGGCAAACCCGTCATCGCCCTGGGCAGTGACCTCGACTGTATCCCTAAGGCATCCCAAAAGCCGGGGGTGGCCTACCACGACCCCATCATCGAAGGGGCGCCCGGGCATGGAGAAGGACATAACTCCGGCAGTCCGCTCAATATAGTAGCGGCCCTCAGCGTAAAGGAAATCATGGAGCGGGAAAAAATCCCCGGCACGCTGATCCTGTGGCCGGGAGTGGCAGAAGAGCTGGTGGGCACCAAAGCCTACTTCACCCGCGACGGCTATTTTGACAATATTGACCTCTGTATCTTTACCCACGTTTCCGACAACTTGGGCGTATCGTATGGCCAGGCCCGCGGTACGGGCCTGGTGTCGGTAGAGTATGAGTTTGAAGGGGAAGCGGCCCATGCAGCCGGCGCACCCTGGCGCGGCCGTAGCGCCCTCGACGCGGTAGAATTGATGAGCATCGGCTGGCAGTACACCCGCGAACACCTCGACCCCCTGCAGCGCTCCCACCACGTCATCAAAAACGGGGGCGACCAACCCAACGTAGTACCCTCCAAAGCCTCTATTTGGTTCTACTTCCGCAACGTGACCTATCCCCTGATCATGGAAATGTATCAGAAAGCAAATAAAATCGCCGACGGGGCTGCCCTCATGACCGGAACTACCGTGAGCTCCCGCGTGTTGGGCTCGGCGTGGCCGCAGCACTTCAATAAAGTGATTGCGGAGACGATGTACGACAACATCAAAAAAGTGGGGCTGCCCACCTGGAGCGAGGCCGACCAGACCCTGGCGAAGGCCGTTCAGAAGGAAGTCAAAGCCCAGCGCGATACCAACGGCCTGGCCCTCAAACTCGACACGATCGGCCTGCCTGTCCAGACCTTCGTCAGCGGCGGCTCCGATGATATCGGGGATATCTCCTGGAAGTTGCCCACCGTCACCCTGCGTTTCCCTTCCAATATCCCCGGCCTGCCCGGGCACCACTGGGCCAACGCCATCGCTATGGCGACGCCCATCGCCCACAAAGGCGTCGTGGCCGGGGCAAAGGCGGAGGCAATGACCTTACTAGATCTCTTCCTCAAACCCGCCCTCGTAGAACAAGCCTGGGACTATTTCCGCAAAGAACAGGGCATGAAACAACAGTACATCCCCATGGTCAACAAAGAGGATAAACCGGCTATATACCTCAATACCGACATCATGGGCGAGTTCCGCCCGCAGCTCGAGAAGTTTTATTACGATGAGACGAAATACAATTCGTACCTCGAACAACTCGGAATCAAATACCCTACGGTCAAAAAATAAGACAGGATGATCTACCGCAATCTCGGCGCGACCGGCCTAAAGGTCAGTGAAATCGGATACGGCATGTGGGGACTGGCCGGCTGGACGGGCTCCGACCAGCAGGAAGTGCTGCGCTCCCTGGAGTTATCTGTGGAAAAAGGGTGTACATTCTTCGATACTGCCTGGGCGTATGGCGACGGGCGCAGCGAGGAAATTCTGGGCGAGCTACTCCGCAGACACCCGGACAAGGAACTCGTGGTAGCTTCCAAAATACCACCCAAAAACCGAAAGTGGCCCTCCAAACGGGGCTTCCGACTGGAGGAGGTCTTCCCCGCTGACTATATCCGCGAATACGTGGAGCGCAGCCTGAAAAACCTGGGCATGGAAACCCTCCACCTCATGCAGTTCCACGTGTGGGAGGATAGCTGGGCGCAGCACGATGAGTGGCAACGTACCTGCGAAGACCTGACCCGCGAGGGAAAGGTACAGCAATGGGGCGTCAGCGTCAACCGCTGGGAACCGGACAATGTCCTGGAGACGCTCAAAACCGGGGCAATCGCGGCAGTACAGGTCATCTACAACATCTTCGACCAGAACCCGGAAGACCGCTTGTTCCCGCTCTGCCGGGAACTCGGCGTCGGCATCATCGCCCGCGTCCCTTTCGATGAGGGTACCCTCACGGGAACGATGACGGTGGACACAGTGTTCCCCCCGGAAGATTGGCGCTCCCTGTACTTTGTACCGGAAAATCTCATCCCCAGCGTACAGCGTGCAGATGCCCTGAAGCCCCTGGTGCCCGAAGGGATGACCATGCCCGAAATGGCCCTGCGCTTCATCTTGTGCCATCCCGATGTGTCCACTATCATCCCGGGAATGCGCAAGGAGCGCCATGTGGCCATGAACACCGCTACCAGCGATGGGCAGGGGCTGCCGGCATCCCTGCTGCAGTCCCTCAAGGCGCACCGCTGGGATCGGACTCCCACGAAGTGGAGTTATTAGACTTGTGTATGGGTGCTCGATGATCCCCCTCGCAACAAGTCTAATAGATTTGTTGTAAAAAAAACAGAGGCTGTTTCGCAAAATACTTGTGAAACAGCCTCTGTTAAGCCAGTTTATAAAACCAGTAGACTTGTTGCGCGGGGTCAGCGAGGAGGGAAAAAAGAGTCATTTTTTGTCCACACGAAGTCTTTTTGAGGGAGTATAGCGGCGCTATATGACCGAAAAAAGGCACAGTGTGGGCG
>CAZSMU010000253.1:0-2895 GCA_964607915.1 uncultured Haliscomenobacter sp.
GAAATCCAGATTTGAATGTATATATTAAGAACGGCTGAAAAGAAGGCGCAACAGTTGCTTGCATCCTTCAAGGCGTTGGTCATCACGGGGCCTCGCCAGAGCGGAAAAACGACCATGTCGCGGCACTGTTTTCCCCAGTATCCGTACGCGAGCCTGGAAAACCCGGCTACCCGAAACTTTGCCCTTACCGATCCGGAAGGGTTTTTGAATCAGTTTCCCGGCGGCGCCATTCTGGACGAAATACAGCGTGTCCCGGATTTGTTGTCTTACCTGCAACAAAAACTGGATGACGGTTTCGGTAAGTTTGTGCTTACCGGTTCGAACAACCTGCTGCTCATGGAGCAGATTAACCAAACGCTGGCAGGCAGGGCTGCCTATATTGAGCTGCTTCCCTTCTCGCTGGCGGAAAGCGAGGCTGCCAAAGACCACCTGGCCGCTATAGACACCTTACTTTGGGAGGGCAGTTATCCGGCAGTACAAGCGGGCGACATCCTTCCGGGCGATTGGTACAACGCCTATCTCCGAACCTATGTGGAGCGCGACGTCCGCCAGGTACGAAATATTGGAGATTTGCTCCGGTTTGAGCGTTTCTTAGCGCTATGCGCTGCCCGAACCGGGCAACAGCTCAACTATGCCAACCTGGCTAATGAGACGGGTATAGATCTCAAAACCGCACAGGCCTGGATCAGCATCCTTTCGGCGAGCTACATTGCCTTTCTGCTGCCTCCCTACTACCGCAACTTCAGTAAACGGGTCACGAAGAGCCCTAAACTCTACTTTTACGATGTAGGTCTCGCGGTACATCTGCTGGGTATTCGGAGTCCGGAGGAGTTGGTATTGCATCCGTTCCGAGGGGCGCTCTTCGAAAACTTTATCGTATTGGAGCTCCTCAAGAACCGATACCATCAGGGGCAAAAATCTAATTTGTTCTATTGGAAAGATACGGCCTGCGAAATAGACGTACTCATTGAACGGGCCAACACCCTGGAGCCTATAGAGATTAAATCGGGCCAAACCATCACTCCGGAATATTTCAAAGGCATCCAATACTGGGTAAAATTAAGTGGCCAGGCGGGTGGAACGGTTTTGTACGGAGGGGAATCGCCCCAATACCGCAGCGACGGCATCTCTGTGCTGAGCTGGCGAAAAGTGAAAGATTTTTTGTGAGTAAACCTTTCCCCTTTTGCTGCGTCCAACGCACATAGAACCGACGTAGATGCCCGATGCCAGGTACTCCGATGAGCAGATATTGGAACGGGTGCGCGATGCGCACACGCGCGAGCAAGGTTTTCGGATGCTGTTGGATGCCTATCAGGAGCGCCTGTACTGGCATATCCGGCACCTGGTGGGCGGGCACGACGACGCCAGCGACGTATTGCAGAACTGTTTGCTGAACGTGGTGCGCGGCATTGGGCAGTTCGAGGGGCGCTCGGCCTTATACACCTGGCTTTTCCGGATTGCGTCCAATGAGGCGATGACGTTTCTGGGCCGCCGGCAGCGGCAGGCGGCAGCTTCGCTGGATGAGGCGGAAGAGGGTGCGGTTCGTGCCTTGCAAGCCGACCCCTGGTTTGACGGGGATGCCCTTCAGGGCGCCCTGCAGCAGGCTCTGCAGCAGTTGCCCGACCGGCAGCGGCAGGTGTTCACCCTGCGCTACTTTGACGAGTTGAGCTATAGAGATATCGCCGAGATACTGGATATATCGGAAGGGGCTTTGAAAGCGTCTTTCCACCATGCGGCGAAGAAAATAGAACGCTATATTGAGGAAAACGGGACAGGCTGAGGCCCGTCCCCTACCATTGGGCTATGCGCGATAAAGAAGCACTGAAAAAAGAATTAGCGGACCTTGCACCCCTGCTGGGGGCACTTAAAGAGCGGCCTTCCGGGCATCGGGTGCCGGACGGGTACTTCGAAGAGCTACGGGAGAAAGTATTGTCGGGCACAGCGACAGGAGCGCCCCTGGAAGCCCCGGCGGAGAAGGGAAGGCCTTCAGCCCGCAAATGGTTTGCCCTGCGTTCCGCACTGGCCTATGCTGCGGTACTCGCCCTGGTTCTGGGCGGCTGGTATGCCTTTTCCAAACGGGAAAAGCAGGCGGAATGTGTGGAATTAGCGTGTTTGAGCTCGGAAGAACTGAATGCCTTCATCGAGTGGCATATCGAGCAGTTCGATACGGGCACCATTCTCGAGGCGGGGAACTTGACGTCTTTCGGCGCAGGTTTTGAGCTGAGCGCAGCGGATGCCCAGGAGAGCAGGGAGGTGCTTCTGCAGGCCGTGGAAGCATTGAGCGAAGAGGAAATCGAGGCATTGATGGACTAACAGGCTTGTAGCGAAGCGTCGGCGAGGTAAAAAAGCCTTTTTACCCGCTCGCCCCTGGCCACAAGCAGATAACTAAAAATCGGTCATGAAATCTATCAGTATTGTTATCGGTCTTTTATGCGGTGTTTTGGTATCGCTGTCGGCCCAACCCAGGCAGCAGGCTCAGCAGCGGGTGCGGGCGATGAAGATTGCCTACCTGACCGACCGCATGGGGCTTACCCCGGATGAGGCCCAGAAATTTTGGCCTGTCTATAACGAGTACGAGCAGGAACAGCGCAAGATCCGGGATAAGTACCGCCCTGCCACAGCCGATATCTCCGCGATGCCGGATGCCGAATTAGAGCGCTTCGTATCGCAGCACCTGGATATGCAGGAAGAGGAATTGCGACTGAAGCGCGAGTACTTCACCCGTATGAAGCGGGTGTTGCCGATACGCAAAATGGCCTTTTTCCTACAGGCCGAAGCGGAGTTTAACCGGAAGCTGCTGCAGGCCCTGCAACAGCCGCAGGGCAGCCCTTCTCCCCGGCGGTAGAAGCCTTCTACCATCGGGTTGCCTGAAGAGAAAGAGTCTGTTTTTCTTTC
>CAZSMU010000254.1:0-2781 GCA_964607915.1 uncultured Haliscomenobacter sp.
GAAAAAAGGCATAGTGTGGGCGAAAAAGGGCCTTTTTGACCCCTCGATAATCCCCGCGCAACCAGTCTAATATACTGGTTGCGCGGGGTTAGAGAGGAGGGAAAAAAGAGTCATTTTTTGCCCCCTCGAAGATTTCCTGCGCAACCAGTCTAATTATAACGCAATAAAGAAGATTCCTAATGTGCGAAAAGGGCAATAGGCTGGTTCGCGCGGAGTCGTCCGGGAAAAGTTTTGCCGGGCGATACAACTTTTCCAGCAATTTATCGCTTTTTGTTTTAGACAGCGATAAAAAACCATTCTATGAAAAAATCTTTCATGGTAGAGTTCGAGTTGCCCGACGCACCGGGCGATGAATTCGTGGACCGCATACCCGACCAGCGGATTTTTGTGGACAAACTCATGACCCAGGGCAAAATCCGTTCCTATGCGCTTTCCATGGACCGTTCCGTACTCTGGGTCATTATGGAGGCAGAATCTGAGTTCGAGGTCATGGAGCTAATCGCTGCCATGCCCCTGAGCGATTTCATGCAACCGTATATCTCCGAGTTGCTGTTCTATAACTCTACGGAGGTCTATCATCAGTTCTCACTCAATTAAGGCCGGAGCATGCAGCGTATCGCCATTGACATGGACGAGGTCATAGCGGATATCATGCCCAAGTTTGTGGATGTCTATCAGCAGGAACATGGCGTGCGCATCGAGCGCGACGCGTATTGGGGTAAAAAAATCTATACGGTACCCGGGGCTTTGCAATTGCGCGAAAAATTGCACGAGCCTGGTTTTTTTGCAGACCTGCCCGTGATAGAAGACAGCCAGGAGGTAATCCGGGAACTCATGGAGCACTATGAGGTGTTCATCGTATCAGCGGCCCAGGAGTTCCGCAACTCGCTGGGAGACAAACACGATTGGCTTTGTAGGCACTTCCCCTTTATCCCCTGGAAGAATTTCGTTTTTTGTGGGGACAAGAGCGTCATACAAGCCGATTACCTCATAGACGACCATGTGTTCAATCTGGAGACTTTCTCCGGTCAGGGGATCTTGTACACGGCCAGCCATAATATTCACGAAAACAGATTTACCAGGGTGAACCACTGGCAGGATGTGCGTGCTTTTTTCGAAAAAGAGCGGGGAGCAGGGGGCTAGCCCTGCTTCGCTTCAGCCCTTGCCCATGCGTATCTTTTTCCATAAAATTTTCAAGCTCGTACGGCTACAGGCGCGTTTTGCGATGTCGGGGGCGATTGCCACGGCAGTGGATTACGGCGTCTATCTGTCGCTTGTACACCGGGTGCTTTCCCCGGTGGCAGCCAATACAGTTTCCTATCCGGCAGGGGTGCTGGTGAATTTTTTCCTGCACCGGAACTTCGTATTCAAGTTGCAGCGCCCGACCTACCAGGCGTTTGGATTGTCCATGCTCGTGTCCGCCGGGGGCATGGGGATAAGCTCGGCAATCATTTATTTACTTTCAAAAAACTATTATTTAAATGAAAATCAATATATTACGAAATTGATTTCCGCTGGAATCGTCTTTTTTTACAATTTTTTTTTCAAGCGCTATGTGTTTGAGAAGCGCGTGTTTGAGGTGGATTGAGGAGGGTGTCTCTGTGGAAGGGGCAGGAGGATTGGCGAGGCTGGGGTTCCGGGTTCCAGGCAGGTTGGGTATAAAAAAAATTGGGTGATTTCACTTCGTTGGGCCAGTCCTTGTGAAAAACGGGGGTGGCGGAGCCGGATAGGGGTGGTACAATCCAGCTCCAGTCGGCTTGGACCGGCCGGCCGGCGCGTTGTTCGAGGTCGGAAAAGTGGATAAACTGTTCAGATGCCGTGTGGTGATCTACCAGGGTAACGGCGGCTTTTTCAAAAGAATAGAGTACGGCAGCGTTGAGTTCGACCAGTGCGCGGTCTTTCCAAAGCGTTTTATGGGTTCGGGTATCCAGGCCCAGGCACTCTGCGACCCGGGGCAATAGATTGTAGCGATTGGCGTCGCCGAGGTTTCGGGAGGCGATTTCGGTGCCCATATACCATCCGTTGAAGGGGGCGGCGGGATATACGATGCCACCCACTTCGAGGGCCATATTCGAGATGAGGGGCAGGGCATACCATTTTATCCCCATCGTTTCGATAGCGGGGAAAGCAGGGTGGGCGATGGGTACTTCCAATACCTCGTGCTTCGGCAAATCGAAGAGTTTTGGCTTTTGCTGGCCTTTTTGTACGACGAGAGGAAGGATATCGAATGCTGAGCCGGGGCTCTTCCAACCCAGCTGAAGGCATACCTGGGTGAAAGCCTGCTCGGCGGGGTCCCCCAGTATTTCCCGATCGGTTTTGTAGCCCGCGTACCGGATTACCTGGGTATTCCAGATGCGGAAGTGATCGGGGTCCTGGGCAGATTCCGGTTTAAAAATAGTAATCAGGGGGCGGATTTTTCCATGATTGGTAGCTTTGCGCACATGCTCCACCAAGGACGAAAAAACGGCTTCCTCTGTATTCAGCGCACGCATATCGCGAACTTTCAGGGACTTCCAGAACAGGCGCCCAATACATCGGTTGCTGTTGCGCCATGCAAGGCGGGCGCCGTATTCCAGTTCGGTGGGGTGCTGCCAGTAGGTTCCCGTAGCGGCGATTTCGCGATCAATGGCGGCGAGCCGTTTAGACAGGCCCGGCTGTCCGGTTTCGGCAAAATACTGCTCATAGAACAGTTTTGCCCGATCGAATAAGAGGCTCATGCGTGGCGTTTAGAATAGACTTGTTGCGCGGGGTCAGCGAGGAGGGAAAAAAGAGTCATTTTTT
>CAZSMU010000255.1:0-2732 GCA_964607915.1 uncultured Haliscomenobacter sp.
CGAAAATTTGGGGTAGATCCAGAGCATACTAAACGCATTAGTTCTATAATTAATAAATTCGCAAACTTTAGCAAAAAAAAAGAACTTTTAGATAATAAAGCGATTAAAATTCACCATGATGGCAAAATGCATACAGCAATTTTAGTTTTTTTGACAATGTTGAAATTTCAATGGTATCGAATTAAATCGAGGCTCTGATGTTACCCCCCCCAAATAGTACAGTAAATTATTGGTAAGCGTCCGACCATCTGTCAGGTGGATTGTGTTACCTTGCACGAAAAACGTACCACTAAATCGCACGAAAAACGTACCACTGCGGATCAAAATTAAGAGATGTTGTTGAATTGGTTTAAAAAATCTTTGACACGGTAGCTTTCCCCAGTAAACTTGAGGATATAAGAATGGTGGACAATCCTATCGAGGATTGCGGATGCCATGACCTTGTCTCCCAAGATTGTACCCCAGTCCTCGAAGTTTCGGTTAGAGGTAAAAATAGTGGACTTGGTCTCATAGCGATGGCGGATAATTTCAAAGAAATCATCCAGGGCCTGCGGGGTCAGGGTACGGAACCCGATTTCGTCGAGGATGAGCAGGTCGGGGGCTATGGCCTGTTGAAGGATACGGCGGTGAGAGTTGTCGGCACGTCCCTGGGCCAGCCGCTCCAACAGGGTGTGGAGATGATAGAACAGGACGGAATAGCCCTTGGTGGTGGCCTCCAGACCGATGGCGTGTGCCAGGTGTGTTTTGCCGGTACCAGGTTTGCCGATAATGACGATGTTCTTATGGTCGTCTATAAAGCGGCAGGCACGGATTTCGGCCAGGAGTTTCCTGTCCAGGTCGGGTTGGAAGTTCTGGTCGAAGTTCTCAAAGCACTTGATTGAGTTGAGTCGGCTCTTGGCCAGGCGTTGCCTTAGGACGTTGGCCCTTCGTTTAGAGCACTCGTCTTCGATGAGCATTTCAAAGAACTCCAGGTAGGAGAGCTGTTGCTGCTGGGCCGTCTCGTTGTGCTGCTTGAGGGATTGCAGGACCGCGGACATGCGCAGGTACTTGAGTTTGCTTTCCAGTGGTTGCATGTTGGCAAATATTTATGAGGTTAAAAAAGCAGATATGTGGGGAGTGGAACAATCCTTAACGGACGATACCATCGTAGATGCTCAAGTCGTGCGCCAGCCCTCCGGCACCGGGCGGGGCATGGAAGTGCTCACAGGGCGGGGCCGTGTTTTCGAGCTGTATACAGATGTCGCGCACGGAGCGGTAGGAGGCCAAGCCGTTGTCAACGGCCTTCTGGCAGGCCGTAAGGATGTTCTGTCTAGGGTATTTGCGGCACAGGTGTAGCAGGCCACGCACCTTTTCTTTCCAGTGGGCCGGATGCTTTTCCTGCATCAAGGTCATGAGTTGCCGGGCAGGCTCCCCAATTTGATCCAAGAGCCGTTGGGCGTAATATTCCGGGCCGTGGGGCTGCTTGTGGGGGGGCAGGTGCGCCTCCTGTGTGACATACTGGCCCTTGTCTTCTGAAATACAGTGCATGGCCACCTCTGCCCCTTGATGGGAAATCCTCAACAGGGAGCCATTGGTGAACAACCTCAGATCCTGTCCCACCAGGCCGTAGGGGACAGAGTAATAGTTGTTGCGGAAGACGACATGGCCGAAAGGGGTGACTTTACGCTCCTCGACGTGGTAAAACGAATAGCGTGCCTCTGGCAGCGCAAGCAGTTCGCCGCGCTCTATGTCCCGCCACGTTTCCAGGGGCACGCGTTTGGTGGTGCCGTGCACACGGCTATTGGCCACTGTTGCCGTCCAGGTGCGCAGGTCGGCGCCCAAGCGCGCCCACTCCCGGTGGCCCAGACCGCGCAGAAAGTTATTTTTCACATACTTCACGCTACTTTCCACTTTGCCCTTGTGCTGTGGCGTATATACTCGGCAGGGTACCGCTGCCGCACCATAATGGCTTAAAAAGCTCGCATACTGCTCCTGGATGAGGGGTTCGAAAAAATCCGGTAACGTCACCCCCGCCTTTAGGTTGTCTATGCGCACCAGCCGGGGGGCACCACAAAAAGCTTCCAGGGCGTGCATGTGACAGTAAATGAAGGTCTCCAGGCACTGGTCGGTCACCGCCTCAAAATACCCCAGGCGGGAGTAGGACAGCACCATGCAAAAAACCCATACTTTGACCGTACTGCCATCGCTGCGTACAAACTTGCCTAGGTAGCCGAAATCAACCTGTGCCTCTTCGCCCGGACTCATCTGCATGGGCACATGGGACTCCGGCGCAGGCTTCAGGGCCTGCACAAAACGGCTCACCGTAGAATAGGAAACTTCTAATCCGTGCTCCTTGATGATTTTCTTATGGATCAGTTCCGCTGTCAGCCCTGTGTCCAGCAATGTCTGTATCTGATCCCGGTACGTATCCAGTTTGGATGGGCGGTGATACGATACCAGTACAGAGGCCCCCTCAGGCTCCTCCTCTATACGCTTGATGACGCTGCGGTGGATGCCCAGTTCCCTGGATATCTGCCGACGGCTCATACCTCGTTTTAACAAGGTCTTTACGGTAGTGTAAACGTCCATTCTGTACATTTTTCCCCGGTTTTATTCCCGGGAATTTAACAATATGCAGTGGTACGTTTTTCATGCGATTTAGTGGTACGCTTTTCGTGCAAGGCAGCAGGTTGCTTCCCAAAAAATTTTTATGCAAAAATTTTTTGCTCGCAAACCTTGACCAACCCATTTTC
>CAZSMU010000256.1:0-2603 GCA_964607915.1 uncultured Haliscomenobacter sp.
TCCATAGTCTCGCCCTATGCCAGGTATGTGATGAATCCCCTCGCAACAAGTCTGAACATCTCCCCGGGGCAGCTATCCCGCTATAGTGGGCAGTCAGCACTGCAAAGACCAAGAAGCTCCAGGACAAGATACATTTGGCAACGCGGAAAATCGGGGCCAGCAGATTCTCGATTCTTATCATTTTCTATTGTTCGTGAGTTTGCACAGGCCTTGCATAGATGGGGTTCAAGGCGATTGTAAAAAGAAGGTAGCGCTTTTTCCGATTTTGAATATTTCCCCAAATCGGGTTGTTTTTGGATCGCCTGAATTACATCATCGCACTTTTGAAATGACGTGGTAGTACTTTTAAAGTGTAGCAGAAACCAGATTTCAAAACATGGGTTGTTCTCAATGACAGTAATGTTTCCTCTTTTTTCTATCTGTTTTTTTTCATTCCTGTATGCTTCTATTTTGCCTTCGCTGATTACTACATCCATATCAATCAGGCAGAAAACGTGCTCATGTTCCTTGCTAAGGCTTTGAGCCCTGTTGAATACGCGTACATATCCCCCGCCCTTACCTTGTTTATTGGGTAGTTCCGGTTTGATGTTGATGCGGGAGTTGTTGGGGAATCGCTTACTTTCCTTAAGACGGTCGAAATATATTTTCTCGGTACTCCCATCTCCGACAATGGCGTAAACTTTTCTATATTCCCTGGAATTGATCTTTCTCCGCTGCATGCTCTTTACCCTTATTGCTATTCAAATTGTAAACCCGACAAAAACATTCGGCTTGTTGGGAGGGGGGTAGCAAGATGAGAGGGAAGGAGACTTTTGCTCTTCCTCAATAGTTCCTCCCACAGCAAGCCTTATCACATGAGTACAGTTACAATACCTGTTCCCTCATTGCCATTGCTATCCAGAAAAATACTCCCCGGATTGGGCAGGGCCCCCAACTTTCCAATCCGGTAGGCGTTGCCAATAGAGCTTTTTTTGCGCAGGACGGCCGTGTTGAACTCCGCTACCGAGTAGAGCTCGGTGGCCCCGTCGGGCCGCTTCTGGGTAAGCCAGATGGCATCGGGCCGCAGGATATCCCGCTCGTCGAGCAGCGCAGTGTGGTGGGTGGTGAGAATCAACTGCGAATGCGAAGCATTTTCTAAAAAAGTGAGGAGGAAATGCTTAATTAGCTCCGGGTGTATGGAGGTCTCAATCTCGTCAATGCAAAGCACCCCCGGATGTTGGATGAGCAAGGCCAGCAGCGTACTCAGCCCCAGATAGCGCAACGTCCCCGAAGATTCCTCGGCAGCAGGCAGGGATTGCGGCTTCCCTCCCGACACATCTCCCTCTATGGTATGCTCAAAATGAACCTGGTACTTCGGTAGGTAGCGCTGGCGGTCTATCCGGGGAAAGTCCATCTTACTGTGCATCGCATCGTGGTATCGCTCCAAATATTCTGCGGCAAGCGTCGCTGCCAACGGAGCCATAACACCTGAATCGTCACTTTCCTTACGCTCTTTTTCGATACGGATATCCGAAATCTGCACATCCGCCTTGCGCATGAGTTCCGTCACAAGGGCTTTTAGCCCCGCCTCGTGCTCCAGGCGTTCAACAGCCCAGTCCGTAAGGTTGCTGATCGGCAGTATGGCAGGCATCAGGGTTTCTATAAACCAACTCCGGATCCGCTGTAAGGCAGGGATATCTACATTTGTTTTTGCAAAAGCGGCGAGAACCGTCGTATTCCAAATCGTATTCCCCTCCAGGATATCTACCTCCCGCTTTTTGATATCTACCGTGCTTCCGAAGGTTACCCGGGTCAGCTCTTTGCCCGGGTCTGTACGACGGGAGTACAACTCCGCTTCCCTTCCGTTGGGGAAGTATATCATGGTTTCTGCCACTATGTAATCGCGCGTGAACTCTACCGTGTAGCTATGGCGAATATCTCCCGCCAGAAACGCAATCTTGATGCAGCTGCTCGATGCTCGCCAGCTCTGGTCAAACTCAAAAGGCATGAACTTCAAAGTCCTGGATTTGTCTTCGGCAGGCTGGATGGCTATATGCCGCAAAAACTGAAGCGCCTTGAGGAGGGTCGTCTTGCCCGAGGCGTTGGGCCCATACAACAGAGCCAGCTTGAGCAACCGCAGCCCACCCCTCTGAACGACATAGTAGTCCTCCAGGGCGGCTTCTTTGTCCGCAATCATACTGAGCGTCTGCTCCTCCCGGATGGGACCAAAATTCTGAACCGAAAACTCAATAAGCATGTTTTTAAAGTTTGTTTTTGCATTCCAGCTGCAATATACAAGTATTAAAATTCAAAAATCGGTTTTTAACCCCTTTTTGATGCCTAAAAATACAGGTAGACTACCAACGGCAGAAGCTGCGACATCCCCCCCCGCACCCCAGGGGTATCCTTTGAAATATACACCCCTTCGCCCCACCGCCTCGCCCTATGCCAGGCGGGCGAGGATCTCCCGCGCACAACAAGCCTCTTAGATTGGCCGATCGTACCGCTCATCCCCCGTCCAGCAAAAGGGGCTTGAAGACCATGCGCTTGCAGTAGCCGTAGTCTGCATCACGGATATGCACGGATTACGCAGATTACACGGATTCTTTTTCCGTGTCATCCCT
>CAZSMU010000257.1:0-2523 GCA_964607915.1 uncultured Haliscomenobacter sp.
CCTGGCCAATCAAAATTTTTCCTTCATGGCCTTGGAGATAGACTGCACGAGTTCCTTTTTGACCTTGCTGTCCTTTACCGTGCCCTCGGTGTATGCAATCGCGCGCTCAAAGTAGGAGCGGTCCGACTTTTCAACCCCTTCCCCTAAATATTCATTGAGCATCCCTACCAACTTCTGGTAGGCATACTGTTCGTACTCCTTCAGGTACAGCCCGAAGTGCTTGGAAAAGTAGCGCCCCATTTCCGAATCAATGGCAAACTCCATTTGATAGAGGATGACGAAATAATTTTCGCTCGTAGCCACCTTTTCGGGATCCAGGGCGAGCAGCAGGGTTTGGGCCGCTTCGGGATGAGTCTCCCCTACTTTATCCATTTCCGCGATGTACTCTTCCAGAAATGCAGTGCTGCGCTCGCCCGCCTCGTACTGCTTCCGCAGGGCCCCGATGGAAGAAGAAGACGGATTCTTGACGTATTTCCCCAAAGAGAGCAGCTTTTCTGCATCAATGGCGCCAACGTTTTCCTTCACGAGTTCTCCCGATGGAGAGATAAACAGCAGGGTTGGATAGGCCCCTACCTCAAAGCTTTTGCCAAACTCTTCTCCGCGCTCGGATTCCATATCTATTTTTACACAGATAAATTCCTGATCGAAATACGCGCTCACAGATTCATCCGGAAAAACATCCCTGTCCATCATCTTGCAGGGACCGCACCAGGTAGCGTAGGCATCTACGAAAATCATTTTATTCGCCTCGCCTGCCCTTTTGAGTATATCTGCCCAGGAGGCTTGCTGTTCGAACTGAATGGCTTGTACTTGAAAAGCCGAAAACATGGCCAGGACGGCCAAAAAGAGGTTTTGGATGCTCTTTTTCATGAAAAGTTGGTTTTGAGGGTGTGGAAAAAATTAAACTTGGTGTAAGGAGAAAAAAGAGTCCTTTTTTAACCTCTTTGATACTTCCCTTTGCAACAAGCAAATAAAATACGAAAAAGAACCGAAAATTATTGTACCCACCCTCCATGGAGCGAACGCATCCGAAAGCGAGGAAGGAATCTCAGAACACTACGCTCCGGGTTATGGATTGACCACCGGAGATGATCTGCACAAAATGAAGCCCCTGGGGTACCCCTTGTGGAAGTCCTGAAACCGGTATCCGGTTTGCGCCAGAGGTAAAGCGGGACAGCTCCGACTCCATGAGTACCTGTCCCTGTGCATTGAGTATCCGGTAGGACAACTCCATAGGTTGCGCCAGGGTAAATTCCAGGGCTAAGTCCTGGGAGAATCCCCGTGGGTTAGGCGACACCTGAACCCCGCTGATACCCGATATTTCCAGCACAGGGGTTGCACTGGCGCAGGCCATGGAGTACGAGGCCACCGCAGAGCGGATTTCCGGTAACAAGCGATAGACCTGCTCGCCCGGGCATTCCGTAGAGCAACCATCGCGGTGCCCGGAGATATGATAAATAAACTTTTGAGAGCTGTTGTGATAACTCAGTTCTACCGGCGCGATAGCGCGTTGGCAAGCTTTCCAGGCCAGTACCTCTATCAGTTTGTTTTTTGCCGCAGCGCTGATCTGACTGGAGGTATAGGTACCCAGCATGCAAACCCCCATGGTCCCGCTGTTGGTCCCACAAAAATGGGCACCCGTGACGTTATCTCCTCCTCCGCGGCCTTCATATAGCCTACCATTCGGATCGATCAACCAGTTGTAGCCCACGTCGGCCCAGCCATTGGTAAAAACGTGGAGGTTCCAGATGGCCAATACGATAGCCCCCCAGTCGTTCGCGACGTTCGTACCAGCCGAGTGGTGTACGATGAGATGGGTCACCGTGGTATAGCCGCGGGCAATCTCCCCTTGTGGGCAGCTCCACTCTTTTCTGTTCACAAAAGCCGGTATAGGACACAGGCAAGACAGGGAAGGGTCGGACTTTTCCAGGTTTTCCCCCAATGAAGCGCTTGCGCTCTCTTCGCCCGGGCTAAAAAAGTTGAATAGGAAGCGGCTGGCCACAACTCCTTGTGCCAGGCGGTTGCTGATGGCCCGGATGCGGTAATAGCGCTGCGTCTTTTCCTTGAACAATAGATTAGAGGCAAAGCTGTGCCGTATATCCACCGCGTGTTCATCCGGCTGAAGGCGCTCCCATGGCCCCCAGGTCTGTCCGTCTGGGGAAAAAGACACCATAATATAAGTGTTTTCCGCTTGGGGGGTCGTTTCTCCCCAGGCGGTCGAAAAAGCGATAAAGGGGGTGGCGTGTTCGAACGGGAGTTTGCCGGTTTCAAAATCCAGCACGACCGGTTTTTTGAGGTCTATCGGCTGCCAGCGGAGCCGATCCAGGTTTTCGCTCTCATAGCCGACTTTCAGGGAAGATACGGACAGGTCATAGTCCAGCAGTACCCGGCGGCTGTCGCGCTGGCCATACCCCTGAGCCACGGCAAAGGCCAGGAACAGGCAAATTGACAAGAAGTTTTTCATAGCGTATATCGTGTTTTACCCGGGTTCAAAGATAGCTTTTTATTACAAGGTGTACTCCC
>CAZSMU010000258.1:0-2501 GCA_964607915.1 uncultured Haliscomenobacter sp.
AGGACCACGGAATCGCCCAGGTGCTGGACCGCACCCTCATCCGGCAGGCACTGCCCGCCCTGGAAGGGGGCCAGCCCGTGCGCGCCGAGTTCACCATCCGCAATACCGACCGCGCCGTAGGCGCCATGCTCTCCAACGAAATCTCGAAGCGCTACAAAGGCGAAGGACTCCCCGACGGCAGCATCCGATACCACTTCAGAGGCTCGGCAGGACAGAGCTTCGGCGCCTTCTGTGCCCCAGGGCTCGAGTTCCTCCTCGAGGGCGAATCCAACGACTATTTCGGAAAAGGGCTTTCCGGCGGCCGCCTCATCGTGCGCCCCGACCGGACCAGCACCTTCGAGGCGAAAGACAACATCATCATCGGCAACGTCGCTTTCTATGGCGCCACCTCCGGGGAAGCCTATCTCTGCGGCATGGCCGGAGAGCGCTTCTGCGTGCGCAACTCCGGAGTCAAGGTCGTCGTGGAAGGCGTCGGCGACCACGGCTGTGAATACATGACCGGCGGCCTGGCCGTCGTCCTCGGCGAAACCGGCAAAAACTTCGCCGCCGGCATGAGCGGGGGCGTCGCCTATGTCTATGACCCCAACCAAACCCTCCCTCAACGCTTCAACAGCGAAATGGCCGACCTCGAAACGCCCGGCGAGGCCGATTTCCACCTGCTGGAGCAGATGGTGCGCAACCACGCCGCCTACACCCACAGCACATTCGCCCGGCTCATCCTGGACGACTGGGACAACTGCAAGCGCTTCTTTGCCAAGGTAATGCCTCGCGACTATAAAGCAGTGCTCGAAAAGAGAAACCAGCCCCTGCATTTCGATATACGGCCCGCACGGGTCCATTCCTGATTTCAAAAATGCTCCACCATGGCCGACCCTAAAGGATTTTTAAAGCACTCGCGCGAACTGCCCACCCCGCGTTCGCCCAAAGAGCGCATCCGCGACTACAAGGAAATCTATACGCCGTTTGCAGAAGAGAAGACCCTGGAACAGGCCTCCCGCTGCATGGATTGTGGCGTCCCCTTCTGCCACAACGGCTGCCCCCTGGGGAACATCATCCCCGAGTTCAACGATGCTGTCTATCGCCAGGACTGGCTGCAGGCGATCTCCATCCTGCACAGCACCAACAACTTCCCGGAATTTACCGGGCGCATCTGCCCGGCTCCCTGCGAAGCGGCTTGCGTACTGGGCATAAACCAGCCCCCCGTAGCCATTGAGCATATCGAAAAAAGCATTGCCGAGAAAGCATACGAGCTGGGCCTCATCCGCCCCAAGCCTCCCGTCGTGCGCAGCGGCAAAAAAGTCGCCGTCGTAGGCTCCGGCCCCGCTGGCCTCGCCGCCGCAGTACAGCTCAACAAAGCAGGGCATCTCGTGACGGTATTCGAGCGCAAAGACCGCATCGGCGGCCTCCTGCGCTACGGGATACCCGATTTCAAACTCGAAAAATGGGTCCTGGACCGCCGCATCGCCCTCATGGAATCGGAAGGCATACGCTTCCGCACCAACGCCAATGTGGGGGATAATGTACCCGTGCCATCGCTGCTCGACGAGTTCGATGCCGTTCTGCTCGCCGGGGGCTCTACCGTGCCCCGCGACCTCCCCGTCCCGGGCCGCGACCTCAACGGCGTCTATTTTGCCATGGAATTCCTCGAGCAAAACAACCGCCGCATCGCCGGCGACCCCGTCGCGGAGGCCATGCAAATTTCTGCGAAAGGAAAAGAAGTACTCGTCATTGGCGGCGGGGATACCGGGGCCGATTGCGTAGGCACCTCCAACCGCCAGGGCGCTGCTTCCGTCACCCAGATCGAAGTGCTGGCCATGCCCCCCAAAGAGCGCGAGCCCAACTCCTGGCCCAACTGGCCCATGGTCCTGCGCAGCAGTTCCTCCCACGAGGAGGGCTGCTCCCGCCACTGGGCCATCCAGACCAAAGCGTTCCTGGGGGATGAGCAAGGCAACCTGCGCGCTGCCCAAATCGTGGATGTACGCTGGGAAACCGACCCCGCCACCGGGCGCAACGGCCTGGTAGAAGTAGAAGGCACGCTGCGCGAAATCCCCTGCCAACTGGCCTTCCTCGCCGTGGGCTTCCTGCACCCCCTGCAACAGGGCATGCTCGAACAGCTCGGCGTCGAACTCGACGAGCGCGGAAACGTGCGCACCAACGAGACCTATCAGACGAATCACCCGCAGATTTTCAGCGCCGGGGACATGCGCCGCGGCCAGTCCCTGGTCGTATGGGCTATTTCGGAGGGCCGGGAGGCCGCCCGTTGCGTAGATGCCTGTCTCATGGGAAGCTCCAGCCTGGAAGCCAAAGCGCAGTCCCCTCTGGCAGTACCCGTCTAATAGACTTGTTGCACGGGGTTAGAGAGGAGGGAAAAAGAGTCCATTTTTGTACACGAAGGCTTTTTGAGGGAGTATAGCCCTAGCTATATGACCGAAAAAAGGCACAGTGCGGGCGAAAAAGGGCCTTTTTAACCCCTTGCGCCCCCCTCGCAAGTCTAAACCTAG
>CAZSMU010000259.1:0-2386 GCA_964607915.1 uncultured Haliscomenobacter sp.
GGGCCTCCCTCGGGTAATTTGGCCTTGTACCCCAACGCTGCATATTCCAATTTGACGAAATCAGCAGGCTCGACATGTACATCGCTCAGGGGAGATTGCCGGGTTTCGGGGCGATAGTACTTCGTAGCGACCACGTTGTAGTTGGCTACGACGTAGGGCTCGGAATTTTCATAAAACAGGCGATACGTATTGAGCAGGTCATGCCCGAAGACACCCCTCAGGAATAGATGCAGGTCAAACGGGCCTATGGCCAGTCGGTTTTCGAGGCCGACATTGAAGCGGGGCAACCCCGAGCCGATGGATTGTTTATCTTCTTCACAGTCGCAGTATTTCCCGTCCCCGTTTAGGTCTTCGAAGACCACTTGCCCATTCTCGAGGACGCGGCTCAGAACGGGTCCCCGGAGTTGGCCGAACGGCTCCCCGACGTGGAAGCGCATAGGATCGGCACAACACTGCCCCGGCCCACCCAGGTCAAGTTGGAAAGGCTGAACGGCAGAGATACCGACTTCAATCAATTCCGTTTGCACAGTGGCGAATACCGCCCCGAGTTGCCAGGAGATTCGGGCATGCGAGAGCACCTGCGCAGCAAGGGTAAGTTCTATCCCTTTGTTTTGCAGGGTAGCCGTATTGACCCAGGTGAAATCGGCGAGTTTAGGTGGCAAAGGATCATATATTTGCAGGATTAGATCGCTGCTCCGCCGCCGATAGTAGTCTACGGAACCCGACAAGCGCTGGCGGAACAGGGAAAAGTCCAGACCGATATTGCCCTCACGGGTTTTTTCATACGTCAGATTGGGGTTGGGGTTGGAAATCGCTCTGTAGGTCGGCACATATTCTCCATTGGTGAAGAAACTGCCTTGCGGCCCATAGCGCTGAAGCGAAGCGTACGAACTACCCGGCTGGTTGCCGGCCAGCCCCCAGGAAGCCCGGAGGGACAGGGCACGAGATAGCGAATAGCGGGTACTCAGCGAAGGGAATAAGCCCCATTTATCGGCAGCGCCTAACCGGGAGGACCCTTCGTAACGGGCATTGGCACGGAGGGAAAGCCGCTGGAATCGCAGGTCTGCGTACATATAAAAAGCGGCTACGCGATGACTTTCCCTGAAACTGGAAACACTGCCTTTGCCCTGCGAAAAATCAAGGGCCGCTGCGAGGTTGTGGTAAGAAAAAGCATCGGTCAGGAAATCACCTCCCGAGGCAGTGCTCCCGCTCTGGCCAAATGCCTGATCCGTATATCCGCTCCGTACGGTGTAAGCGCCCTTTTTGAGGTCGCCTTCCCATCGCAGGTGTGCATCGAGAAAATCTGAGCCTCCCTCGCTGTCGGATAGGGAAACCAGGCCGTTTCGCTCACTACCACCTCCGTATTTGGATGCTTTTTGAGAATAAGCACCTTGAAAATAACTATGGTGTTGACGGCTATACTGCACGGCCCCTGAAAGCCGCCCGCTCAGCCGGATATTGCCCTTCAGGGATAGGAAAAGCGACGATTCCCTGCCTTCGCGTCGGTTTTGTTTGAGCAGGGCAAGGGGGTTGTAAAAATCGAATATTTCGCGTTGCGCATAGCCGCCATACGCACTGCTCTGGGGAGAAGTGTCGTAAGCCGGCATGGTCGGGTTGGCGATAAAGGCATAGCGAAAGGCGTTGGGGTCCGCAAAGGAAGCATTTCGGGTAGAAGTGGCCAGATGCAGGGAAAAAACAACCCGATTGCGGAAGCTGCGTTGCGTGAGATTGAGGCGGCCTCCCAGCGTCTGGAAGCCCGAGCGAAGGGCAATTCCACTGGCATCCCGCAGCGTCAATGCCACGCGGTATCGGGTCTGGGCATTTCCCCCGCCCAGGGCCAAATGCTGCATATTCGTATAGCCTTCGCGGGAAATAAGCCCCAGCCAGTCGGTGTCGGCTCCGAAATCCACAGCCCCCGGCAATTGGCGGTATGCCTGGGCAGACAGCACCGGGATGCTACGGGCGATGACCTCGACCCCACCAGCGCCATGCCAGTGGGTTTGGGGTTTGCCCTCCTGTCCACTCTTCGTAATTATCTGCAAAACTCCGCTGCCGCCCCTCATACCGTATGCTGCACTGCCGGCCACATCTTTTAGCACCTCTATGGAAGCAATGTCGTTGGGATCAAGCGTATGCAAGGGCACAGCGGGCACACCATCCACTACCACCAGCGGTTCGGCAGAAGCAGTGAGCGAAGAAATACCGCGCAGACGGATGCTGAACGGCGTGTTAACATCGCCGCCCGGCCGGGCAATGCTAAGCCCTGCCACCCGGCCCTGTAACAACTGGGCCGGGTGGTAGAAGGTGCTTAGATCGAGCGCATGAGGCTGAAAGCTGACCCCGCCTTCCCGGAAAGCATGAGAAGAATCGCCAGCGTACAGCACGG
>CAZSMU010000260.1:0-2374 GCA_964607915.1 uncultured Haliscomenobacter sp.
CCCTCGATAATCCCCCGCGCAACAAGTCTAATATTCTTTGTAAAAATTAGCCTTGTTGCGCAGGGTCAGCAAGAAGAAAAAAAAAGAGCCATTTTTTGACTTGTTGCGAGGTTTTTGACCCTTCTCTGGCCCCTCGCCACCAGTCTATTAACCAGCGTAAGGCCGGGTAGTCCAGCACTTCCCGGAAGGGCTGCTTCATACCATATCGAAACCTGATTTTTTCACCAGACTTGTCAGGAGGAGTCGGCGAAGGGGGAAGAAAACGACCCTTTTGACCCCTCGGCGATCCCCTTCACAACAAGTCTGCTAAAGCCAATGGATATGCCAGTACCTGGACATACCTACCTCGTCATTTCCAGCAAAGCCCGCTAATTCGCCGGCCTGCATAAGGCCCGCACGCAACAGGCCGCTCGTGGCAGGGTGATGCCTCAAGGGCAGAGCTTCTATTTGCCCTCCCCGCTTCTGCCAGGAGACCGCGCTTGAGCAGCAAACTTCCCTTCAGGAAGCCAGGCAGTTTATGGCCGCACCCGGTACCAGACACCGGCGCGCGAAAGCTATCTCCATGTCTTCCCTAAAGGTCGGTACCAACCGGGTATAGCCAGGCATTGCTATGCCCGTGAACAGCCATTACAACAATGCGCTGACGGGCTTTTCTATTGTCTTCAACATGTAAACACATTGTTAGAAAACGGCCGGGAATTGAATCCTCCCGGGACCGAACAGGCATTTATTTCTTCCATTTAAACAATTTAAATTATGCAAAAGTCTATCCATCAATCTGTTGAAAGCAGAAAGAACCTAAGCTCCACTCCTGAAAGAGGTATTTTGGTACTGCTGTTCCTCCTCGGGTTAGCAGGCATCCTGTACCTGTTCACCCGCTCCGCCCAACCCGACCTGCGCGACCTGACGCAGAGCGGGCGAAGCCAGGAACAGGCACCGGCACAAAGCATAGCGGTATTGCCAGGGCGTTGATCCCGGGCCGGGGCCGCCGCACAGAACCCCCTGTGTGGGGCGGCCCCGGGGAAACCCGGTCAGATACTACCCCGGGTGTGTGCGTAGTATCTGACCATTCGTTCTCTGCTTACTTTCTTTTTTTGCTTGCCCAAAAAAAGAAACAAAAAGAGGCGACCTTTACCACATAGATAGCGACACGTTAAGTCGCACCTAATTTCCTTGCTTTGAAATCGGTATTAGCATAGGAATGATTGTGCTATACGATCAAAAAAAGATTTTTATTTGGAACTAAACCAAATTTGTGAACAGTTGTTATAGGCTTTTGGCTGCCCAAGTGCCAGACACCTTATATCACCCTACAAAACGTTTGCTATGAACAGACTGCAAAACTTAATGGAGCGCTCGGCATTCGGCGTTTGCACCTTCTTAGGCCGCTTTATGGGTCTATCTACGTCCACCGTCCGACTGTATTTCATATACCTATCGTTTGTGACGCTGGGTTCGCCCATCCTGGTATATCTTTTTCTGGCCTTCTGGCTCAACATCAGACGCTATCTGGGCAAGAAAACCTTTCTTTGGGAGTAGCGTATTTTACTGCCTGAACACAAACTGAACGATATTTGCCCCCATGCGCAGGGCCTGTGCGCGCTTTTCCTCCGGGTCGTTGTGGACGTCCCTATCCTCCCATCCGTCTCCCAGGTCGCATTCCACCGTATAGAAGCACACCAATCGGTCTTCCCAGAACAAGCCGTACCCCTTGGGCGGCTTTCCGTCGTGCTCGTGAATTTTGGGCAATCCATTTTTGAAGGGGAATTTTTGCCGATAAATGTCGTGCTCAAAAGGAAGTTCCACGAATTCCAGTTCCGGAAACACCTTTTTCATGGCTGGTCTGACGAAAGGGTCCATGCCGTAGTTGTCGTCAATATGCAGAAAGCCGCCGCCCATGAGGTAATAGCGCAGGTTTTCGGCCTCTGCATCGGAGAACACCACATTGCCGTGTCCGGTCATGTGCAGGAAGGGAAAATTGAACAGCTCGGGGCTTCCCACTTCTACCGTAGCATACTCCGGGTCGAAGTTGGCTCCCAGGTTCTGGTTGCAAAACCTGGCCAGGTTGGTCAGGGACGTAGGGTTGGCGTACCAGTCGCCCCCGCCCTGGTATTTTAGGAGCGCGAATTTCAGCCCCGGGCCCGACGAGGGTATAGGCCCGACGAGGGAAGGGCCCAGCCCGTTTGCAAGTGGCATACACAAGGTGGCGATCGCCAACAAAAACTGCATCATGATTTCTAGTTTAAGCCCCGGCTGGCGCATCTTCGAAGGCCAGGGCCTCCTTTCGCCCGCGCCTGTACCCAGGGCAGCGTGAGAAAACAATAGACTTGTTGCGCGGGGTCAGCGAGGAGGGAAAAAAGAGTCATTTTTTGTC
>CAZSMU010000261.1:0-2373 GCA_964607915.1 uncultured Haliscomenobacter sp.
AAGCAAAATACCTACTTGACGATACTGAATATTATTGGTTCAAATCAAAGACGAAGAAAAGCAGCCGCTAACAAGGGCTTGCCAAAAGCGGGTGTGACGTGCGTTTATGACACTTTTGTGCTTAACCGAACATTAGTTTTTCAAATCAACAGTAGTGCTGAAACGCCCCGCCTTCGGCAATACCCGGACCGTTAGCGGGCATTGTAAAAGACCATAAAGTTGTTTAGGGCTTGCTGAAAAAGTCTCTACCCTCTAATAAGTTCTTGAAAAATAAGTGTCTATGTTGAATTTTTCTTTAGGATTTAGTGGAAATCTGCAAGGTTTTAGCGATATTTAGGTCAAATTCCTTGCAGATGCTCAGGTATTTATCGGACAAACAGCTGACGATCGAGGGTTTTCAGACGCCCTTTGAAGCACATCTCAACCCGGAGAACAAATGGGTGAAATTGGCGAACGCCCTTCCCTGGGACGAGTTCGTGGCCATTTATTCGCGGTCGATGTCAAAGGGGCATGGCCGGCCGTCTATTTCCCCACGGATAGCGGTTTCAGCATTGATAATCAAGCACATGGAACAGCTTGACGATCGCGGCGTAGTTGCCGCGCTGGAGGAAAACATCTACATGCAATACTTTGCAGGGTTCCCCTCGTTTACGACAAAGCCCCCGTTTGACCCCTCGTTATTGGTGGAAATGCGGGTGCGGATGGGCGCCAAGTCTTTTGATGAAATGAGCGTGTCCATCATCCAGAAAGCCAAGGCTCTGATCGAGGGGATCACGGCAAAAAACACTCCAAAAAAGAAAAAAAAGGCGGGCAAAAAATCGGAGACCCCGAAAACCGATTTGGAAGGGGATAGGGATGACAATCCCGCCACTGATCCCAATATCGAAGGAGCCGAAACAGGGAAAACAGACGGTACGACCGAATCAGAAATAGCTGAAGAGACACATGAAGAGAAAGCGGATGTCCCCGTAAATTCAGATACTGAAAATGTAATTGAAATATCTGAAACTACTGTAAATATTGATACATCAACAATTAAAGTAGAATTTACCGAGGAAATAAATGCCTTATTGCCGCCTAACCAGGGCAAACTGAAAATAGATGCGACGGTTGCGGACCAGAAGATAAAATACCCCACGGACATCGGTTTGTTGAACAACTCGAGGGAAGAAAGCGAGCGGTTGATAGACATCATATACGCACAAACTGAAATAGGGATAAAGCCCAGGACGTATAGGAAAAAGGCGCGTAAGGAGTACCTGGCCCTGGCGATGAAGAAGAAAAAGACGAAGCGGGAGATCAGGTCGATCATCTCCAAACAACTCCGGTATTTGAAGCGGAACATACAGACAATCAATACGCTGCTCGACGAATTCGAAGGGGTGATGCCCCTGAGCCACCGGGACTTGAGGATATTTTGGGTGATCCAGCATGTTTACGATCAGCAAAAGGCGATGTACGATGCCAAGGCACATTCGCACCCGAACCGTATCGTGAACATCTACCAGCCGCATGTACGGCCGATCCCGCGGGGAAAGGACAAACACGGCATTGAGTTCGGCGCGAAATTGGGGGTCAGTGAAATATGCGGTTTCAGCCGGATCGACCGAATCAGCTGGGAAGCGTACAGTGAATCAAACGACCTGGTTTTACAGGTGGAGAACTACCGCAAGCTGTTTGGGTATTACCCGGAGGTGGTACTGGCAGATGGGGCGTATTTGGGCAAGGAGAACCGCAAATATCTGAAGGAGAAAAATATCCGCCACACCGGCAAGGCGATGGGCCGCCCCAAGCAGATGACGCGGGCGGAGAAATTAGAAATAAAGAAAGAACGCGGCGAACGCAACCATGTGGAGGGTAAATTCGGCCAGGCGAAGAACGGCTATGGGTTGACAGATATCCGGGCGCGCAAGAAAGTCACCTCGGAAGCCTGGATCGGGGGAATATGGCTTGCGATGAACCTAAAGCGTTACATGGATTTAGTGTCCAAAGTGGGCCTTATGGCGATCATCCAACTGATGATCGTCTTTTTGTGCGCTTTTTTGGGCAAGATAAGGGCCTTTGACAGGGCTGTGGCCGCACAGTTGGCCCTAATGAAGCGATTATCTGATTTTTCCTGGGCATGGCAACCCGGGTATTGGGGTAACCCATCCTGGGCCAGGGCCGTGCATTAGGACTTTTTCAGCAATCTCTAATTAATTTTACTTCTTGAATGGCAATTTTATTTATGACATATCCACCATCGCTTTTTCGTCCGAGACGAATTAGGTCATCTGTCAATACTGGTTTGATTAAATTAAAAAGCTTATTCATTTAATTATTTTTTAACGTAAATGCTATCTGAATTCAAGTAGGGTTTGCTGAAAAAGTCCT
>CAZSMU010000262.1:0-2338 GCA_964607915.1 uncultured Haliscomenobacter sp.
CAGTTCTCCAGCCAGACGAGGAACATCGAGGCCTGGGCGGTGGAGGAGATGTAGGCGACCGGGACCGCAGGGTTCTGACCATCAGCCGGCTTGCCGGAACCGGGTATCAGGACATAAAAACCACAGGACATGACAAAATACACTCTGCCTATTCTGCTTTTGCTGGCCGTAGTCCCATCGTGTAGCCCGGATGAACCGCAGGTACCACAAGGGGATACTTACTTGATTTTCGGCCACTTTTATGGCAAATGTGTAGGCGAACAATGCGTGGAAACCTTCAAGCTAACCGATACCCAGCTCTTTGAAGACAGCCGCGATGATTTCACGGGGACCGAGTTCAACTTCAATCGCTTGCTGAGCGATGCCCTTTTCAAGCAGGTCAGAAACCTGCGGGATGCCCTCCCTAAGGAATTGCTGCAGTCTGATTCCGCTAGCTTTGGATGCCCCAACTGTGCAGACCAGGGAGGGCTTTTCATACAGTATGCCGAAAAAGGAAGTATCAAGACCTGGCGGATAGACCTCTTTACCGCTAATATCCCTTCCTATCTGCACCCATTTGTGGACCAGGTGAATGAAAAGATTGCGCTGATCAATCGTCCATAGTTTTTCTACGTCGCTCCCGTTGCATGTTCACGGCCTTCTCGGAGGGTAGTCCAAACACTTTTCCTTGCGCGGCATCCCCCAGGAAGCGGTTGATATATTGGGCGCTGATTTGGTCGTTATCTTTGTACTTGGTACGCAGCGCATCGAGTTCCCGGTGCAGTTTCTTCCGCACCTGTACGTATGCGGGGTCGTGGTAAACGTTTTTTAGTTCGTATGGGTCTTTTTTGCGATCGATGAGTTCCCATTCGTCCACGGCATAGTAGTAGTGGATGAGCTTAAAGTCCTTATTGATGAGGGCGTAGTGGCGGTTCACCATGTGCTCGGCTGGGTATTCGTAGTAGTGGTAGTACAAGGCTTTGCGTTTGAGGTGGGTCACCTTACCGGTCAGCAGGGGCACCAGGCTTTCTCCCTGCATATCTTTGGGGGCTTTGACGCCAGCAGCCTCCAGGAAGGTCTGGGCGAAATCGAGGTTTTGTACGAGTTCATCGCACTGACTTCCGGCGGGTACACGGTTTGGCCAGGACAGTAGCAAGGGGGTTTTGAACGATTCGTCATAGACGAAGCGCTTGTCGTACCAGCCGTGTTCACCGAGGTAAAACCCCTGGTCGGAAGTATAGACGAGGAGGGTGTTTTCCAGGAGGTCATTTTTTTCAAGGTAGTCTAACAGGCGGCCTACATTTTCGTCCACGGCTTGCACCGTCGCGAGATAATCCTGCATGTAGCGCTGGTACTTCCAGCGCATCAGATCTTCGGGGGACATAGAGGAGTATGATTTCAGGAAGGCTTCGTTCACTTTGCCATAGGCTTTTGTGAAGTTGGCCCGTTGTGAAGGGTTGAGCCGGGCAAATTCAGCCTCGTACCTCTTTTTGTCGAATCCGATTTCCGGCAGGCCCAGGGCGTCCATGGTTTCGGGGAAAAGTTTGTTGTCGCCTGCCCAGGACATGTGCTTCAGGATGTTCATTTCGGCCTCTTTGGCTGGGGAGCTTCGGCCGGAATAATCGTCGAACAAGGTTTTAGGTTCCGGGAAGACCCGTTGGGTGAACGCATCGAGATGCCTTTCGGCGGGGAGCCAGGCGCGGTGGGGGGCCTTGTGGAGGTACATGAGCAGGAAGGGCTTTTCGGGGTTGCGTTCTTTTTCGAGCCAATCCAGGGTCATGTCGGTGACGATATCGGTGACATATCCCTCTACGCGGATATTGCCATCCTTTTTAGTGATGAATTCGGGGTTGTAGTACGCGCCCTGTCCGGGCAGGATTTTGTACTGGTCGAACCCTTTGGGGCTATTGCCGAAGTGCAGCTTGCCGAACATGGCTGTCTGATAGCCGTGTTGCTGAAGCAACTGCGGAAAGGTCACGTTGGAGGTATCGAACTCGAAATGGTTGTCCACTTTTCCGTTCAGGTGCGAATGTTTGCCGGTGAGGATCGTCGCCCGGCTCGGTGCACAGATGGAGTTGGTGACGCCCGCGTGATTGAACCGCATGCCCTGCTGGGCAATCCGGTCAATATTGGGGGTTTGGATCAGGCGGTCGTCGTAGGCCGAGATGGCCTGGTACGCATGGTCGTCCGACATGATGAAGATGATGTTGGGCCTGCGGGCGGCAGGGGAGGGAGCGGTTTGGCTAGGGGCGGAGAGGGCCCAAAGCAGGGAAAGGGACAGGGTGCTGATTTGGAGAAATGCTCTGAAAATTTTTTCACCGGCCATTGTCATCATAAATTTTTGAGCGACTATATAGTT
>CAZSMU010000263.1:0-2336 GCA_964607915.1 uncultured Haliscomenobacter sp.
CAGGAAGCAGCTCCCGCCGGGCTAAGTCCAGAATGCGCAGGTAGTTGTACCAGTCACCCCCCACCTCGTGCCGCAACCCGATGATTACGCCGAGCAAAATAAAAAACAGAACCCAGGATCCAGTCCCGGGAACCCGATAGCCCTCCAACACGCGATGGCGGTTGCGCACCGCCATCCAGGCAGCAACAAAAAAAAGACACCAATAGGGTAACATCTCAGGGGTTTTGCTCCAGCCAGGATTGGAACATCAGAACCGCCCACAATCGGGGGGTCCAGTCGCGGGCGCCAGATAAGTGTTGCGCCCAGGCCGCGCGAATGGGAACAGGATCTAAATAGCCTTCGCGCCTCAGGCGCGCTTCGTCGAGCAAGGCCTCCGCCCAGGGACGCAAAGGCCCGCGCATCCACTGCCCCACGGGTATCGCAAACCCGGCCTTAGGGCGCTCAACCAGCGCCCGGGGGACATAGCGGTACAACACCTGCCGCAAAATCCACTTGCCGGTGTTGCCGCGTATCTTCATAGACAAGGGCAGCCGCCAGGCCCACTCCACCACGCGGTGGTCGAGAAAAGGCACCCGCGTCTCCAAACCCACCGCCATCGCCGCCCGATCCACCTTGCACAGGATATCGTCGGGCAGGTAGCTCAGGCTGTCCCAGTACATCATGCGCTCCCGCGCATCGGAAACCCCGGCCAAAGGCAACGGATCCGATAAAATCAAAGGCTCCGCCCGCAGCGTCTCCGCCTCCTCCCGCACAATACCCGAAGGCCACTCCGTAACCAGGCTGCGGTACAAATCGTCGAGCCCGCGCACCCGCTCCAAACGGGCAGCCAGCTTGTGCGCCTTATCTCCCAACTGGGCAATGCCCGCGGAACCAGGCATCAGCGGACGCAACACAGCCCCCAGCTCATCCCAGTGCGACACCGACAGAGCGGTGATCGCCGACCCCATCCCGCGCCGCAGCGGCCAAGGCAACCACGCCAGACGCGACCAGATCTGCGGACCCCAAAAATAGCGGTTGTAGCCGCCAAATAACTCGTCGCCGGCATCGCCCGACAAGGCTACCGTCACCTCCCGCCGCGCTGCCACACAAATCAAATGGGTCGGTATCTGAGAGGAATCGCCAAAAGGCTCGTCGTACATCTCCGGCAACCGCGGCACCACCGCCTGCACATCGGCCACCGTCAAACGCCACTCACTGTGCGCCGTGCCAACGTGCCGCGCCACCGCACGGGCGTACGGCGACTCGTCCATGCCCATCGCCTCCAACCCCACCGTGAAGGTCTGCACCGGACGGGCAGATTGCTGCTGCATCAAAGCTACAATGGTAGAAGAATCTACCCCCCCACTCAGAAAAGCCCCCAACGGCACATCAGATAAAGATTGCAGCCGCACCGCTTCCCGCAACCGCGCCTCCAACTCCTCCCGCGCTGCCTCCTCACTGTCAATCGTCCGCTCGGCTGCAGAGGCCACCAGCCCCGACAAAGACCACCAGCGGCGCATCTCCGCACCACCGTACACCCCCCCGGGACGGAGCGGACGAGCCGGTGCCCCCGGCGGAAAGGGCAGGCGCAAAGCCAATATACAGCCCGGCTCCAACTTATATACGCCGCGGTAAATGCTGAACGGCGCCGGTACATACATGAAACGCAGATACTGCGCCAGCGCCTCCCGGCACAGGGGATTCCCAAAGCCGGGATATGCCTTCAAAGCCTTTAACTCGGAACCAAACAAAAACGCAGCCCCCGACCAACCATAGTACAAGGGCTTCTCGCCAAAGCGGTCGCGCGCAAGGTAGAGCGTGCGCTCCGCCCTGTCCCACAGCCCCAACGCAAACATGCCCACCGTGCGCGACAGCGTCGCCTCTACCCCCCAGACCGCAAAAGCAGCCAACAGCGTCTCCGTGTCGGAATGCCCCCGCCAGGACGGCGCCTGCGCCCCCAGCTCCGCCCGCAAAGCCAAATGATTGTAAATCTCCCCGTTGAACGTCAATACGTAGCGGCCACAGCCCGACACCATCGGCTGCGCCCCCGCCGGCGACAGGTCTAGAATGGACAAGCGGCGGTGCCCCAGCGCTACCCCCACCTCGCTATCCACCCAGACCCCGGACGCGTCCGGGCCGCGGTGGCGCAACGCCTCACTCATACCCCCCACTGCCGACGCCAACGCAGCCGGCGATTCAAAAGTTATAAGACCAGTGATGCCGCACATAGGAAAGTTTCAGGTAATTGGCCTCTACCCTACCCTTGATAGCAGGGGTATCGCATTTAAAATTTGTACCTATTCCGGGGATACTATAGCAGCCCTTCGGGCAGCGAAGAAGGCTTTTTACACAATCCC
>CAZSMU010000264.1:0-2255 GCA_964607915.1 uncultured Haliscomenobacter sp.
CACGCCTTCGAACCGCAACAACAACCTGGGCTTCCGCCTGGCCCTTTAGTTAGGAGGCCTGCCCGTCCGGCTTTCCTGTGAGCTAAAAAAGGGGGGGCGAAGCGCTGCCACGGAGCGGAGCGGCGGGGGAAGGGACGACCCCGCCGGCGTAGCGGAGAGGCAGCGCTGAGCTGAGCGGGATTTTGCCGGGACCTAAATCCCGGGGGTTGCGTAAAAAGCCCTCATCGGGAGTAGGGACGTTGCACGCAACGTCCTCGGCCCGCACCAAAGACAGACGCGGTACCGAACACATCGTCATCGTGGAAATTCAGCGTGCGAAGGTCCATCGCCAGGACATGCGATACCGAAAATACCTCGGCAAGGACGTTGCGTGCAACGTCCCTACTATCGGCACTGACCGGTTTAGCCCGCTGGCGCGAAGTATTGCAAGGCACAACGCGGTGAGGGAGGTTTTTTACACAAGTCCCGATAGCTCAACGGACTTCTGCGTCGCAGGTAAAAAAAGAAAGTAAGCAAGGAACGAATGGGTAGATACTGCGAAAATGCCGGGCGCAGACCATCGCTCCGCAACCACCCTATTTCTTCAGCAGGGTGGGCAGGTCTTCGCCGCTGAGATTATCCAGTTCGATGGCACTGACGCCGAGTTTGAAGGCGAACTCGATATCCCGGCCGGCGCCGATGGCGCGGTAGAAGCCGGCGGAGAAGGCGAGGGCTGCGTCGTCGGGCATACTTGCTTTCATGCCGATCACGAAGGGGATATGGAGGGCAATGGCACTGGCCTGGCTGGCCGAATAGCAGGCGTTGAGCACGACGCAGCGGATGTGGTCGGCAAAGAGGGAGAACAGGGCCGCCAGGGCTTTTTCGGGCACCAGGCGGCTTTGCCCCTGGTTGTTCTCCAGGAGGATGCCTTCCTCGGTACCATGGCCGGAGAAGTGCACGATTTGCGGGTGTTCGTCGAGGATGGCCTGCTGGAGCAGCGAGGTGTTGACGGCCCAGCGCTGAGTCAGGACGATGCGGTCGCGTTCGCTTGCGCGGCGCAGTTCGGCGTCTATATCCCGCAGTTCCTGGTCTATGCGCAGGCGGGTGGAGTCGAGCGGGTTGGCACCGAGGAACAGTATTTTCAGTTTGTCAGATGCCGGGGCAGGAGGCTGGGTCGGCCGATCCGGTTGGTGTGAGGAAGGCCGGGGTTGAAACCCCGGGGGCGGTGCTACCTGGTCCCTCTCCATTTCGGCTAAGATGGCCAACGTGGCATTGCTGGCCCTGGCGCGGGTCAGTTCGAACTGCTCCCGGGTAATCAGGTTGTCGTTGTAGTCGCGTTGATTGCGGTTCATGGCCGCGCTTTGCATCAGGGCGCTGTGGTGCTGCCGGTGCCTGGCGGCTTCCAGTGCCTTGTTTATGCTTTCCAGCGCCGGCATGAGGTCGCCATCCTGGATCCATCTTCTCATTTCCTGGTAATATGTACTCACGGTGGGTATGGGTTTTGATTAGACTTATTGCGAGGGGTGGAGGAGAAAAAAGTGTTTTTTCTTTCCATACCCATTCCATTGCTCCTGGTTGCTGTAGGTCTCGATAGGATAGGACGGAATGTAATCATAGGGTTTGCCCGTTTTCCGTTGGTATGCTTCCGATGCGACATACAGCAAAGCTTCGAAGGTTAGGTCTTTGGGCATTTGATTAGGGTCGTGCAGCACCTTTTCGTAGGTGTCTTTTCCGTTAGCGACGACGCAACAGCGGGCATATAAAAAATTATCTGCCGAGAAGTAGCGTTCGGGTGACCAGGAGTCTTCTCCAATGTGTAAAGCATATTTTTTGCCATCAAGTGCGTATAGCTTCTCGGACAACAAATCTGCAAACTCAAAAATATGCCGGACTGGCCCTGCTGCGAGCCGGGATTTTGCCGGTTCCACCACGGCTTCATCATCGTCTCCCCTGCCCCAGTCGAACAGCGAAATGATTTCCCAGAAATACGCTTCGCTCAAAGGTGCTTTGTCTTTCTCAGGATGCAATTCAATGCGTATTTCCGCTTCGGGATATTTTTCCTTCAAATCGCGAATAATGGATTCGCTTAGGGAGCGGAGCGGAATTTTTAGTTCAGTTGTCATGGTGTTGCGCTTATCAGACTTGTTGCGAGGGAATCACGGAGGGGTAAAAAAGGACACTTTTTTACCCCTCCATGATTTTTTACCAGACTTGTTGCGAGGGGTCAGCGAGGTGGGAAAAAAGAGTCATTTTTTTCCACGCGAAGGCTTTTTGAG
>CAZSMU010000265.1:0-2235 GCA_964607915.1 uncultured Haliscomenobacter sp.
CCCCTACCAGTGGATCATCTTCACGCGCAAGTCCAGTGTTTTGCCCTGGAGTTCGAACGCGGCCTCCTGGAAATCCGGGGGGCCCAGGAGCGCTTTGGGGTTGTTAGAAAAGCCGTAGGGCTCCTGTGGGATGCCAAATGCATTGGCGTCGAGGCGGGCGTTAGCATTTTCGTCGTGGATGACCGATAGGGCGTAGCGCCCTTCCGGGATATTGCCCAAAGCAAAACGCCGATCCTTGCCCAGTGGAAACTTCCAGTTGCGCAAGGCGCGCTCAGGCGACTTTGGAAAACCATTCGGGTTGTCGAACAGCAGTATGGCTACCTGGCCCCTTTCATGGCGAAGGTTTTGGACTTCGACGAACACCGGTGCCCCGGCGGGCGCGGTGCGATTGGAGTACCAGGGGAACAGTGCGAGATAAAGCCAGAGTACCAGTAAGTTAGACATGGGGCACCAGCTTGGGCGTGCGCTCGTATTTCCAGCGATACGTGCGCGCACCGGTATAATTGCCCGGTTCCTGGTTGACGGCGTCGAGGTAGAATTCACCGGAGATATCCCCGACGCTCTGCTTGAGCTGCTTGCGATGGAGCGCTTCGTAGGTGGCGTACGAGATCGCCTGGCGCTCTTTGAGGCGGTCCATCAGCCTCCATCCTTCGGCGACCTCGCGCCAGGAAGGCTGTACTTCCCCTTCAAACACCTTGGACTTGGAGCCGCTGCCGTATCCGAAGAAGCCGATGCGGGCACCGCTCAACTCTACCCCCTCGCGAAGATCCGACTCTATGATACTGATCAGCGCCAAGAAAATCGAGGACGTGTACATATTGCCGATGAGGGAAGAAGCCCGCTCGCTCTTTTCAATTTTATCCTGGACGTACTGGCGGTATGAGCGCGTCTTGGTGATGGCGCGCAGGAATTCAGCATACGCATTCTGGTATGCCTCCTCAGAGTTAAAATCACCGGGTTTCGGCTGTGCGAAGGCCACTTCGCTCTGGATGTTCGCCCAGGTACCCGATTTTACCGCCTCTTCGAAGAAGACTTCTGAAAACATCCGGCGCGCCTGGAAGGCGTACGGCAGGTGGAAAGCCAGGCGTTTCCAGCGGTTGGTCACCGGCGTATCGGCGGCGAGGCCATTGGAGCGCACGAAATCGCTCAGCGCTTCGCGGATGCGTTCCTGATAGCAAGCGTTGGAGTACGGGCCATCGAACATCGGCGTTTCCTTGTGCACCTGTACCTCGGATTCGTTGCTGTCGAGAAAGCCCTCCACCGAGAGGGTATCGGAGAGCTGGGCCAGGATTTTTTCGGGAGAAATATGTTCCATACCAGCCAGCTTGAGCACCTCGGCGACGATTTGCTCTTTGTGAAAGGTACGCACCGGCTTGAAGAAATCGTGTACGCTGCGCGCCGCCACGCCCCAGTTGCCCTCTATGGCCAGCAGGCGCGGGTCCTGGCGTATGAGCAGGGCAATCGCCCCGGCACCCTGGGTATATTCCCCACCGGAGCCCATTTCGTACTTGGCTACATCCGAGCTGACCACAATCCCTATGCGCCCCGCTTTGGCGCGCACCCAATCGAGGGTATTCTGGAGCGCATCCACGGCGCCTATACAAGCGAAGGTCAGGTCCACCACATCGCAGTTGAGGAAGCAGTCGGGACCATATTGGCGCGAATAATACTGGGTAAGCATATCCAGCACATAGGTCGCAGTCGGCTTGGAGCCGTCCAGCGCACTCTCGGTACCCATGTAGATTCGGCCGATTTGAGCAGGGTCTAACTGGTTTTGTTCCATCAGTTCGAGAACCGCATTAGCCGCCATCGTGGCAGGATCCTCATGGGCATCGGGAAAGGCCATCGCGTGCAGCCCCAGGCCGTCGCGCAACTTGGCAAACTCGTAGCCCCGACTCTCGGCCAAAGTCTCCATCGGCAGATAAATGCGCGGGATATAGATAGAAAGGTCATCAATTCCCGCCTTTACCGATCCGTTTTGAGCATGTGCTGGATTCATCGTCATAATGGAAGAATGTTAGCGCCGAGAGGGCACAAGATTAAAAGTGGGTTACAATATAAAAACTAATGCCTCATAACGCATGATTTATTCTTTTGTTTAAAAAATCTATGCATACACCCGTACTCTCCGTATAAAAAACTAAGAGACAACCGCTGTTTTGTACTACTTTTACCTTACACTAAAGCCATCAAAAACGCATTGTCTTATGAAAAACCTGATTTTAGCTATCCTCG
>CAZSMU010000266.1:0-2214 GCA_964607915.1 uncultured Haliscomenobacter sp.
TTTTTTCAAAATAATTTTAAAAGCTGTTGGCGAAGCTCGAGGAGATGGGCTTGTGCGCTGGGGCTCAATGCATGCTTGCGCCGCAGCACCTCCAGGCGTCTGCCCTGTTCCCGGTGCAGCATCCCGAAGTAGCCGAGGAGGCTCAGGAGGAGGGCAGCGGCCGGGATAGCCCACTGGCCGTTGTAACTGGCGAGGAGTAGCCAGAGGAGGTAGTAGAGCACGAAAGCCCCCATAGAGGAGGCCAGGAGGATGGGGGAAAAAAATTCCGGGCGCTCCACCTGGGTTTTTCGAATGTAGTGGGCGAGGGCCATAGGGGGCAGGCAAAAGAGCAAGCCCAGCCAGGCAGGCAGGGTGGCCAGCAGGTGCAGGAAGCGGGTTGAGGGCCGGGGAGTGTCCTGGCGGTGCAGGGCCCAGTCTTCCAGTCCGTGGGCCTTCAGGGCGGAGAAATAGGTACGTGCCGCGTGCAGCAACTGCTGTTTGTGTTCGGACGAGAGGGCGTTGAGTTGTTCGCAGACTTTCTTTTCTGCTTTTAGTGGGGCGATATCGGCAGAGCGGACGGGGAAAATGCGGCTTGGGCGGGTACTTCGGTCGAGCAGGAGCAGGTATTCGGCCAATTCCTCATCGGCTTCTTCGCGGATGATGACGACCCGTTCTTCGAGGGCGCTGGTCAGTATTTTCGTGAGGGTATGGGCGGCCTGGGAGGGATGGCCCTCGAACAGGGCGCGGGTGGGGATAGGCTCTCCGATATCAATCATAGCTTCGCCGCGGGGCTGCTCGGCGTAGGTGAAATTCACGCCGATGGGTACGACAAAGATTTCCTGCATATCGGGATATTGCTGGTAGGCTCCGGCGATGATGCGCCCGATGCCCTTTTGGATGGGCCGCAGGCGTTTTTCGTGCAGGGTGCTGCCCTCCGGGAAGATCATAATCGTCTGGTTGCGGTTGAGGGCTTCGTAGCAGGCCGAGAAGGTAGCGTAGTTGTTTTTAAGTCCCTGATAGCCCAGGTCTATGAGCCGATAGATGGGAATCATCTTGAGAGAGCGGAGGAGAAAATTGTAAAGGGGCTTTTGGAAAAAGTCGCCCCGCACGAGATAGTGCAGGGGCTGGCGCATGAAGACGGCCATCAGGCAGGGCTCCATGAACGCCGTGGGATGGTTGGAGGCCAGGATGACGGGCTTGCCCTGCGGAATACGTTCGAGGTGGGAAAGGTATATTTTCCGGTAATACAGCCACAGGGCCAGTCGGGCGATGGGTCGAACTATGTAATAGAGCATGGTGTTTCTTATCGGGTAAAGATACGGTTTTATGCTAGACTTGTTGCGAGGGGTCGGCGAGGAGGGAAAAAAGAGTCATTTTTTGTCCACACGAAGGCTTTTTGAGGGAGTATAGCGGCGCTATATAACCGAAAAAAGGCATAGTGTGGGCAAAAAAGGGCCTTTTTGACCCCGCGATGATCCCCCTCGCAACAAGTCTACTAAGTGCCATACGAATTTCCACACAAGCTTCCTGTCTCGTGCAGGCTGCCCGGATATGAAAAAACACCTCATCGTAATCGGAGGGCCGACTGCCAGCGGGAAAACAGCCCTGGCCATTCGGCTTGCCCGGCACTTCGGGACGGAAATCCTGTCGGCCGACAGCCGGCAGAATTATCGGGGATGTGTATTGGTACTGCAAAGCCCACCGATCAGGAGTTGGCGGAAGCCCCGCATCATTTTATCAACAGCCTGTCTATCCACGAGCCATACAGTGTGGGTGACTACGAGCGCGGAGCGCTGGACTGCCTGGAGCGCTTGTTCGAGAAGCGGGACGTGGCCATTCTGTCCGGGGGGTCCGGCTTGTTTGTGAAAGCCCTGTGCGAAGGGCTGGACGAGTTTCCGGAGGTGCCCCTGCGCCTGCGGGAAGAAGTGGAAGCCCTGTTCCTGGAAAAGGGGCTTGCCGCTCTGCAGGAGGAGCTGCGCGTGTGCGATCCGGAGTACTACGATACTGTGGACCGGCAGAACCCGCACCGCCTCATCCGGGCCATTTCGGTATGCCGGGCTGCTGGACAGCCCTACTCCTCTTTTCGCAGCGGGCGGAAAGCACAGCGCTTTTTCCAGCCCGTGTTCATTGAATTGTCCTGGGACCGCGCTGCTCTTTACGAGCGCATCCATGAGCGGGTTGCGCACATGTGGCAAGGCGGGCTGCTCGAAGAGGCCCGTGCCCTGTTCCCGCACC
>CAZSMU010000267.1:0-2169 GCA_964607915.1 uncultured Haliscomenobacter sp.
ATTTCAGCACTTCAACGAAAAGAAAAATAATCAGAAACAACAAGTGAACTGGATAAAGCCTACCAAAGCGCAAAAATTGAAACCTTAACAAGTCATATCTTGTCTTTATATTATTCCCATACGCATTATAAATTACAAATCCCGATAGTACAAAAAAAAGTTCTACCATCAGATAACCATTTTTGATAAAATTAATGTCATAAAGGGCTTTATTCCACTTAGGAATATGCTCAAACACCACTAAAAGTGCTGCGATACCTCTTACACTCTCTAATTCTTCGTATCTTTCCATGATATTTAATAACAGATTTTTGGTAACTAGAGTTTGCTGAAAAAGTCCTATCACAAGGACCTGGCCAGGGATGGGGCACCCCAATACCCGGGTTGCCTTGCCCAGATAAAATCGGGTAATCCCTTCATTACGCTCAATTGTCCCGCCACAGCCCTTCCAAAAGCCCTTGTTTTACCCAAAAAAGCACTCAAAAAGACGATCACCAGCTGAATGATCGCCATAAGGCCTACTTTGGACAATAAATCCATGTAGCGCTTTAGGTTCATCGCAAGCCATATCCCCCCGATCCACGCTTCCGATGTGACTTTCCCACGTGCCCGGATGTCCGTCAAACCATAACCGTTCTTCGCCTGGCCGAATTTACCCTCTACATGGTTGCGTTCGCCACGCTCTTTCTTTATTTCCAACCGCTCCGCACGCGTCATCTGTCGCGGGCGACCCATCGCCTTACCCGTGTGACGGATATTTCGCCCCTGGAGATATTTCCGGTTCGCCCTGCCCAAATACGCCCCATCCGCCATTACAACCTCCGGATAATACCCAAACAGCTTCCTGTATTCCTCTACCTGTAAAACCAAGTCTTTCGATTCGCTGTACGCTTCCCAGCTGATACGGTCTATCCGGCTAAATCCACTTATTTCACTCACCCCCAGTTTCGCCCCAAACTCAATGCTATTTTTATCCATACTACTGGACATTTTTGAAAAAGTGCAGAGAAAGCGGGATATTTGGGTGTCAAACAAAAACAACATCCATGCTCTCTCCACACTTGCGCAAATTTAGCGATTTATACGCTACCTACGGCCTGGGAGCCGTAAAAAATATATGGTTGCTGACCAGCCTGATCCCCCTGGCGCGCACGTCCAACCTCAACAAAATGAAGGACTACATCGGGGCTGTGCTCGACAAGGAAGGCACGCAGCCGGACAGCCACTACAAAAGGCTGATTCGGTTCTTCCAGACCTGGGGCCAGAGCAAAAAACTGTTGAACGACCTCATGCGCCTCAACTTGCAGCTGCTGCAGCGCATGGGCTTCAAAACCCTTTTGCTGGACGGTACGAGCTGGACGATCGGCCAATCCAAAGTGCACTATCTGGTACTGGCCGTGTTGGCCGGAAAAGTGGCCGTGCCCATCTACTGGGTACAGCTGGAAAAACTGGGGTCATCCAGCCAGGAGGAGCGCCAGGAGATGATGACCGCTGCGCTCAAGCTTTTCAATCTCAGGGGGATGACCTTGTTGGCCGACCGGGAGTACACGGGTAAAAGATGGTTCAAATTCCTAAAAGACAGTGGATTGCATTTCCTGATCCGGTTGAAATGGAACGATTTCTACGACGAGGTATGCCAACAGCCGGGCAGGACGTACCAGGCCATGTATGAAAGGTGTGTCTCAAAGAACAAACTGGTCCGCAAGCGGATCATCCTGGAGGGGGCCGCTTTTTCATTCTTCATGGTGCCCAACCAAAAATCGAACGCCAAGGAAGACTACATGATTTTTCTGACCACGCTGCCTCCGACCCGGGCCACCGCCGAGCTCTACCGCCAGCGCTGGAAAATCGAGAGCCTCTTCCTCCACCTGAAGACCAACGGCTACAACCTCGAGGATCTCAACCTCAGAGACCAAGGAAAAAACAAGCTCCTCATGGCTCTTTTTACCATGGCCTACTCCCTGGCTATTCGCGAAGGTTGGAAACGGCGCGACCTTACTCCCCTGAACCACTATAAGGACGGGTTCAAATGCCGCCAGGTCTCCATCTTCCGGGACGGTCTCGCCATCCTCACCGCTAAATGCCGCGATTTACAAACTTTTATAGAGTACATCCTGACATTCTTTTCAGCGAAAAACCATAGGTTTTGTAAAAATGTCCAGTAGTATG
>CAZSMU010000268.1:0-2166 GCA_964607915.1 uncultured Haliscomenobacter sp.
CCGGTGATGTTCAGCTTGCGTATTTTGACGGGCGTAATCCAGTTGGCCTGCACGTAAGCAGCCGCGTTGGGGTAGCGGAGGAAGAACTCCACGGAATCTTCGCGGTGTTCGATATGGTTGCGGCGTTTGTCAAAAGCGACTTCCAGGGGAAGCGCATCCAGTAGATAGTTGACGATATCCAGGTCGTGGATAGCCAGGTCCACTGCTATGTTGGCATCTTTGATCTGAGGAGGAAATACCCCCACCCGCCTTGCCATAATGGATACCACGCGGCCTATTTCCCCTTTCTGGATAAGTTCCTTTACTTTTTGTACGGCGGGGTTGAACCGTTCGATATGTCCTATCATGAGGCATGCGTTGTGCTCTTTAGCCAGGCGCTGTAAGGCGAGGGCTTCTTCTACCGTCGAGGCAATCGGCTTTTCGAGTAGTACATGCTTTCCCCTGCGGATACAAGCTGACGCGACCTCGAGGTGCATTGAGGTGGGGACGCATACGGAAACGCAGGCGATGTCGTCGCGCTCGATCATTTCCAGGTAATCCGAGTATCCCTGGCAGTGGTATTGTTTGGCAAACTGATCTGCAAGCGCAGAATTTGCATCGGCTACCGCTACGAGGTGTGCCTCAGGCATCTCGCTGAGCGAGCGCACATGGTTTTTGCCCATATTCCCGACCCCGATAACGGCATATTTCACTGGTTCCATACGGATTTGTTTTGTTGTAAAGAGAGGAAAAGTCCTTTTCCCCACCATGATTTAAGCGAATACAGCTTCTACGACCCCAATTACCTCGTCGAGTTCAGCCTCGGACATATAGGGGAACAGGGGGAGGTTGACCACATGGCTACATAGCCAGGCGGCTTGTCCGGACCCGGTTTTGCCTTGCAAATATGCTTTTGCCCCTGGCTGCTCTGACATGGGCGACGGGTAGATATTGCCAAAGCCGATGCTGTTTTCTTTCAATTTTCCTTCCAGGTTCTTTTTATCCTCTTCGCTGTGTACCAGGCACACGTTGCAGTAGCCGTTTTCCACATAGCCTGCGGGGGCCTGTACGACCTGTAAGCGGGGGGCGAGCTGCCCCAGCCGCTCGCGATACACCTGGGCGGATGCCCTGCGGGAGGCGAGGCGGCTGTCTATATAGTCCATGGACAGGCTGACGTAAGCCGCCTGCAGCGCGTCCATACGCGAATTCCACCCCACTTCGCCGTGTCCGTAGTGGGCTGTCCGGCCGTGGTTAGCCAGGCAGCGTATTTTGGCGGCCAGCGCCTCGTCCTGACAAAAGACGGCGCCCCCGTCGCCCGCGGCTCCCAGTACCTTGGCCGGATAGAAAGAGGTCGTAGCGATGAGTGCTCCTGAAAAAAGCGTTGCCCCGTCCAGGGTTACCCCGTATGCCTGGGCTGCATCCTCCAGGAGCGGCACGCCTGCTTCCCGGCAAAGACGGCGTAGTTCGTGCAGGCGGGTACTGCCCCAACCGTACAAGTGCACCACAATGACCGCTTTAGGCCGGACGCGTTCGAGCAGGTCGGCCACCAGGTCAACCTCTATGGCCTGGTCTTCCAGGTTGCAATCCACCGTATGCGGGTCTGCCCCTACGTTCACGACCGCTTCAAAGGTCGCCCAGAATGTGGATTCGGGCAGGAGCACGGTATCCCCTCTGCCCACGCCGAGGGCGCGGAGCGCCAGCTGAAGGGCATCTGTCCCGTTGGCGCAGCTGATTGCCTCCGACCCGCAGGCTGCCCGGAGGCGGTTTTCCAACAACTCGACAGGTTTGCCGCCGATGAACTGTGCATTCGACGACATAACACCTGCTTCGGCGTTCCAGCGGTCGAGAAAGCCCGCTTCAAACCGCTTTAAATCAATAAATGGAACTGGCATGTCAATATTATATTTGTCGTTATCGGATGATTCCCCTCGCAACAAGTCTAATTCTTTTGCGTCTCCCGGAAGTACCGGTCGAAGCGCTCCCTGTCGTCGAGTACTTTTTGCATATACACCAAATACCCCTCGCTATCGTCTCGCAGGGCCTGTTCGGCCTGCGCCGTCATGCTTCTTATTTTAGCAGCCTGGTTTTCCCCCTCCGCCATCCACCAGATCGGGTGGGAGAGGAACTGCATGTCCACTCCCTCGGCGATGATGTCGAGAGGAGTGAACTGACGCCAGGCCATAGAGC
>CAZSMU010000269.1:0-2155 GCA_964607915.1 uncultured Haliscomenobacter sp.
TCAACCATCAGTATTTTGGTATGCCCTTCGGTCTGGTTGAGCGCATTCTTTTGTTGGGTATTTACAATATACACCTGACGGACCTCCCGCCAGGGAATGTTCAGTTTGCCGTACTCGATACCGTTTCGACCCACGACCACCGCATGCAGGCGGCCAATAGCCAGAGCGCTGAACAAAGCAGCCCCTGCCCCTGTCAGGAGCAGGAAAAACAACAACATCCGGACAAGAGACTGCTCGACGCCCCGCCGTCCCGGTCTTTTATGGCGCGTCATGCCATATAGCACCGCCGCAGCGGTGATGGCGCACAAAAGACCGCCCCAGAGCCAAGCGCTCTCCTGGGCAGTATCCGCGTAAAAGGTGAATGTTTGTGGTTCCATATTCCACGACAAAGCTAATGGGTATCCGGACATTTTGGAAAAAAATATTTCCTTCCACGCCGACAGAACCTATCCAATATTTTATCTTTTCCCGTATTTTTAGCGCTGCCCCACTGGATACAGCCAATCCCCATCGCCCCAGGTTTTTATCCACCTAAACACATTGCGGATTATGCATGCAAGATTTGTTCTTTTCCTGGCCTGTTTGCTGATCGGATTTCAAGCGAGCGGGCAAAAAAAAGGGAAGCCCGCGGCAGCGCCTGCTGTGGAGCACCCGGCCTCCACCCATTTTGACCAGCGCCTGTACGAAGGCATGAAATGGCGACTCGTAGGACCCTTCCGCGGAGGGCGCTCCTGTACAGTAACCGGGGTGCGGCACCAGCCCAACCTCTATTACCAGGGTACGGCAGGCGGCGGCGTATGGCGTACCCTGGACGGGGGGCAGACCTGGCACTGCATCTCCGACGGGTTCTTCGGAGGATCTATCGGTGCAGTAGCAGTAGCAGAAAGCGACCCCAACGTTCTGTATGTCGGGGAAGGCGAACAGACCGTGCGCGGAAACGTATCCTCGGGCTGGGGGCTCTGGCGCTCCACCGATGCCGGCAAGACCTGGAAATCCATCGGGCTGAAATCGTCCGAGCATATCGGGCGCATCCGGGTACACCCGCACAACCCCGACCTGGTCTATGTGGCCGCTATGGGCAACCTGTGGAAACCCAGCCAGGAACGCGGGGTCTATCGCTCCAAAGACGGGGGCAAGACCTGGGAACGCATCCTCTTCGAAAGCGAAAAAGCCGGCGCAGTGGACCTGATCCTCGACCCCAATAACCCCCGCATCCTATACGCCAGCACCTGGGAAATCAGCCGTAACGGCTACCGCATGGACAGCGGAGGCCCCGGCTCCCACCTCTGGAAAAGCACCGACGGGGGCGATACCTGGACTAAACTCACCCACCAGCCCGGCATGCCCAAAGGTACCCTCGGCATCATCGGCATAGCCGTCTCCCCGGTCAATTCCAACCGCCTTTGGGCCTGCATAGAACACCTCGACGGCGGCGTATTCCGCTCCGACGACGGCGGCGAGACCTGGACCCGCACCAGCGACTTCCGCGAACTGCGGCAGCGCGCCTGGTACTACTCCCGCATCTACGCCGACTCCAAAGACGAAAACAAAGTATATGTGGCCAACGTGGACTTCTGGCGCTCCGACGACGGCGGCAAAAACTGGACCGGCATCGAAACGCCCCACGGCGACCACCACGACCTCTGGATAGACCCAGACAACAACCAGCGCATGGCCGTTGCCGACGATGGCGGCGCCCAGATCAGCTACGACGCTGGCCAAAACTGGACCACGTACCACAACCAACCCACCGCCCAGTTCTACCGCGTCACCACCGACAACCACTTTCCCTACCGCATCCTCGGTGCCCAGCAGGACAACAGCACCATACGTATCCTGCACCGCAGCGCCGGAGGCTATATCACCGAAAAAGACTGGGACGTCTCCGCCGGGGGCGAAAGCGCTCACCTAGCCCCAGACCCCGACGACCCGGACATCGTCTATGCAGGAACCTATAAAGGCTATATGAGCCGCCTGGACCACAAAACCGGCCAGGAGCGCAGCACCAACGTGTGGCCCGATAATCCGGCCGGCTCCGGCGTGGAAGTCATGAAATACCGCTTCAACTGGAACTACCCCATCTTCTTTAGCCCACACGACGGCAACAAGCTGTACGCCGGCTCCAACTACCTGCACGTCAGCTATAACGAAGGGC
>CAZSMU010000270.1:0-2082 GCA_964607915.1 uncultured Haliscomenobacter sp.
CTTCCGCGCCACCCGCAAAATGATTGTGCTGGAGTGACGGAAGGATGAGAACAGACTTGTTGCGAGGGGTCAGTGAGGGGGGAAAGCGGCTTTGACTCCTGGATGATTTCTCGCAACAAGTCTGTTCTTCACACGGCCTCTTACTCCCCCCCAACCACCAGCTTCACGCTCTTCATAAGGGCAGAGCGGGCATATACCGACAGGACATACGTGCCGGAAGGCAGGTTGGAGCGGTTGAAAGAGAACACATTCTCACCGGCTTGTGCGTGGCCCTCGAAGAGCGTTTTCACCGATGCGCCCTGGGCGTTGTAGAGGACGATGCGCAGCGGCAGGGCTTCGTCGAGGGTGAACTCCGTGCGGAACAGATCCTGGCCGGGGTTTGGGTACAGTTTGAAACTCCCTTCCGGGATAGAGGTCGCATCGGAGGGGGTCGCGCTGTTCACCCGCTTGACTTCGGCTATCCAGGTGGACCATTCGTTGTTGCCCGCTCCGTATGCCGCGCTCATCCAGACGGTCGGCGTCGCGGCCCCCAGCCAGCGGGCCATGCCCGTGTAGTCGCCCCAACGCTCGCTGTCCTTGCTGTTGCTGCTGGAATAATCCACGTAGTTTACGCCTGCCTTCACCAGTACGGAAGAGCTCCAGGACATGGTATGGTCGCAGGCTACGACGCGGATTTCGGGGTAGCTGTTCTCGGAAGAACGGCAAAAGCCAATCATGACCGATTTATCGTTGTTGCCGGTGCTGAGGGACGCTATGGCCGGATAGCTGTAGTCATAGCTTCCGGCCAGCCCAAAGGTCGAAGAGGAGATTTTCCTGGTGAGGACGTTGATGCGCAAATAGTTGATGCCGTTCCAGCTGTTGTTTTCCGGGTCGGTGTGGAACACCACGTGGACGGTAGTATCGAGGTAAAAGCCCGACAAGGCACGGCAGTCGCCGTTGTCGAGCAGGCGGGAAGTCCCTTTTTGAGCGGCGTTGGCCACCGGGGAGTAGGGGGCGGTGGGCAGCTTGTAGTAGTTTAGGGCCTCGTCGGCTGCGCTCATGTCATTGGTCAGGTCGTAAAAATGGATGTAATCCGCGCCCTCCGTCTCCGTCGCCACCAAATACGCGCCCGGCCCGTAGCTGCCGGAAAGGGCATAGCCCAAAGGAAGCACGGTATGCGGGTTGCCGGGCATGGAATGCCAGTACTGGTAAACCAGCTTCCCCCCGCTGTACCCTCCAGCCTTTTGGATCTGGAACAGCAGGGCTTCCTCGAAATCTTCCCCGTTATAAGAATTGCCGCTGATGAGGAGTTCGTTGGTCGTGACCGCCATTTTGGGGTAGTCGAACCAGGTGTTGTTGTTGCGGGGGTTGCCCGACAACTTGTACAGCCACCAGCCCTGAGCGGGGTTGTTCGACTTGGAAAAGCTGATGAGCAAATGGCTGTTTTTGGGATCTCCGGAACATTCCTGCGCGAAGAAGATGAAGCGGTCCGCTTCGCTGTCGTACAATACGAGCGGGTCGCACACATCTTCTATGCCGGCGAAGTTGAAGAAGTTTTCAATGGTGTTGGTAAAGGTGCGCTGCCCGTTGACGTTGTAGTATTGGATATTGGTATTGATGACGCTGACGATCCAGCCCCCGTTTGAAACTGCGATAGAGTTGTCGAGCGGGGAGGAGCCATTGTTGGCGTTCCCGGAGAAGTTCCTCGCCAGCAGAGGGGTGATGGCACTCTCGGACTCTGGTTCGAAAAAGTTTTTTTGGAGCCGGGCGGACTTTATCCCTTGCTTTTCAGCTTTAATCGCTTCCAGTTTTTCGTAGTCTTTGCTGCGCTCCGGCGCCATGCGCGGTTTGCCGCTGAGCGCGGGCATCCAGTCGAGATCCGCCGATACGGGGCTGAGATCAAAAGCGTATGCTTCCAGAGGGGCTGATTTTTTCGCCGCTTCTGAAGGAACGGTCGGGCCCGGGATGACAGGCTTGTTTTGACCGTAAAGAGAGACGCTGGCCGTACAGCAGGGCAGCAGAAAAAGCAGGAGATGTTTCATAGCCGGGCAACAAGTCTATTAAATATTGTCGTAAGAAGAAACGTAGAAATACTGCGCTTTG
>CAZSMU010000271.1:0-2063 GCA_964607915.1 uncultured Haliscomenobacter sp.
CCCTGATTTTTTGCCTATGTACCAGTTTGAACGCGATATCTTTGTCTTCGCCCTGCACACAAGCCAGGTTGAACCAGGCAAGAGCCAGTTTCTCCAGCAACTCAACTTTATCGGAACCCCCGAAATCAACGCAGGAGGCGAAGCCAGCATCCAGCGCCAATCGAGTGGCGACAGCTTTGGCCTCGATGCTGTCGCCGGCCATGAACATATCAATTCCCTCTCCATCGTACACCGGATTGATCATATTTTCGTACCCGGTGGTGTTGAAGCACTTGACGACCCGGGCCTTGGTGTTGGCCTTGAGACAGTGGTAAGCCGTCGGGTACGGTACAGGGGCATGGCGCAATGCATTCGTAGCGTCAATGACAATCTTTTCGGATACATCCCCCATTTGGGCAATGAGCTCAAAAATGGCAGTGGCAGGCGTCGCAATGAGCACTATCTCTGCTTTAGCCACTGCCTGTCGAATGGGGTATAGAGATATTCTTTTGGATTTCAACAACTTACTCCCCTTAAAATCATGGATATCGAGTACTCCGAGGTATATCTTATGCCCTTTTGACGCCCAGCAGGTAGTCAGGGCACTCCCTACTTTCCCGGTGCCAATCACGGCAATTTGCAGGGAGCCCCCAGCCTTTGGCCCTGCAAACAAGTCGTTTATGGGATAGGCCAAAGGCTGGGGTGGAAATTCCGGGGACCACGAGGATGTGTCGTTCCAATCCTGGAGGCCGAGGTTGTACCTGCTTCTTTTGACCCCAAGGAAATGCAGTGATTTCAGAATCAGCAGGGACAGATAGCGCATGGTGGGAAAGAATTTTTTTAGATTTTGGAATCTTATTTTATCCAGTATGACAAGCTGAACCCAAAGCCGGAGCCGATAGTCAGGGACTCTGCATCATACGTCTTGCCATTGAACTCCAGCACCCGGCGGTTTACGGAGTTCAGCAGGTTGCGCGCGTTGAAGCTCGCCTGGTAGTGGCTTCCAAAACGCTTGCTCACTTTGAAGTTCAAGAGTGGGAAAGGCTTTTCATACACATCTGGCGTTGCGAAGAGGGAAATGTTGTAAAGCCGTTCTCCGGTGACGTTGTACGCCAGAGAGGCTTCCCATCCACTCTCGGGTTCGATATACGATAAGATCAGGTTTACGATATAGGGAGCCTGGCCCTGGAACGGACGGGAGCTGCGGTCGTAGGCCGGGTTGATGGCACGGGAGGCAGCGACTTCCTCTTCGGGTATATCGTAGGAAGAGTAAATCAGGGCAACGTTGGAACTGAAATAAAAGGAACGGAACGCCGGGCCAAAGATGTCGAGCTGTTTGCGCAGCTCCAGTTCCGCGCCGTACACGACGGCTTCCGGGATGTTGATAAAGCGGAGCTCCGGCGTGGTAGCGCGGGGATTGAACTGGCGGAGGATAGGGTCTGAGAAGTTTTTGTAAAAACCGCTCAGTGCGATGAGTTCGCCCGTCCGGGGATATAACTCGTAGCGGAGATCGAAATTTTGAATCAGCGTCCGCTTCAGTTGCGTATTGCCCACGTTGAAGAAGCCATTTTTGGTATCGAACTGTTCGAACGGGGCTAACTCCCGCAGGTTCGGGCGTGCCAGAGTCTTGGTCGCTGCCAGGCGCAGGTTGGATTTGTCGTTCAACGCATAGATGGTGTTAAAGGAATAGAGCAAATCGCCGAGGTCTATATTACCTGTAGTACCGTCGCCAGCTTTTACGTTCAGTTGAGTGGTTTCGTAGCGGAGTCCCCCTACTACTTTCAGTTTGGGAGTCAGGTTGACAATACCCATGAGATAGGCGGCCGCCACCTGCTCAGAACCAGTGTAGAAGTTTTTCAGGTTGCTCCCGTTGATGTAGTAGTAGCCCGTCGTGTAATTAGATACCTGGCCGGCGTTGTTGTAGAGCGTATCGATAAGTCCGAAATTGCGGTAGTCGAAAAACCCATTGAAGTTGCCCTGGAAATTGTTGAAGCGCAGTTCGGAGGGAATTCCGGTATTAAACATTTGGTACGAGTACTCATCGAAGGTACGATCCGTGCGGTTGAACTGCCCACCCAGCTTTA
>CAZSMU010000272.1:0-2031 GCA_964607915.1 uncultured Haliscomenobacter sp.
CAAAGAACAACCTGTACGTGCAAACAATAGTTCCACTTATTAAAAAAAGATTAACATTTGACCTCCTGGTTTTCACTGTAGGGCATCGTTTTGGGGTAAAAGGAGGATTTTCAGGCTCTAACGGATCAGTTAACCTTCGTTTTCTTCGGTGCGAATCTGCTCGTTGAAAAAAGCGGGGAAATCGTTCACGGCCATGGGGCCGAGGTCGCCTTTTCCTTGTCTGCGCACGGCGACGGTCCGGTTATTGGCTTCCTGTTCGCCGACGATCAGCATGAAGGGGGTATGGCGAAGCTCGGTTTCGCGGATTTTCTTGCCGATGGTCTCGTTGCGCTCGTCCACATAGCCGCGGATGTCATGGGTGGCGAGGAGGGCCTGTACTTCCCGGCAATAGTCAATAAACCGGTCGCTGATAGGCAGGAGGGCATACTGGTCGGGCGTGAGCCACAGGGGGAATTTTCCTGCAGTATTTTCGATGAGGATGCTAATGAAGCGCTCCAGGGACCCGAAGGGTGCGCGGTGGATCATTACCGGGCGGTGGGGCTTATTGTCGGCACCGATATATTCGAGCTTAAACCTTTCCGGCAGGTTGTAGTCCACCTGGATGGTGCCGAGCTGCCAGGACCTGCCGATGGCATCGCGCACCATGAAGTCGAGTTTGGGGCCGTAGAAGGCGGCTTCACCGGGCACCGTCACGGTTTTGAGCTGTGCGGTTTGGGCAGCTTCGATGATAGCAGATTCAGCTGCATTCCAGTTTTCGTCGGAGCCAATATATTTTTCTGGGTTGGAAGGATCGCGTAGGGAGATTTGTGCGGTAAACTCTTTGAACCCCATTTTGCGCAGTACGACGCGGGTAAGGTCGAGGACGTTGAGAAACTCGTCCTTGAGCTGTTCGGGGGCACAGAAGATATGGGCATCGTCCTGGGTAAAGCCGCGCACGCGGGAGAGCCCATGCAGTTCACCGCTTTGCTCATAGCGGTACACGGTGCCGAATTCCGCGATGCGCAGGGGCAGATCGCGGTAGGAGTGGGGCCTGTGGGCGTAAATTTCGCAGTGGTGGGGGCAGTTCATGGGCTTGAGCAGGAACTCTTCCCCTTCGCGCGGCGTATGGATAGGCTGGAAGCTGTCCTTACCGTATTTGGCGTAATGGCCGGAGGTGATATAGAGTTCTTTGCGACCGATATGGGGGGTAGTGACGAGTTTATACCCGCGTTTTTCCTGTTCGGTGCGCATAAACTGCACCAGGCGGTCGCGGAGGGCGTTGCCTTTGGGCAGCCAGATGGGAAGGCCGGGGCCTACCCGCTCGGAAAACATGAAGAGTTCGAGTTCGGTGCCGAGTTTGCGGTGGTCGCGTTTGCGGGCCTCCTCGAGCATGGTCAGGTATTCCTGCAGTTCTTTTTGTTTAGGAAAGCTGACGCCGTAGATCCGGGTGAGCTGCTGACGGCTTTCATCGCCCTGCCAGTAAGCGCCAGCGATATTGGTCAGTTTGACGGCTTTGATCAGGCTGGTATCGGGGATATGGGGCCCCCGGCAGAGGTCGGTGAAGTTGCCCTGTTGATAGAGGGTAAGGGCTTCTCCGGCCCCGCGCTTTTCGATAAGTTCGATTTTATATTCGTCCCCTTTTTCTCTGAAGAAAGTGAGGGCTGCATCGCGGGTGATGGATTCGCGGCGAAAGGCACTTTTGGTGCGGGCCAGCTCGAGCATTTTGGCCTCGATTTTGGGAAAATCATCGGAGGAGATAGTTTGTCCGCCGGGGTCCACATCGTAATAGAAGCCATTTTCGATAGCGGGCCCGGTACCGAATTTAATACCCGGGTAGAGGGCCTCGAGTGCTTCCGCCATGAGGTGGGCGGAGGAGTGCCAGAAGGTGGATTTGCCATCGTTGTCGTCCCAGGTGAGGAGTTGAATGGTTGCATCGGTGGAGACCGGGCGTCCGCCGTCCCAGATTTCACCGTTTATGCGGGCAGCGAGGACTTTTTGTGCCAGGCCTTCGCTGATGGAGCGGGCGATTTCTACGGGGGTAACGCCCTCCGG
>CAZSMU010000273.1:0-2011 GCA_964607915.1 uncultured Haliscomenobacter sp.
AGGGAGGAGGTTTGTGGTTTCTGCAATGCGTTCGAGTCAGAAGCGGGATTTTATTTTTGTGCTAAAGGCAAAACGGCTTCCCGCCCGGGTTTCATGAATCATGGTATATAATAATGACAAAGGGAAAAAGGTTTTGATTTTTGAAAAATTGCCCCCGTTGATGGAAGGATTTATCAAACCATCACACCATGAAAAACTACAAGTACCCGTTTATCTTCCTGCTTGTGCTGACGGTATGCAGCGGAGCGCTGAACGCCCAGTGGAATTTTGCGCTGTTCAACCTCCAGGGCGTTCCCCAGTCCAGTGCCCTGAACCCCGGCAGGATGCCCCTCTCCGATGTATATGTGGCCATACCTGCAGCCGGCTACGTCAACGGGCGTTTCTCGAATGCCGGCTTCGACCTGGCAGCCTTGTTGCCGGACAATACAGGGGGCAGCGATTTTTTCGACTCTGATTTTACCGATATCCGCGCCGCGCTGGGCCCCCAAAACCGCTTGCTGATGGACCTGCAGCTCAACTGGGTGGACGCAGGCTTTCGCGTGAACAAGAACTTCTTCAGCTTTACTGTTTCCGAGCAACTCCAGTTGCAAGTGGATTTTCCCTCTACGGTCTTCGAGCTTTTTGACGATATCGAGAAGGAACTCGCCGAACAGAGGAGCAAGACATACGACCTGAGTAACCTGGGGCTGTACGCCCTGCACTACCGATCCTACGCCTTCGGCTATACCCGTTCCATCCTGCCCGGGCTATCCGCCGGACTGCGCCTTAAATGGCTGTCGGGGCTGGGCAGCGCCCGTACCGATAACCAGGCACTGGTATTCGAAAACAACCTCCAAAAGCTCACGGTCTCCGTGAAAGGGAGCCTCGCTTTTTATACCTCAGGCCTCGGGGCACTGGAAAACGGGACCGCTACCTACCTCCGCAACCGCGGCAACAATGGCCTAGCCCTGGACGCCGGCGTTCAGTTCCAGCCGAATGAAAAAATCGAACTTTTCGCCAGTATCCTGGACCTCGGCAGCATCCGCTGGGAAAATGAACTGAATACCGACCGGATACAGGCGGCCTCTTTTACGCCTTCTATCGAAAATATCCAGAATTTCGAAGCGGATGCCCGCCTATTCTTTGACTCCCTGCAATCCAATACGCGCTCGAGCCTGGACCCCTTCCAAACCCGCCTGCCGTCGTATGCCTACTTGGGTGGAAATTATTTCATAGCGCCCCACACGTCGCTCGGCCTATTGCTCAGCCCCCGATTTTTTGAAGGGGAAACGATTATTCCCGTCTCTTTCAACGTGCAGACCCGCCTCCGCCGCATCCTGCAGTTGAATGCGGGATATACGCGTTTTCCGCAAGCCCCTGGTGCCCTGGGAGTCGGCGCAAGCCTCAACCTGGGCCCTGTGCAGGTATTTGCCGCCACCGATAATATCCTTTCGGCACTCCAATTCCAGACCAGCCAACAGGCGCATGCGAACGTCGGGATGAGCCTTGCTTTTGGCCGTCGCACACGCGCCCAGCAGCGGGCATTGTGGCAGGAAGACCCATCGGCTGAGCCTTCGGAACAGGATGGACAGCCGGAGGCGAAGCCTCAAAAGAAGGCAGCACAGCCCGCGCGCCAGGCGGTTGAGGAGCCTACACCGGCTCTAACCCAACCTACGCCACAGGCCACGGCAACCGCACCCCTCAATCGCTTTGTCGTAGTGAGCGGAACTGCCCGTACTGCACAGGGAGGGGATGCCGTTAAGGGCATACAGGCCGATGTGTTTGCCCGTTTGGAGGACGGAACGGAAAAATTCGTGCAAACCCAGTTCTTCTTCAATGGCATCGTCCAAATCCAATTGGAACGGGGCAAATCCTACCGGGTCAGCGTATCAAAAAACGGGGTGGGCAAAGCAGAGACCCTTATCTCCGCTGCTGAACTGGAAGGCAAAAATGTAGTGGAAAAGGTCTTTATCTTTCAATAGACTTTTGGCGCGGGGTCAGCGCCGCAGCACCTTAAACGCCATATTTCGAC
>CAZSMU010000274.1:0-1982 GCA_964607915.1 uncultured Haliscomenobacter sp.
GAAAACGCGTATCAAATTACCGAGCAATGAAGAAAATTGTCACTTTTGGAGAAATCATGCTCCGGCTGACGCCGCCGGGGTTTCAGCGTTTTTCACAGGCGGCCTCCTTTGACGTCGTATATGGCGGCGGGGAATCCAATGTCGCAGTTTCCCTTGCCAATTATGGCCTACCCACGGAATTCGTCACCCGGCTGCCCCAGAACGAGCTGGGGGATTGCGCGCTGATGGAAATGCGCAAACGCGGGGTCGGGGTAACGCACGTCCTCCGCGGAGGAGAGCGCCTGGGCATCTACTTCCTCGAAATGGGTGCTGTGAGCCGAGGTAGCAAAGTGGTCTATGACCGTGCCCATTCGGGGATGGCCAGCATCCAGAAAGGTATGATCAACTGGGAAGAAGTGTTCCAGGATACACAATGGTTCCACTGGACGGGTATCACTCCTGCGCTGTCGCAAGGCACGGCAGATGCCTGTCTGGAGGCTATTGAGACTGCCAATCGAATGGGTATCACCGTTTCCACAGACTTGAACTACCGCAAAAACCTCTGGAAGTACGGAAAAAAATCTTCTGAAGTGATGGAAGCGCTGGTCGCCGGTTGTGATGTCATCCTCGGAAACGAAGAAGATGCAGAAAAACACTTTGACATCCATCCCGAAGGCGTGGACGTAACCCAAGGGCATACCATGGATGCCAAGGCATACGTTTCGGTATGTCGGCAGATGATGCAGCGCTTCCCCAGGGCAAAAAAAGTCATCATCACCCTTCGAGGCTCCATCAACGCCTCTCATAATTCCTGGGCCGGCGTATTGTACGACGGGCAGCACCTGTTCGAGTCGCCCACCTATCAAATCACCCATATCGTGGACCGCGTAGGCGGGGGTGACAGCTTTATGGGAGGCCTCATCTACGGTCTGATTCAATATGCGGGCGATGACCAAAAGGCGCTCGACTTCGCGGTAGCGGCTTCCTGCCTCAAACACACTATATACGGCGATGCCAACCTGGTGACCGTTGCCGAGGTAGAAACCTTGATGAAAGGGGATGCCAGCGGACGCGTGTCGCGCTAATGTCTTGCAAAGACTTGTTCAAAAGACTTGCTGCGCGGGGTTAGAGGGGAGGAAAAAAAGAGTCATTTTTTGTCCACGCGAAGGCTTTTTGAGGGAGTATAGCGGCGCTATATGACCGAAAAAAGGCACAGTGTGGGCGAAAAAGGGCCTTTTTGACCCCTCGATAATCCCCCGCGCAACAAGTCTAATAAAAGAAAAACTATGGCAAAATATACACGCATAGAAGTAGCACAAACGATGTCGCGAACCGGCCTGGTGCCTTTGTTCTACCATCCTGACCTCGATTTATGCAAAGGGGTATTGGAAGCGTGCTATCGCGGGGGCGCAAGAGTCCTGGAGTTTACCAACCGCGGCGACTTCGCCCATGAAGTATTTGGGGAGCTGAACAAGTACTGCCTCAAAGAGCTCCCGGGTATGATGCTGGGCGTTGGCTCGATACCCGACGGAGGAACGGCCAGTCTCTTCCTTCAGTTAGGAGCAAATTTTATTGTGACGCCCGTATTCAGGGAAGATGTTGCGGTGGTCTGCAATCGGCGTAAGATCCTCTGGTCGCCCGGCTGTGGCACCCTGACTGAAATCGCCCGCGCCGAGGAATGGGGAGCCGAAATCGTCAAAGTCTTTCCCGGCGGGGTGCCTGGCCCCGGCTTTGTGAAAGATATTAAAGGCCCCCATCCATGGACCAGCGTCATGCCAACCGGTGGGGTTTCACCCACCGAAGAAAGTCTGCGCAAGTGGTTTGAGGCTGGCGTCACCTGCGTAGGCATGGGCTCTCAATTGATCACCAAGGAAATACTGGCTGAACGTCGCTTTGATGAGCTGGTTCAGAAAGTTGCGGAGACGCTGGGGCTTATCCAAAAGATTCGTCAAAAATAGACTTGTTGCGCGGGGTCAGCGAGGAGGGAAAAAAGAGTCATTTTT
>CAZSMU010000275.1:0-1967 GCA_964607915.1 uncultured Haliscomenobacter sp.
CCCTCCCAACCCCTCTATTTTTTCAATGCCAACGCCAGGCTCAGCTCGTCGAGTTGTGCAGAAGCGACTTCTGAGGGCGCATCGATCATCATATCGCGGCCCATGTTGTTTTTGGGGAACGCGATGAAATCGCGGATAGAGTTTTGCCCGTTCATCACGGAGCACAGGCGATCAAAGCCAAAGGCGATACCTCCGTGGGGGGGAGCGCCGTATTCGAAAGCTCCGAGCAGGAAGCCAAACTGGCGCTCAGCTTCTTCCTGTGTAAACCCGAGCAGGCGGAAGTTCTTTTCCTGCAGGGCTCGGTTGTGGATGCGTATGGAGCCTCCCCCGATTTCTACCCCATTTAGTACCAGGTCGTAGGCATCGGCGCGCAGGTCTTTCAGCACCTGGTGGTTGTCGCTGGTCATACGTGCTATATCATCCGGTTTTGGGGAGGTGAAAGGGTGGTGCATGGCGTAGAAGCGCTGTGTCTCTTCGTCCCACTCCAGCAGTGGGAAATCTACGACCCAAAGCGGTTTGAACTCGCCCGGTTTCATTAAGCCCATGCGGCGTCCCATTTCGAGGCGTAGTTCGCCTAATTGCTTGCGCGTTTTTTCCTCTTCCCCGGCCAGGATGAGGATCAAATCGCCGGGCTTGGCTCCCATGTGTGCAGCCCATGCTTTGAGGGCTTCTTCATCGAAGAATTTATCCACGGAGGACTTCAGCGTGCCGTCTTCCCCGTAGCGCACATAGACCAGTCCCTTGGCACCAATTTGCGGTCGCTTGACCCAGTCGGTGAGTTCGTCCACCTGCTTGCGCGTATAGCCGGCTTGCCCTGTTGCTACGATTCCGACTACCCGTTCTGCCTGATCGAATACCGGGAAGCCTTTGCCTTTAGCGAGGTCGTTCAGTTCGTTAAAGGCCATGTCGAAGCGCAGGTCGGGCTTGTCAGAGCCGTAGAGCCGCATCGCATCGTCGTACGACATGCGGGGGAAATCGCCCAGATCCAGGCCCATGGTCTCCTGAAACAAGTAGCGCGTCAGGCCTTCGAAGGTATTTAGCACGTCCTCGCGCGTGACAAAGGCCATCTCGCAGTCTATCTGCGTGAACTCCGGCTGTCGGTCGGCCCTCAGGTCTTCATCGCGGAAGCACTTCACGATTTGAAAATAGCGGTCATAGCCGGCTACCATCAGAATCTGCTTGAAGGTCTGGGGCGATTGCGGCAGTGCGTAAAACTGGCCCGGGTTCATTCGACTGGGCACTACGAAATCGCGGGCGCCCTCCGGCGTACTTTTGATGAGGAAGGGCGTTTCTATTTCTGCGAAATTCTTGCTGTTTAAGTATTTGCGCACTTCGAGCGCCAACTTTGAGCGGAAGAGGATATTGTTCTGGACCGGTGCGCGGCGCAGGTCCAGGTAGCGAAACTTCATGCGCAGGTCGTCGCCGCCATCCGTCTCGTCTTCGATAGTGAAGGGGGGTACTTTGGAGGCATTCAGCACCTGGAAACCGGAGATGGCAATTTCAATATCCCCGGTGGCGCGGTTAGGGTTTTTTGCGCTTCGCTCCCGCACGCTGCCTTCAGCCTGTACGACGAACTCACGGCCCAGTTTGCGGGCTTGCTCGCACAGGGCTGCATCGCTTTCCATATTGAACACCAACTGGGTAATCCCGTAGCGGTCTCGTAGGTCCACAAAGGTCATACTCCCGAAATCGCGGACGGTCTGAACCCATCCGCTCAAGCGGACGGTCTTGCCGGCGTCCGACAGGCGCAACTCACCACAGGTATGTGTACGATACATGAATGCTTTGTTTTGGTTTGAGGCTGCAAAAATACAACCTTCACCCGGTATGCGGGCGTTATTTATTCCTGTTTTTAAAAATAGACTTGTTGCGAGGAAGTAGTTTTTCGTTATATTACTACATTAGACTTGTTGCGCGGGGAATCATCAAGGGGTCAAAAAGGCCCTTTTTCGCCCATACGGTGCCTT
>CAZSMU010000276.1:0-1943 GCA_964607915.1 uncultured Haliscomenobacter sp.
GCCGAGCCTGTCCATCCTCCCCGCGCTGCAGGACGCCGGGGCGACGGTGCGGGCTACCGACCCGGCAGCGATGCATGAGGCGGGAAAGCTGCTGCCGGGGGTGACGTGGTGCGCCGACGCGTACGAGGCCGCGCAGGGTGCGCACGCGCTGCTGGAAGAGGGCGTGGATCTCGTCGGTCCCTTCGTTGAGGCAGATCAGGGCCGGCTTGCCGTGCAGGCGTTTGTACTGGATCAGGGGGTAGGCATAGCGCAGGCGTTCGTCGTCGAGGTGGTTGTGGAAGAGGCGGTGTTCCCGTTCCACGGCCTCGATGACGGCTCCCCGGAACTTCGGCAGTTCGGCGGCGCTGATGTCGGGCTGGAATTGTACCCGCAGGTACTGGATGCGTGTCATAGAATAAGCAGTTTGACCTTCGTTGAGGTGTACACAATTGCGACGCGGGCTGCCTTATACCTGACAGACCGGCGTCCGGAAGCCGAGGCTTCCGCGCAGTATGGTGTTGCGATAACCGGTCAAATGCTCTTTTTCAGAAACGTGCTTCTAAAGTAGCATTTTTTTGCCTTTTCCGCAAGAAAAATTAGGGGAAATGTATCGGAGATAGGGTACTTGCCTGTCTTTCAATACATTGCATTTTTCTTTCAAGAGGCTTTTCCTCTCGGGAAAAAGGGTATTTTTGCCCTGTAAAAGCGCTTTAATCCGCTGCGCGGGGTCGGCGAGGAGGGTCCGGGAGGAGCCGGCCGCCCCACTGCACCCCTTACAGCGGACGCATCAACGGGGGTCTGTTTTCTCGTCGCATCAAATTTCTGTCTGAACACTGCAGCCAGTGTGCAGTGCAAATCTTTTTTTATGGCCCGCCACAAATTTGCTACGATTCGTTACCAGGCGCTGGACCGTTGCTTCCGCAACCCCGGGCGCAAGTATTTCCTCGAAGACCTCCTCGAGGCCTGCAACCGCGCGCTGGATGCGCACAGCGGCTCTGCCATCGGGCCGCGGCAGTTGTACGAAGACATTGCCTTTATGGAGAGCGAGGAGGGCTGGCGGGTCCCGCTGCTGCGCCTGCGCGAGGGGCGGCGGGTGTATTACCGCTACGGGGACCCTTCCTTTTCCATCAGCAACGACCCGCTCAACGAGCAGGAGCTGTTGCAGCTTGAGTTCGGCATGGATCTGCTGGCCCGTCTGGGCGGCGTCCCGGAGTTGGCCGACCTGCAGGCTTTGTTGGCGCGGCTGCGCCCCGGGGCTCCGGCCGAGCTGCGCGCCCTGCTCGCCCTGGACCACAACCCCTACCTGACCGGCATCGAGCATGTAGGGCCTTTGTTCCTGGCGATTCTGTACCGCAAGGTGTTGTGTGTGCAGTACCGCGATTTCCGCTCGGAGAGTGCCTACCCGCTGGTGTTCCATCCCTACCATTTGAAGCAGTACAACAAGCGCTGGTTTGTCTTTGGGCTGCACGCCGAGAGCGGCGTCCCCGACTGGACGCTCGCGCTGGACCGCATCCATGGATTGGAGGAGATGGCCCTGCCGTTCCAGTCTGCCCCCGGCATCTGCTGGGAGGAGTATTTCGACGATATCGTGGGCGTCACCAAGCCCGCCGGCGCTCTGCCCGAAGACATAGAGCTGTGGGTCTCGCCCGCGTCGGCGCCCTACGTGCTCACCAAGCCGCTGCACGGCTCACAGCGCAAGCTGCGCCACGACGAGGAGGGTCTGTTGCTCCGCCTCCACCTCATCCCAAACGTGGAATTCTACCAGCTCCTGTTGGCGCTGGGCCCGAATGTGCGGGTGCTGGCACCGGCACACGCCGCCGCCCACCTGCGCGATTTGCTGCGGGAGGCGTGGAGGCGCTATGAGGGGTAGGCGTTTAAAATGCAGGGGGGAAGTCTTCTCCGCTGCCCGTCGGGCAGTTGTGTGTATAGCCGCACCGCGCCCGGAACCAGCCCGCTGCCCGAAG
>CAZSMU010000277.1:0-1910 GCA_964607915.1 uncultured Haliscomenobacter sp.
TCCAGCCAGACGAGGAACATCGAGGCCTGGGCGGTGGAGGAGATGTAGGGGGTTGTGCAAAGAGGGGGGCTATAGGTACCTGGAATTCATATCTTACTTTCGCTCTTTTTCAAAACTCGCCTGGCTTCTAATAGATTATGTACGATACCGCAATATTTTGGACTTTATCCCCGGAGGAAGCGCTGCGGCGCATGGATTCGGGAATCGCCGGCTTGAGCGACGCGCAAGCTGCATTACGGCAGGAGCGCAGTCCGCGGCAGTCCGTCTCACCCTTTGTTCAGGATCTGCGGCTCTTCTTGCTTCAGTTCAAAAAACCGCTCACCCTTTTGTTGTTCGTAGGCCTTGCCTTCTCGGCCACCCTTGGGGAGTTCACGAATGCCGCCATCATTCTGAGCATACTCTTGCTTTCGGGGCTTCTGGGCTTCATTCAGGAGCGCAAAGCCGGCAAAGCCATGGACAAACTGCTCCGCCTCATACAGGCCAGGGCAACCGTGCGGCGCAACGGTATTGAACGCTCCATAGCACTTGACGAAGTGGTGCCGGGCGACATCCTGCTCCTCAAGGCAGGCGACATCATAGCCGCCGACAGTCTACTCCTGGAGCTCGAAGACCTTTACGTCAACGAAGCAGCTCTAAGCGGGGAGTCCTTTCCCGCAGAGAAAAAACCCGGGGTTTTACCTCCTGACACGCCCCTGATTCGGCGCAGCAACGCCATTTTTGCCGGATCCAATGTCATCAGTGGAACTGCTGTAGCCTTGGCCATAGCCACCGGAAAGCAAAGCCAGCTCGGCATCCTGGAACAGGAACTCAACTCCGCGCCCCGCGAAACCGCGTTCGAAAGGGGCTTGCGTACCTTCGGCTACCTGATTATGCGCGTCGCCCTCCTCATGTCCGGACTGATTTTGATTATCAACATCGGTCTTGGCAAACCGCCACTCGATTCCCTGCTCTTCGCATGGGCGCTCTCCCTCGGGATTACTCCCGAAATGCTACCGGCCATCGTCAGCATCACCCTATCCTCGGGTGCCAGGCGATTGGCTGATAAAAAAGTGATTGTCAAAAAACTTTCGGCCATCCAGGATTTCGGTGCAATGGATATTTTATGCGCCGACAAAACCGGCACCCTCACCGAGGGGGTGGTCAAAGTACACGCCTGCATAGACGCCAATGGCAACAAAAGCCCCCTGGTCTATCGCTATGCCTATCTCAATGCGCACTACCAGTCGGGCTACGCCAACCCCATTGACGAAGCCATCCGGGCAATGCCGGAACCCGATATCTCCGTTTTTCAAAAATTCGATGAGGTCCCTTATGATTTTATCCGGAAACGGCTCAGCGTCGTCGTAGCCGACGAGACGAAACACATCATGATTACGAAAGGGGCTGTAAAAAATATACTAGACGTGTGCTCCTATTGTATGGCACAGGACGACCTCGGCCCCGACGACCATTGGAAACAGCAGGCCCTTAACCAACTGGATAGCTTTAGTGCACGGGGAGTCCGCACGATTGGCATCTGCAGCAAAGACGTCACCCGGGACCCCCTGATCAACAAGGACGATGAATCCGACATGGTTTTCCTGGGCTTTATCCTGCTCAGCGACCCCCTCAAAGAAGGGATTGCCGAGGTACTTGAAAAGCTGAAGGCCCAAAAAGTGGACCTGAAAATCATTACTGGAGATAACGCTTTGATTGCCGGAACGATAGCTGCCCACATCGGCATCCCTTCCGAACGCATCATCTCAGGCAGTGAGCTCCATACCCTAAGCGATGAGGCCCTCGCCCGCAAAGCACAGGTCATGCACGTCTTTGCGGAGACCGAACCCTCTCAAAAGGAACGCATCGTGCGCGCCCTACAGCGCAAGGGCCACGTGGTGGGGTATATCGGCGATGGCATAAACGATGCATCG
>CAZSMU010000278.1:0-1874 GCA_964607915.1 uncultured Haliscomenobacter sp.
ATAGGAACATGGCTTCCCGGCATAAACTTACCTTGTTTAGCGAGGGCTGCATCGCACACAAAAGGCAGCAGGTCCGGTTTTACCCCGGCATAGTTGAGTAGGGTATTGCCTTTAGCTGCTGCGCCGTAGGCCACTACTTTTTTGCCGGCTCGTTTTTGTTCAATCAGGAACATCAGCAGGTCATCTTTGATAGTGTCTGCGCGGGATTGGAAGTTTAGGTAGGTTTCGAGGCTTTGCAAGCCCCGGCGGGTTTCTTCCTGTAAGAGAGTGGTGACCGATGCGTGTGTTTTGCGCATATCGTCGGCGTGGCAGCCATAGATCCGCAAGCTTCCGCCGTGGGTGGGCAGCTCTTCAATATGCCAGATGCGCAGGCCTGCCGCTTCAAAGATGCGGCTGACCGTATAGATGGAGAGGTAGGAAAAATGCTCGTGGTACACTGTATCAAACTGGGCGTATTCGACCATGCGCATCAGGTGTGGGAATTCCAGGGTAATGACGCCCCCTGGCTTTAGGACGGCCTTAAGTCCTCTCGTAAAATCATTAATATCCGGCACATGTGCATACACATTGTTTCCGATTACCAGATCGGCCTGGCGGCCCTGCAGGGTCAGTTCTTTTGCCAGTGCTTCGCCAAAAAACCTGCGTATTACGGGGATCCCCAGTTGTACGGCTGCATCTGCGGTACTATCGGTGGGTTCAACCCCCAGGCAGGGGATATTTTTTGCGATAAAATTCCGGAGCAGGTAGCCGTCGTTGGATCCGATTTCGAGTACCAGGCTTTGTTGGTCAAGGGCCAGTTTATCCTCTATCATCGTGCAATAGGCCCTGGCATGGGCGAGCCAGGTCGTGGACGTGGAGGAGAAGTAGGCGTAATCCGGGCTAAAAAAGACGGTTTCCTTAGCGTAGTCTTCCGTCTGCACCAGCCAGCAGTGGGTACAGACGAATAGCCTCAGCGGGTAGGTAGTTTCCGGTTTGCACAGGTCTTCTTCGGAGAGGTAGGCATTCGAAGGGGGCTGAAAGCCCAGGTCCAGAAATTTGACGGAAAGCGGTTCTTCGCAATGGCGGCACTTCAAAGCAATATTGGTTTTATATCTTGTAATGTGGGGAGCATTTCGTCCCTTTGGCTTATAGAACGAACGGGCAGGGGCCATTCGATATGCAAGAGGGGGTCATCGTATCGAATTCCCCCTTCACACTCCGGGGCGTAAAATTCGGAGTGGAGGTAGAGCAGTTCGCAGGCATTGGTAAGCGTTTGAAAACCATGCGCAAATCCTTTGGGGATATAGAGCATGGAGCGATTTTGTGCGTTCAGTTCGACGCCCAGCCATTTGCCGAACGTCGGCGAGCCTTCCCGCAGGTCCACCAGCACGTCAAAGATGGCTCCTCTCAGGCAGCGGACGACTTTTTCCTCCGCCTTTGGAGTTCGTTGGAAGTGCAGTCCTCGTATAGAGCCCTTTTTTTGGGTCAACGTGGTGTTGATTTGTACCCACTGGGTTTGTAGTCCGCGGGCTTCGAATTCCCGGCTGCAAAAATACCGAGCGAAGAACCCGCGGTCATCGCCTATTTTTTCCAGTTCAATCCGATAGGCACCCGCCAGCGGCAGGGGAGTAAAGACCATGGTTACGGGGGTGGGGGTATTGCGTTAAGAGGTAGGTGTAGGGCTGCTCGTCGGGGAAGGGCGAGATCCAAGGGTATTTACATCTGGATACGGCGACGTATCCCGGCGTCTGTCTGAAGGGAGGCTTCCCGGAGCCTTGTGTATAGAGGGCGGCGGCCCTCCTATCCTATTTTCAAAAAACGTATGAGGGTCATCTGTCCTGTGCCAGTATGTGCAGCACTTCTTCCTCGCTGGAATGGGTGATTAGGGAGAGTAT
>CAZSMU010000279.1:0-1871 GCA_964607915.1 uncultured Haliscomenobacter sp.
GTGGGGGTGAAAATCCCCTGGCCTGCGTATCTTTCAGTGCATGGGTGCCTTCTCGCGGGGAGCCAAAAGGTCCTTTTTTCAACAAAAATAAGTTTGGCACGTTTTAATAAAAAAAGTTAGATTTGTCTAACAAATAAAGTTTATGGTTCTTAGTAAATCGGAAGAGGATTACCTGAAAGCCCTTTTTCACTTGTGTATAGAATGTGAAGAGGAAAAAGCCGGAACGAATCAACTCGCGGATTATCTGTGCGTATCGCCTGCCTCTGTAAACAATATGCTCAAGCGTTTGAAGGAAAAAGATTTAGTCGCCTACCAGAAGTATGGCAAGGTGGAACTCACCGATAGTGGGCGGGAAACGGCAGTCTGGCTAATCCGCAAGCATCGGCTTTGGGAGACCTTTCTCTATCGCCACATGCATTTCACCTGGGATGAGGTACACGACGTAGCGGAGCAACTGGAGCACATACAGTCCACCAAGTTGATCGCCGAGTTGGATAAATTCCTGGGGTTTCCCAAAACGGACCCTCACGGGGCGGTCATACCGGACGGGGAGGGGCGCTACACGATTGCCCCGCGCACTATGCTTTCAGAGTTACACGCCGGCGACCGCTGCCGGCTGAGTGCAGTAGCCGACCATTCCGGAGCGCTCCTGCAATACGCTTCCGAGATGGGTCTCGAACTAAACAGCACCATTCACGTACACGCTGTCCGGGGCTTCGACCTGACGATGCTGATTGAGGTGGCGGGGCGTATGCACTCGGTATCCCGGACTTTTGCCGACCATTTATTTGTCAGAACCGAATCTTAACGCATCGAGAAATGTATATGGTCATTCAACCGCTGTTTGCCCTGATGGGCGGGGTACTTGTCCTTATGCTGACTGCCCTGATACTATGGCCCCAATGGGGGCTCCTCGCCAGGATTTCGCGCAACCGGCTCAATGCACAACGCGTCCTGCTGGAGGATGCACTCAAATATATTTTTGACTGCGAATACAGAGGTATCTCCTGTCGGCTCAATGGCATTGCCGGCAACTTGCACTATTCTGCCGACCGTACCGCCCGCCTGCTCGAAAGCCTGAGCACCATGGGATTAGTACGATCGCGGGGAGATATGTTCCAGCTCACCGATGCAGGTCGCTCCTACGCGCTGCGCGTCATCCGCGTACACCGGATATGGGAGCGCTATCTGGCCGATGAGACCGGAGTAGGGCACCAGGAGTGGCATGGCCAGGCCGACCTCGCGGAGCACCACCTTTCCGCCGCAGCGGCAGATGAGCTGGCCGCACAGATTGGAAATCCGGTATTCGACCCCCACGGCGACCCTATCCCGTCGCCACAGGGAGAGCTCCCCGCCTACCGGGGCAAAGCGCTCCATACCCTGCAGGAGGGGGAATTAGCAAGGATTTTGCACATTGAGGACGAGCCTGCAGCCATTTTTGCCCAAATAGCTGCCCAGGGCCTTTACCCGGGAGTAGAAGTCTATATCATGGAAGTATCCGAAGACCGCATCCGCTTTGCCGCAAACGGAGAAGAATGTACCCTGACCCCGCTTTTTGCCTCCAATATCACGGTCGAGCTATTGCAGCAAGGTACGCCGAGCAGAGAAAAGCATGAACTCCTATCCTCTCTGGAAATCGGGGAAAGCGCCATCGTCAAGCGTATTTCACCCCTGTTTCGCGGGCAACAGCGCCGGCGCCTCATGGATATGGGCGTCGTGCCGGGAACTCGAATTTCCGCTGCTTTTCGAAGTGCTTCTGGCGACCCGGTGGCTTATCGCATCCTCGGGGCAACCCTGGCTATCCGAAAAGCACAAGCTGATCATATTTATATTCAAAAGATGGGACTTGATGCGAAGGGTCAGTGAGGTGG
>CAZSMU010000280.1:0-1844 GCA_964607915.1 uncultured Haliscomenobacter sp.
GTCGAAGCGCTCGAGGGCCTCAGGCGGGCGGTCGGTGATGAACAGCCGGGGGTGGCCCTGGTCCCCTTTGAAGGCGGCGGCGCGTTCCTCGAGGGCTTTTTATCGGCCTCGTACTGGCCGGCAACGGGCGTCAGGTCGCTTTCCAGGGAGTACCTCTCAGATCCCCGGTATTTGGCAACATGTTGCTCCTCAACGGGGAGGGCGGCCTTGGCAGTCAGGCAGATAGGTCCATTTTTAGCATGCTAAAAATGGACCTATCTGCCTTGGCAGTCAGGGAGAGAGGTCCATTTTTAGCATGGTTGCAAGGGTTCTCTCCCTTTTTACTTTACTAAATCCCCCAAATCCACTATCTTTAGCGCTGTAGGTAAACACACATAACTATACCCAGATACAGAAATGCTCCGTCCACCAACACCTCATCGAGACCATCCTGGCTTGGGCACCCCCCGGAGAAATCGCTATCCCGGAAATCCAGAGGCCTTATGCAAGGTTCAAAACCGGAGTGGGGCAGTTTCACCAACAAGAACCACTACAAGAAATTTCTGACACCTACTGCTGACGTATTGGACCATCGGGCAGCATATAGTGGAATTTGAGCAGCAAGGCAACGAAAAAGCGGAGTACGGCTCAAAGATACTAGTGCGGTTGGCAAGGGACTTGTCTGACCAATTTGGCAGGGGATTCAGCCGTACAAATCTGATTTCCATGAGGTTATGTTATATTCGGTATCCTGTTGTGACACTTTTGTCTGACCAATTGACCTGGGGGCATTATGTAGAACTTCTATTTATAGACCATGATCTGGAACGCCGTTTTTATGAAAAACAGGCCATATTGGAAAAGTGGACCGTGCGGGAGCTCAAACGCCAAAAAAGCAGTTCACTTTTCCTGCGGCTGGCCGCCTCAAAAGATAAGGCCGGCGTGTTAAAATTGGCAGAGCTGGGCAAACTCGTGGAACGCCCGGAAGATATTTTGCGCGATCCTTATGTATTTGAGTTTTTGAAAATACCGGAACCCTATCAAATTTCGGAAAAAGACTTAGAAACCCGCCTGATAGACAACCTGCAAAGTTTTTTATTAGAACTGGGAAAGGGGTTCACCTTTGTAGGCCGACAATATGGTATTACCATTGATAATGAACGATATAAAGTTGACCTTGTATTTTATCACCGCTACCTACGTTGTTTTGTATTACTCGACCTCAAAATTGAAAAAGTAAAACACCATGACATCGGGCAGATGAATATGTACCTCGGCTATTTTGCCAAAGAAGAATATTTTGATGGGGACAACCCGCCCATTGGCATCATCCTCAGCCGGGCTAAGGATGAACTGCTGGTAGAATTTGCCACGTATGGCTTAACCAGCCAACTCTTCGTCTCCAAATACCAACTCTACCTGCCCAATGAAGCAGAACTGAGGGCGGAACTGGAGTATATTCTGAGTATCGAGGAAGAAAACAAGCAACCATGATACTACCATTCACCCAAAAGCTTGTTGGAGGCTACATTACATGAAGCCATTGAGAAAGCCCGCGAACAAATAAGCCAGCGCTTTGAGCCATGAACATAGGTATTACCTTCTATTCCCTCGCACGAAAAACGTACCTCTGACACGCCAGTGGGCCCCGTACCAGCGGATGACCCTAAGAGCCGCCCTTTGAGATACCCCAAAAGAACCTGTAAGAATGTGCTGTGGTGCTGCAAATACGGGGGCTGCCAAAAAAACCAGCCCACCCCAAGGAGGATATGGAACGGTATTGCCTAATAACATAATCATACTTCACAATTGACGGGCTACACGGAAGCCACCGCTCTGGCTCTGATGTATCGGGGCGCGGATAC
>CAZSMU010000281.1:0-1803 GCA_964607915.1 uncultured Haliscomenobacter sp.
TTTCAGAAAAAGAAGTCAGGCAGATTGAAGCGACTTATACGTCCATTTTCACGACGAAATGAATCCTGTTTCCGCAAAGGGTGGGGGTAGGCGATAGACCTGTGGTAAGGGCTCAAAAAGGAAGAGGAGCAGGGAATTCCACACCCTGGCAGCGAACCAAAAATGGTTTAAAGCATTAGACTTGTTACGAGGGCTCAAAAAGGCTCTTTTCTTCCAATAAGTCTATTGCATAATTTCGGCTTTTAGTGGAATTTTGCGCAACTTTAGAAAACCAATAAACCATTGCCATGAGCCTTGTCGAAATGCGGGTACCGTCTGTAGGGGAATCCATCAATGAAGTCACCCTTTCCCGTTGGTTAAAAGAGGAAGGAGCGATTGTAAAGCTCGACGAACCCATCTGCGAGTTCGAATCCGATAAAGCGACCCTGGAGTTTCCGGCCGAGGCGGCCGGCAAGCTCATCTATGTTGCCAAAGAAGGGGACGATCTGGAAATAGGGGCCCTCGTGGCGCGCATAGATACCAGCGCACAGGTGCCGGATACGCCCTCTGCGCCTACAGCCACCCCTGCAGCGTCGCCCGTAGTCGTGGCACCGGCCCCAGCGGCGGCGTCCCATGCTGCGGGGCATCCTTCGCCTGCTGCCTCGAAGATATTGAGCGAGAGCGGTATCCCCGCGTCAACGGTCAGCGGTACCGGCAGGGACGGGCGTATCACCAAAGAAGACGCACTGAAAGCGGCTTCGGCCCAGCCTGCTGCCCCTGCCGCCCCCGCCCCTGTTCCTCCTGTGGTCGAAAAAGCGGCTCCCGCTGCTTTCAGCCGGGATGAGGAGCGCCGGAAAATGAGCCGTATGCGCCGCACCATCGCCCGCCGCCTGGTCAGTGCGAAGAACGAAACGGCTATGCTGACCACCTTCAACGAAGTGGACATGTCTTCTATCATGGCTTTGCGGGAGCGCTATCAGGAGCGCTTCTCGAACCGCTACGGCATCAAACTCGGGTTTATGTCGCTCTTCGCCAAAGCCTGTGCCCGCGTTCTGCTCGAAATGCCCGATGTCAACGCACATATTGACGGGGAAGATTTGGTGTATCACCAGTATGTAGATATATCCTTTGCCATCTCTACCCCCAATGGCCTGGTTGTGCCTCCTGTCCGCAACGTAGAATCGCTGGGTTTCGCGGAAATTGAATATAAACTAAAGGAACTGTCGGGCAAAGCCCGCAACGGCTCGCTCTCCCTGGAGGAGATGAGTGGAGGCACCTTCACCATCACCAATGGCGGGGTGTTCGGCTCCCTGCTCAGCACCCCCATCATCAACGAGCCGCAGTCGGCAATCCTCGGTATGCACGCCATCAAGGAGCGCCCGGTAGCCGTGGACGGCAAAGTGGAAATCCGGCCTATGATGTACCTGGCGCTCTCCTACGACCACCGGGTCATTGACGGAAGCACCTCGGTGACCTTCCTGGTCAAGGTCAAGGAGCTGCTCGAAGATCCTATGGCCCTGCTGCTGGAACTGTAAGCCCTCTTACCTCCCCCCATCTCGCGGAAAGGCCGTGATTCGGTGCATTTTTTTTCTGAAAATGCGCGGAATCACGGCCTTTTTGCATTAAAGTGATTTTTTAAAAATCAGACTTTCAATAGGTTGATAAAAAATAGGGCCTGAAAATACCTCGTTTTCGGCAGAACAAAGCGCGTTGAACTGTCCTGGCACAGGAAAAATATGCGCCGTAGCTTTGCCCTTGTTCGCAACACATCTATTCACGCAAGAATAACGGGTGCTTTACGGGAAGCAGAAGGCCCGCCCCCCG
>CAZSMU010000282.1:0-1781 GCA_964607915.1 uncultured Haliscomenobacter sp.
TGGGGTACTTGTCGTATTTGAGCAGGTAGCTGACATCTTCGACCCCGGGCCCTTTGCCCATTAGATAAATCCCCTCGCCCTGCGGGTAGCGCCCGATACCGTTGGTCTTGATCAGGATGAGGTTGCTTTGCATATCGTGTGCCACATGGGTGAACTCACCGGTATCGCCCACATGGAACCAGGGGGAAAGGCTGCGCTTTTCCGTTTCGTACCGGAACAGCACCGGGATTCTCACCAGGGATATCCAGACCCGTCCGCGTCGGTCTTTGAAGAAGATCCTTGTCCGGGTCGGGAATTCTACGATGGGGGAAGCCGGGTTGCGGAAATCGTCGGGGGTAAATACCTTTATCATACGCCCGTGTTGGACGTGGAACAGCCCGTTGTCGGAGTCGTTGAGCAGGAAGCCCCTGCCGCCGTCGAGAGGGATGAGGTCTATTTCGGAACCCAGCCGGCGCGTGGGCGCCGGCTGGGCAAAAACGGTCGAAAAGGAATATTTCTCCGTGAGCCGCGACACATACACCGAGTCGAGGGAGGCGGAAACGCAATACAGGTTGCCGTCGTAATCCGGCACCACCTTTTTGGCCAGTCCCCGCACGCCGTTGTAGGAGGTAAGGGGTACTTGCCGATGCCGGAAATCCTGGTATCCCAGCAGGCTGAAAAACCGGTTCTCATTCAGGTATTGGATGAGGATGAAGCTGTCCCGGAAGGAAGCAATGGAGGCGATATCATTTTCCGAAATGCGGAACTTGTTCTCCGGCGAGCGGTTGAACGTGAGGAATCCATAGCCGTCGAAGCGCTGCAGTCCCTGGTGTGTAGCCACCCAGATCATCCCGCCGGGGTCCTGTGCCAGCCCGGTAATGGTGTAATCGGCCAGCCCGGAGTTGACATCGTAGTGGATGGCCCTGGGCAGGAGGTTTTGTGCGTGTGCGGCCTGCCCCAGGTACAGGAAAAGACACACCCGCCAGGCGGAAGCAAGGGCCGTACTTCTGAGGAAAGGATTTGTTGGCCAACCCATTGGCTTAGATTTACTTTTTTTTATTGAAGTACTTGCGCACCGCTTCGGCCCGGCTGTTGACCTGCAAGCGTCGGTATATGGTCTTGATGTGGTCGCGCACCGTCTCGATGGTGATGTCCAGGCGGTCGGCAATCATTTTATAGCTCAACCCTTCCGCCAGGGCCTGGACAATCTCGAACTGCCGGGGCGTCAAATCGGGTGGGGCCTCCGTCCTACCGGGCTTGGACTGGATAAAGTTGAACACGATCCGCGCGATGTACGGAGACATGAACGATTCCCCCCGGCAAACCGTTTCCAGGGCTGTCGCAATGGACTCCAATGAACTCTTCTTGGATAAATAGGCAACGGCTCCTTTTTGTATGGAACTGAAAATGACCTCCGGGTTCTCATTCGAGGTCAGCATCACGACATCGGAATGAGGGAACTGCCCGATGATGTACTCCAGTCCTTCCAGCGCCGACATGCCCGGCAGCCCTATATCCAGCAAGATAATCTTCAGATTTTCCTTCTTTTGGTTCTCGTCCGCCAGAAAGGCCTCAATGGAGGCAAACGCACCGCATACTTTCATGCGGGTATGCTTCTCGAAGAAATCGCGCAGGTTATTGCGCACCATGGGGTCATCTTCGATAATGGCAATGCGGATGGGTTCCATACACAAGGTTTTTATTTTGGGAAAGTATTTCCAGGGAAGACAGGCGAATCTATAGACTGGTTGCGCGGGGTCAGCGAGGAGGGAAAAAAGAGTCATTTTTTGTCCACACGAAGT
>CAZSMU010000283.1:0-1767 GCA_964607915.1 uncultured Haliscomenobacter sp.
CTCTACATCGAGGCCCTCGGGGCTCACCTGTTCTTCGTGACCGTCTATGCCAACCGCGCCGGCGAGCTGCTCAACTTCAAGCTCTACAACGGACGAGAGGAACTCTCCCTCAAAGAGACCCTCTTCTTCTCCACCGATGCGCAGACCGGCTCTGTCGCCGCGCCCCACCCCTTCCAGATGCCCCTCGCCACCCCGGTGGAAGAGGCACTGCAAGCCTCCGGCCGCTTCGACATCATGCCCAACCCCTTCGCCGGGGAGACGCTGCTGCGCTTTGACGCCGAGCGCGCCGGCCAGGCCCGCGTCACCATCCTCGACGTCCTCGGCGGCGTCAAGGGCTACTGGGACGTGTCCGTCAGCGCCGGCACCAACGACTACCGCTGGGACGGCAGCGCCGGCGCGGGCAGGCTGCCCGCCGGCATCTACCTCCTCCGCCTCGAGGTGGACGGCAGGGCGCTGATCCGTAAGGTCGTGGTGCAATAGTAGCCGGTAACGGTAAAAGGCGAAGGGCCTGCAAGCACTCTGGAGAGTGCTTGCAGGCCCTTCGATGTTTTTACGGCTTCCGAACTTTGTCGTTTGGCAGCCCCAGGACGTTCAGGCCACCCCGAGGTGGTAGATCCTATCCCTTACATACTCCCCTTTTTGAATTTAATGGAACAGCCAATAGCTTTCGTCATCGTCGTTTCGGGCTCCTTGCCGGCCTCTATGGCGGCGATAGCCTCCTCCACGTATTTGCGGGTGACGGCAGCGGCGTCCTGTGGGTTGTCGTCCAAAGCACCGATATAGCGGACTTTGAGGGACTTGTCTAACAGGAAGATGTGAGGAGTGCGGGTCGCGCCGTATTGCGGAAATACTTTCTGTCCCTCATCCAGCAGGTAGGGGAAGTCGAACTGCTTATCTTTTGCGCGTTTCTGCATCTTAGCGTAGCTGTCGCCGGAAGACAGTTCCGGGTCATTGGGCTGGACGGCAATAAGCGGATAGCCTTTGGAGGCCATTTTTTGGTTCAGTTCGATGAGCCGGTCTTCGTACATGACTGCATAGGGGCAGGTATTGCAGGTGAAGGTGACAATAAAGCCCTTTGCTTTCTTGTAGTCTTTGAGGGAAACCATTTTTCCATCCACATTTTTCAGGCGGAAATCCGGGGCGGTATCGCCCACTTTGAGGCCGCCGGCGGGTAAATCGGCCGATACCCACAGGGCAGCGCCTGTCAGGAGTAGGGCAAGTGTTCTGAATATACGTGCCATATTGATAAGGATTGGTTTACGAGACTTTTTGCGGATGGGAATCAGCGCAGGATTTCAGGATCGAACTCCCGCACCCACCTTTCTAAATCGCCGTACGCTGCAAATTGTTCACCGTAGAAGGCCCGTTTGCCGCTTTTGAGGAGCAGGGTGGCAGGGATGGCGCCGCTCCACTCCGGGGAGACTCGGTCTATCCACTCGTTGTAACGCCCGTCGGCGAGCATCAGTACGGTTGGCTGGAGTTTTCTTTCCGCCAGGAAAGGCCGCAGCTTCCGGTCGAGATCTTTCCTGAAATCCAGGCTCACCAGATAGACTTTGACTTTTTTTCCGGCTGTTTTCTCGTGCAGCTCTTCGAACCAGGGCATTTCCTCCACGCAGGGCGCGCACCAGGTAGCCCAAAAGTTGAAGACGTAGAGCGTGTCGTTCTGTACCTCGAGCAGGGGTGCGAAATCGTCAAAGCGCTCATAGACCAGCAGCTCAGGGCTACTGTTTTGTGGCGCGGGATCTTTCTTTTCCGGCGCACAGGAAA
>CAZSMU010000284.1:0-1753 GCA_964607915.1 uncultured Haliscomenobacter sp.
CCCGCTATTCACGGGTTGGTGCGCGAACTGGCCATCTACGAAAAAGCCGAAGAGGAATTCATCGCTACCCTGGAAGAGTACCGCCGGGATTTCGCCAACGGGGTTTTTCAGGCGCAGGTCGCCTGCGCTGGGGAAGAAGTCATCGGAATGATCCTCTACTACATGAACTACTCTACCTGGAAGGGCAAAATGCTCTATCTGGAAGATTTCGTGGTCAGCGAATCCTGGCGGGGCAAAGGCGCCGGGAAACTGCTTTTCGACGCGTTTATCGAAGAGGGCCGCAAACAGGGCTGCCGACTGGTCAAGTGGCAGGTCCTCGACTGGAACGAGCCCGCCCTGAACTTCTATGCCAAATACGGCGCTACCATCGAAAAGGAATGGTGGACCGGAAAGTTCTTCTACTAGACCTCTTGCAGAGAAGATTTTCCGAATATTTTGAATATATTTTTGACAAATATGTACATTTTTCCCCCATAAAAGGACATTTTTTAAGAGAAAACGCGCATGATATAAGAATATATTGTATATTTACGTTCGTTAAGAGAACTCGCCTGCACAGGAATCAGCAGCCTCATCCCAATTACAAAAAAGACGAACCACAGGTATGGCTTCGCCCTGCCTGATAAAGATTATAGTGTTTCATAGTGTGAGGGGTAGCCGCTTTCGTGGTTGCTCCTTTTTTTTATTGGACTTGCTGTAGAGTCCTAATGTTCCCGATTGGTAAGTACATCGGCTAAGATGCGCAGAGGTTCTTTATGTGCCTCTGGGCAATGCAGCGCTTCCAAATCCGCAAAAGCCAGCTCGAGGAGGCGCTGTTTTTCGGCCAGGGCGTGTTCCAGGACACCGAGTTGCTGGTACAGGGCGGTCACCTCTTCTATCTTTTCCTGCTGGTCGGCGGGGCGGGCCAGTTCCAGGGCGTGCAGTCGTTCGCGCTGTGCGGGGGAAGCCAGCTCCAGGGCTTTCAGCCAAAGGAAAGTTTTCTTGTTCTGCGCGATATCGCCCCCGATTTTCTTGCCCACTTTGGCGCCCTCGCCGAAGGTGTCCAGGATATCGTCCTGGAGTTGAAAAGCGGTACCGCTTTGCCGGCCGAAACGGTCCAGGCGCCGGATATCTTCTGCGGGAGCCTCTGCTGCGATAGCCCCTATCGAGAGGCTGCCGGCAAGTAGGGCCGCCGTTTTGAGTTCGATCATGCGCAGGTACTCCGGGATAGACACGTGGGGGCGTTGTTCGAATTCCATATCCATCTGTTGTCCCTCGCAGACTTCGCGGGCGACCTGGTTGAACGTGGCCAGGATGGCCGGCAGGTGGAGGTGCTCGGCTTGCAGGAGGTATTCGTACGCAAAAATGAGCATGACGTCGCCCGAGAGGATGGCCGTATTTTCGCCGAACAGGGTGTGTACCGTCGGCTTGCCCCGGCGCAGAGACGCTGCATCCATGATATCGTCGTGCACCAGGGTGAAGTTGTGGAAGATTTCGACGGCATAGGCCAGCGGCAGTGCTCTTTCCACATCGCTTCGGTACAACCCATAGCCGAGCATAGCCATAGCCGGGCGCAGACGCTTCCCGCCCAGTTCCAGGATATAGTTGACCGGTGCGTACAGGCCCTCCGGGCTACCGGAAAAAGGGAGCCCTTTTCGATAGGATTCAAATAATTGCTGATAGCGCTCGACAGTCGGGATGGCCATGGTATTTTTTTGAAATGGAAGGTAGGTACATTTCCGGGGTTTTTACTTGAAACGGGCATACATTTTTT
>CAZSMU010000285.1:0-1727 GCA_964607915.1 uncultured Haliscomenobacter sp.
AGTCCTTGTAGTATAAAGTTACATTTTTTTTCGAAGTGCGGCCGTATCTTTAGTCTAAAACGACGTGTTTTCACTCAGGCAGGCCCTGTTTCCCGGTTTTTTCGAGGATAAAAGTCCGGCGGAAAAATTTTACTTTACAAGGCGCGTTTAGCAAACTAGTGCAAATCAACTGAAGGCTACCATGAAGCCGACCCTACTACTACTCGCTATCCTGACCTTCTGTGCGGCGATACCACTGCCCGCACAACAACCTGCTTCCGATTATGCGGCTGCCCTGGAGCAGTACGAGGGCTATATGCAGCAATCCGACCGCTTTTACCTCGCGGGGGATTTTGTCAAATCGGCCGACATGGCGAATAAGGCCAATCAGGTTTCGGCCAGGCTGCAGAACATAGTGTATTCCGCCCATGCGCTTTATTTTCAGGGGCGCGCCCTGGGGCGGCAGGAAGGCCGCCGACTTGCCCTCGCTGCTCCCATCCTCGAAAAAGCCTATCGGCTGGCCCGTCTGAAAGGCGATTCAGAGCTGGCAAGTGCTATCGTCGCCCAGCAGCGCCAGGTAGCCCTCGACCGGGGAAAAGCCAAAGAGGCCGAGCGCTTTCAAGCTCTTTTGCAGCAGGGCTCCCTGCCCGAATTGCCCGACGCGCGCGTCTCCTTGCCGCCTCCTGCGGATAACCCCGCACCGGAGCTGCGGGAGCGGTTGCGGGAAATGGGGCGCGAACTCGACGCCCGCCAACGCGAAAGCGCGGCCCTGGCCAAAGAACGCCAGGCCCTGGCCCAGACGATTGCCGAACAGGAAGCAGCTATCGCCAATATGAACGAGTCACAGGCCAAGGCCCTGCTCGCCCTGGAGTACCAAAAGCGCATCGTGGATTCCCTGATCTTCCACAACCAGTTAGACTCCCTGAAGTTGGCCGGCCAGGCGGCTTTGCTCAGGCAGAAAGAAGGCGAAGTACAGCTCCGCAACAGCCAGCGCGACCTCTCGCTGGCTATGGCGGGGATCGTACTGGCCCTCAGCCTGGGGCTTTTCTTCCGCTTCCTGCAGGTGCGCACCCAAAGCCGCGTGCTGGAGGAAAAAAACCGCATCATCCTCGAGGAGCGAAAGCGCTCCGATAAGCTGTTGCTCAATATTCTGCCCTCCAGCATCGCCGACGAACTCAAGCTGCAAGGCTGGGCCCAGGCGCGGCATTACGAACAAGCCTCCGTGCTGTTCTGCGACTTCAGAAACTTCACCGGCATCGCAGAAACCATGCCCCCGGATCAACTGATCCAGGAGCTCGACCGCTGCTTCCGCGCTTTTGACCGCATCATCGAAATCCACCGCCTGGAAAAAATCAAAACCATAGGCGATTGCTATATGGCCGCCGGTGGGATACCGGAAGAAGACCCGGAACACCCCCGGCGCATCATCCTGGCCGCCCGCGATATCCTCGACTACCTCCGGGAGTTCAACACAGAACGCAGAAGCCACGGCCTGCCTCTCTTCGAAGCCCGTATCGGCATACACACCGGCCCACTGGTCGCAGGGGTGGTCGGGGAAAAAAAATTCGCCTACGACGTCTGGGGCGATACCGTCAACGTGGCTGCCCGTATGGAATCGGGGGGCGAAACGGGGCGCATCAATATCTCTGCCAACACGTACGGCCTCGTGCGCGACGCGTTCCGCTGTACCCACCGGGGGAAGATCAACGTCAAGCACGACCGATCCGTGGATATGTATTTCGTGGAGG
>CAZSMU010000286.1:0-498 GCA_964607915.1 uncultured Haliscomenobacter sp.
TATTGCTCTGCATAAAGTTCTCCTGTTTCCGACATAGTATGAGGTTTCTGTGCGACGCGAGGAGGTTTACTGCGAGCCCTTTGCCTTGGCCAATGCCTGCATAGCCTCCTCCCGCAGGCGGTACGTTTCCCGTTCCTGGGGGTTGAGGGCGATCGTTTGGTCGTAATCCGCGATAGCTTTTTCCCATTGTCCCTGAATGGCGTAGATGACGCCTCTGCTGAAATAAGCACTGGCCTGTTTTGGGTCTATAGCGATACAACGATCGTAATCCGCGACGGCCTTGTCGAGTTGGCGCAAGTTATAATAGACCAGGCCTCGGGTGAGGTGGGCGACGGCATCACCGGGGCTTAGTTCCACCGTTTTGTCGGCATCGGCCAGCGCCTTGTTCCAGTCGCCGATTTCGGCAAACAGAAGGCCCCGGTTCTTATAAGCATCCGTATAGCGGGGGAAAATTTCGACTGCGCGCGCGTAATCGGGCAGCGCGCGGTTGAACTGCCG
>CAZSMU010000286.1:508-1719 GCA_964607915.1 uncultured Haliscomenobacter sp.
AGACTGAATAAAGCAACCACACCTATCAACACCACGCGGGCAGCCGGGGCATAATCCAGACCCGGCAAAACCAGAACGGCATAACTCAGCATGAACAGGAACCCGAAGGCCGGAAGGTAGGTACGATGCTCAAAAACGAGGTCGTTCAAAGGGATGATGCTCGACTCGACCGATAGCGTCAGAAAAAACCAGAATATACCGAACGCAAGTACGCGGTGCCGGTTAAACTGGCGCAACCCAACCCACAAAATACCTAAAAGAGCCGCCAGGGACAGCAGGACTTGGGGGGACCAAAAGGTAGTAGAAATGGGAAAGTCATAGTCCAGGTTCTGGCGAGCCGGCAGCAGCAGCATCTGGATGTATTTCAAGATGGCGCTGAGCTGCGTGTACAGGTAATTGTACGGGGTAATCGTCTCCTGGTTCAGCGGGGAGGGCGGAAAGGACTTGAATACCCCAGGGGCTATCTTTTCTGCGAAGGGCAAAGCCACCGCAACCAGGCCGACCGGAATAGCGAGCAACAGGGGGAAATATTTTTCCGGGATACGGAAAGGCCAGTTTTTGCGCAGGAAACACACCTCTGTCAAAGCGAGCGCCAGGGGCAGCGTATAGGCGTTTTCCTTGGTATTGAACGCTAAATACGCGGAAGCCACCGACCCCGACACAAACAGGACCCGCATGAGTCCGCCTGTGCCAAGCCGCGCCTTCAGGTACAGCGCTATGGAGAGCAGGTAGAAGAACGCAGCCTGCGACGCCATGCGCTGCACGATATAGGTGACGCTTTGTGTAGCCAGCGGATGTGCCGCGAACAACAGCGCCGTGAACAGTGCAATCCCCTGCTTGTGTTTTGCCGAGGCATCGTTTTCCAGTACCGGCGAAGTGTAGAGCAACAAAATCACCCAGCGCACGAGCAGGGCGTTACCTATATGTATGGCAATGTTGATGGCGCGCCACCACGCTACATCGTATTCAAAGAAGTGGTAGTTGAGGGCAAACGAAAAATAACCTATCGGACGGTTGTAAAAGCCGTACTCCCACCAGGGCTTCCACTCCCGGATAAGCTGGTTTTCGGTGATGTTCGCAATATCGTCGAATTGAAAAGGATACGACAACGTACCTGCATAGATAAAAAGCCCCAGCAGAGAGATCAAAACAACAGCCAATCCCGGACGGGAGAACCATCCGGAACCGGGCGAAGAAGTGGGGTTATCTTC
>CAZSMU010000287.1:0-1712 GCA_964607915.1 uncultured Haliscomenobacter sp.
GCGGGAGCCGTTAGCGGAACGGAGTGGAGCGAGCGGTTCCCGCCGCCCGCGAGCGCGGTTGGTGCGTCATTAAAAAAATACAGATATGCAATTGCAATTTTTCACCATTCCAATCCAGGGGGTTTCGGATTACAATGAAGCGCTGAACCAATTCCTTCGGAGTAAGAAGGTCGTACAGATTGAAAAGCAACTGCTGTCTTCAGACGGGGGGAGCTTCTGGTGTGTGTGCATTACGTATATTGAGCCCTCGGTGGTGGACAGAGCGTCCAAAGAAAAGGTGGATTACATGAAAACGCTTTCCCCGGAGGTGTTCAGTGTTTTCTCCATCCTCCGGAAAATCCGGAAAGAGATCGCAGAAAAGGAAAATGTTTCGGCTTTCGTAGTGTTTACCGATTCGGAGCTGGCCACCATGGCTGCGATGGAGGAATTGACCATTGAGCACATAAAAAACATGTCGGGTATAGGGCGTTCAAAAGTGGACAAATACGGAATCCCCTTGCTGAGAGCTTATAAAAAGCAACAGGATGAAGCGTAAAGGGAATTTGATTGAGGATATCGCATCGCTTGATAACCTGACTTTGGCCCATTATCGTGCTAAAAAGGGGAAGTCCTGGAAGTATGAGGTACTTCGATTTTCAGAATACTTGCCGGACAAACTGAACGCGCTTCGCAACGAGATATTGAATGGGTCGGTTCAGGTGGGGGAGTACCACTATTTCACGATTTATGACCCGAAAGAACGACGGATATGTGCCGCATCCTATCCGGAGCGCGTCCTGCACCATGCACTGATGGGGGTATGCGACCCACACTTCGAGTCTTTTCAAATTTCTGACAGCTATGCTACGCGTAAAGGGAAAGGCACGTTCAAAGCATTGGATCGGGCGTGGGGCTTTCAAAAGCAATACGCGTGGTTCCTTAAAATGGATGTCCGCAAATATTTCGACAGTATAGACCATGCAACCTTGATGTCCCAACTGCGACGCCGATTCAAAGATCCACGCTTGTTGGCGATTTTTGAGCGCATCCTTGACTCGTACCACACTCAGACCGGAAAAGGGCTTCCCATTGGCAACCTGACGAGCCAGTATTTTGCGAACTATTACCTGGGTCTTATGGATCACTGGCTAAAAGAAACACACCGGGTAAGTGCATACGTACGCTACATGGATGATTTCGTGATTTGGCACGACGATAAATCCCGGCTGAACTTCCTGGCTAAGGAGATTACCGGCTTTTTGGCAGACAGACTGGCTTTGACCTTGAAAACATGTTATGTGGCCAAGGCCTCAACTGGCCTCCCGTTCCTGGGGTTTAGGCTCTTCCCAAATAAAAAAATCCTGTCGGCACGGAGCAAAAAACGCTATTCCAGGAAGATGCAGGCTCTGTCAGCGGAACTTCTTCGAGGCGAAATCTCTCAAAAACAATTCCAGGCCAGGGTCACCGCCCTCAATGCATTTGCAGAAAAGGGATATTCTTTGAAGTTCAGGAAAAAAACCTTGCAGCGCTGCAAGCTACCCGGACACACTCTTCCCGAGGGAGCATGACCAGTATTACAGTGCCGAAATTCAGCGGGAAATCTGCCCTTTTTTACAAGGCAAAAAAATCGAGAATGCAGTTTAACCAGAAAATGTATATTTGTATGGACAGGTCAAAGGCCGAAGGCTCGAACCGCGTGTACCGCGGCGGCTCCTGGAACAACAACGCCGACA
>CAZSMU010000288.1:0-1706 GCA_964607915.1 uncultured Haliscomenobacter sp.
CCGTGGATGACCTTGCCATCGAGTGCCTTGACCAGTACGTCCACGAAGTGGGGTTCGATTTCCACCAGGGAGAAGTTGCGTTGCAGGTCTATGCGGCCTATGCGCAGCGATTTGCCCTTGGTGTGTTTATTGATCAGGTCTATCAAGGCTTTGGGCGTGACTTGGTCTTTTTTGCCCAGGTTGAAGAACACTTTGACGAAGTTGCCCTTTTCCTCTTTGCGCGCAGCGCCGGGCTTTCCCTTTTCCAGTGGGAGGGCACCTTTCTTTGAGACGGCCTCCACATTCAGGTCGGGCGCATTTTTGTAGTAGGACAAAAAGTGATTGAACTCGACCGACACGAAGCGCTGGATGAGGTCTTCGCGGCTCATCCAGGACAATTTCGCGTAGATAGCCGGCAGGTACTGTTCGATCTGGGTATCTTTGATTTCGATATTTTCGATACGGCCGATCATGTGAAAGAGCTGTTTCTCGCAGATTTCGCGTCCTGTCGGGACGGGTTTTTGCTCGAAGCGCTTGCCGATTTTCTTTTCTATGAAGCCCAGTTTGCCTTTTTCCCGCATATTGGCCAGCATGATGGAGATACCGCTCTTGCCGGCGCGGCCCGTGCGTCCGCTGCGGTGGATATAGACCTCCGGGTCGTCGGGCAGGGTGTAGTTGATGACGTGGCTGAGGTTGTTGACGTCCAGGCCCCGTGCGGCCACGTCGGTTGCAATGAGCATCTGGAGCTGCTTCAGGCGGAAGCGCTGCATGACGAAGTCGCGCTGTGCCTGCGACAAGTCGCCGTGCAGGGCGTCGGCGTTGTAGCCGTCTTCCATCAGTTTGTCGGCCACCTCCTTGGTTTCCTGGCGGGTGCGGCAGAACACGATTCCGTAGATATCGGGGTAGTAATCTGCGACGCGTTTGAGGGCCAGGTACTTGTCTTTAGCATGGACCAGATAATAGTGATGCTGGATGTTTTCTGCGCCGATGTTCTTTTTCCCCGCCGATATTTCATAGGGGTTGTGCATGTATTTCTGGGCGATGCTGGCCATTTCCTGGGGCATGGTCGCCGAGAACAGCAGGGTTTGTTTTTCCTGAGGGGTGGTACCCAGGATGGCATCCAGTTCGTCTTTAAAGCCCATGGAGAGCATCTCGTCTGCTTCGTCGAGGACGAGCCAGCGGATGTGGTCCACGAGCAGCTTGCCGCGGTTGATCAGGTCGAGGGCGCGGCCGGGGGTCCCGACAACGATCTGCGGGCCCTGCTTCAGCTCCGTGATTTGCCGGCTGATCTCAGCACCGCCATAGACGGCGACGATGCGCAGGCCGGAGACGTATTTGGCGTAGTTGTTCAGCTCCTTGGTAATTTGCAGGCATAACTCGCGGGTAGGACAAAGCGCGAGCATTTGTACCCGTGCATTGGCCGTATCCACTTTCTGGATGACCGGCAGGCCGAAGGCGGCGGTTTTGCCCGTCCCGGTCTGGGCCAGGGCCACTAAGTCGTCTTCTGATTCGAGGAGGTGAGGGATTGCTTTTTCCTGAATGGGGCTTGGCGTCTCGAACCCAAGCTCCTGGACTGCCCGCAGAATCTCGGGGCGGAGTCCTAAATCTTCAAATGTCGTGTGCAAAATATTCTTTTTTCGTAATTCGCCTGCAAAGATACATCAGAAATTTTGGAATTGCGTAAATGAGGGTGAAATGGATTTCTCTTTGCCGGAAAATCTATCCGA
>CAZSMU010000289.1:0-1690 GCA_964607915.1 uncultured Haliscomenobacter sp.
GCGCCAAACCACAACACTACCCCCAACAGCATGAGCTGTTTACAGGCATCGTTGGAGAGGCTGCCCTGGAAAACGAGCAGGGCGGGTACGATGGTGAGGGCCAGTCCAGCTCCCTGAGCGGCTGCCAAAAGATATTTTTTCATGCCTGCTTTTTTTGAAGGACGAGGTTTAAAAGGATGAACAACGCCGCGGCAACAAACCAGCCGGGAAGCCCCAGAAAGAATATTTCCACACCCAGCCCCTGGTTGAGAAAGATACAAAAGCCCAGGGTCAAAAACCAGGTGAGCGCAGCCGCCCAGTTCCAGTGGCTTTTCTGCAAGGCCGCCAGGTTGCCTCGTAGCCCCATCCGGGGCAAAACCCAAACGTCTATAAATACAATGGCTCCCATCGGCATAAGCAACAGACCGTACAAGGCCACAAAATCGAGCAGGCGCATGACCAGAGCAGGAAAACAAGCGGCTGCCGTCGTCACCAACCCTACGAGGAGGGTGATTTTCCAGGTTTTGGAATGGGGCATGATGGCCTGTACGGCCAATCCCGCCCGGTAAATAGTAGGATTCGCCGTAGTCCATCCGGCCACGATGACACACAGCGCACCGGCAACCCCGGCAGCGTAGTACGCTATCGGCCCCGGAGCAAACTCCAGGGAAGACTGGTTTTTTTGCAAAAAGACCGCGTAAAGGATACCCGAGGCCACCCAGGCCATATAGTGCCCCACCAGTACCCCACCGGCTACCGTGAAACCCGACTTCCAGGATTTTGCATATCGCAGGATGGACATGTCTGCCATGCCGATGTGCATCGCCATGTTGCAAAACCAGGCGAAAAATAAGATGTGCCAAAAGCCAAATTTCGACTGTCCCTCCAACGGTACGCCTGTCCATATCTTGCTCTGTGCCACCCCCCAGAACTCGCTCACCCGATGCACACCCAGCTCCGGCAACACGGCAATGGCAGCCGCCAGAAACACCAATACCATCCAGGGCGCTGCCATATTCGCTACCCGGGCTACCTCATTGTAGCCCAGCATCGCCACCACAGTGGTAAACGCACCCACTGCCAATACCGCGACAACCCAACTTACACTGCCAGGCAGCCAGTCGCTCAACTTTGGCATGGGTAGGTCAAACGGGATGCCGATGGCCGTAGCAGATACCGCAATCATAGAACCCGCCAGAAAACAAAACATCAGCGCGTTGACCAGGTTATATACCGTGGCCAGACGCGGGCCGCAGATCTTTTCCAGCTTGTAGTACAGCGTAATGCGCTCTTTTGTCGCAATAGGGGCCGTGAGGAAGGCCCAACTCAATACCGCTAACAGATTGCCTAACAAAAGACCGAAGATCAAGTCGGCCGCCGCCGCGCCATGCGCCACGAACAAAGGGCCAATCACGAATTCCGTCCCCGCCGTATGCTCCCCGGCGTACATACCCAGAAAGCTCTTCCAGTCCTTTACGTATGCCTCCGGCACTTCCGTTTTTTCAAATTCCTGCACCTCTTCCAGACGTGCGCTGAGTTTTTCAAACATAGCCTTATTACCTGTTTACGAATCATCCGTATAGCGCAGACCCAGGGCGAGAGGACTTCACAAGCCAACCCTTCTTTAGGCACCTGTTTCTTTTCACGGCAAAAATTACTAGACTTGTTGCGCGGGGTCAGCGAGGAGGGAAAAAAGAGTCATTTTTTGTCC
>CAZSMU010000290.1:0-1669 GCA_964607915.1 uncultured Haliscomenobacter sp.
CCGGGTTATACTTGAGTACTTTTAACACCGTAAAACTACATCCGGACCTCCGGTTCCGGAGAGACAGTTTTACCCCTTTTGGATACTATCCACTTTTCCTTTAAAGGCAGGTAATAGACAGGTAATCTTTTAACAAAGTATTGTAAATCAATTTTTTTCAAAAAAATAGCCCTGTCGCAAAGACTGCGACAGGGCTAAAATCGAGGCAAATTACCGGAGAAAAAAAGGGGGTTTTGGGGGATAAGGCAGCAATAGGGGCCTCAGTCCAGCAAATCGAGGATGTAGTGCCAGATACTGTCGTAGGGAAGGATTTCAATTTCCAGGGTCTGGTTGGCCATTTTGATGGGGATGGCGGAGAGGGCCTCGGCATCCTGGGCGGTTTTTTTGAGGATTTCTTCTTTTTGGAAAGCGCACTTGGGGATTTGCAGCAACATCTTCAAAAAATAATTGCTGCGTCTGACCTCATCGCTCTGGAGATAGCGCAGCCGGTACTTGTCCAGGGCTTCCGCCCGTTCGATCAGGGAATCGGTTTGTTTGCTGCTGAGGTAGGAAAGGATTTCAATGATGACCAGGTGTAGGTTCATGCCCTGCTTGTCTTTGGCGAATACCTGCATATCATTGACGAATTTGCTGAAGCGGAAGGTCCGGCCGCTCACCCCTCTCCGGGACAACTTCCCGATTTGCAGGAGAAAATCCAGGTAGGCTTCCGAGGTTTTCCATATCGCCTGGACGTTTTCGGGCAGGTCTGCAAACACAGGGTGCCCCATGACCATTTCCAGCATTTCCCCTGCAGCGCTGTACCGTTTCTGCCGCAGCAGGATCATCAGGCTGAGCTCATGGGATTTGAACCAGTTGAAAGAGCCCTCTTCGGCATATTTCTGGCTATTGGCCAGGCAGCGGATCCCTGCGTCCAGGCGGTCGAGTTGTATTTCGCAGATGGCCTTTTGGTAGTGGAATACCTGTAGCGGGACACTCGCGGTGTATTCTTTTTTTTCAAAAAAAGCAATGGCCTGGTCGCAGACGGTGGACAGCACCTCATAATCGTTTACGCTGGAATAGATACCTGCTTCAATGAGCCGGGCGCAAAGGTGCAACTGATACGAGTCGAATTTTTCCAGGGAAGGCCTGAGCAGCTCCAGATATTGTTCCGCCTGCGAGCGGTGGTCTGTTTTTGCGGCCTTTTGGTGCACCGTCCCAATACTCAGCTCCAGGTAATAATCTTCCGATTGGTTTTCCGCCAGCCAGAGTGCTTCGAAATAGCGCAGCTCCTCGGTATGTTTCTGAAAGCGCGCATAATCCCCTTCGATGGTACCATAGTAAAGGCGTAGGGTGTGGCAGATGTCCACATTCAGTTCCGTGAACTCGTAGTGCCGGGATACTTTGTATATTTTCAAAGCCATCCGGACGGCTGCGTTGCGGGCATTTTTGCCAAACAGGATTTTAACCGCTGCCCATTCCTTGTAGCATTCGTAGTACGCCTTCTGCCGGTCGGTGTAAGACGACTGGTTCAAATCAATCACAAACAAGGCGCTGACGAGCCGGTCTTTCAGGTTTTTGCGCAGCTTCTTGTACACAGGGGCTTGTTTGTCCTCGTTGTACAGCACTTTGGCTGCCTCCTCATCGCTTTTCAACTGCCCGTTGGCAATGAGGTCGTAGAACTCCTGTAGCC
>CAZSMU010000291.1:0-1611 GCA_964607915.1 uncultured Haliscomenobacter sp.
GAAAGTAAGGGATTATCCTCTAAAAAAGTAATAGACTTGTTGCGAAGAGTCGGCGAGAAGGGAAAAAGAGTCATTTTTATCCCTCGATGATTCTCCTCGCAATAAGTCTAATCGCTTTCACCTATATAGGCATAAATTTTATGGCCGGGAAAACCCATAAAAAAAATACCATGCAAAGTTCAAAGGCTGATTCGGATCTCATTTCCTCTGGGCAGCCCATCGCTCGCGGACCGAAGAGTTGGTCGGAGGATATCTGGGCGCTGCTGATTTCCGGTACCCTGTTGTTGGGGGTAATGGTACAGGCCTCTGTGGCGCCTGATTTTAAATTTGAGAGCGCTGTCTACAAGTGGGAGGATGCTTCCGGGCTGCTTTCCGGAGTGTTGGGGAGCGCTAATCTGCTGCACATCGGGCTGGTCGGGGTTCTGTTTGCCGTACTCTCGGCGGTGGCGACGGGCCTGTCGGGGGGCAATGTGCGCCGCTACCTACTTCAGTTTTTCGTGGTCTTTCTAGCTGCTACCGCCTCCCTTATTCTGGCTGGAAACAAATCGGTCAACGGCTACGGCATTGAATATGTGGTTTTTGCATTGATTATCGGATTGGTTTTGAGCAATGGGTTTGGAGTGACCCTTTCCGAGGCGGCGCGTTCCGAGTTTTTTATCAAGACGGGGCTCGTACTCCTCGGGGCGGGTGTGTTGTTTCGGGACATCGTACAGGCGGGGCTTCCCGGAATACTGCAGGCTATAGCAGTTGTAAGCGTGGTGTGGGTCTTCTCGCTTTGGCTATCCCGGCGCTTGCGGGTAGATGACGAATTTGGGGTAATCATAGCCTCAGCCGTTTCGATCTGCGGAGTTTCGGCCGCTATTGTGGCGGCCGGGGCAATGCAGGGCGACAAGCGGAAATTATCGTATGTGACGACGCTGGTATTGTTGGTTGCTCTACCGATGCTGGTATTGCAACCCTGGGCGATCCGCGCGCTCGGCATCCCGGAGCTCGTGGGCGGCGCCTGGCTGGGCGGTACCCTGGACACAACTGCTTCCGTAACCGCAGCGGCGCAGCTCGTGGGCGGTGCAGCGACAAAAGCGGGTGTCATTGTAAAATTTTCGCAGAACGTGCTTATCGGCATAGCTGCATTTTTTATAGCTACCTGGTGGGCCCTGCGAAAAAACGGGGAAAATAGAGCCGCCGGAGAGAAGCCCGGTATGAAGCTGGTCTGGGAGCGCTTTCCCAAGTTTGTACTCGGTTTCATAGCAGCTTCCCTGGTCTTCTCCTTTTTGATTCCCGCCGAAACGGTTGCGCAAGCCGGGGGCTTTTTGAAAAGCCTGCAAACGATGTGGTTTGCCCTGGCGTTCGTCGCTATTGGATTGGAGGCCCGCTTTTCCGACCTACTCAAGATGCAGGGGGGCCGCCCGGCGCTGGCTTTTGTCGGAGCCCAGGTGTTCAATATTGCCTGGACGCTACTGTGGGCCTTCCTGCTGTTTGGCGGAGTACTGATGGCTGTACCGGAGATACAATAGACTTGTAAAGGGGAACCATCGAGGGGATTTCTTCAAGGGGTACACTCCTGTTCATCCCAGGGAATGGGGCTTACGTCGTCGTGGTTCAACACGCGGG
>CAZSMU010000292.1:0-1598 GCA_964607915.1 uncultured Haliscomenobacter sp.
GGCGCTTGCCGGTAGTAAAAAAGGAGTATTGGAACAGTAGATAAAGGTCTGGTCAGTCCCCAACTCGCTCTCCTGGGCGTAGTTCATCTCGCTGTGATCGGGCACGGTGCAGTTGCCCGTGGCATTCACGGTGACAACCAATTTGCGGACATACCCGTCGGTGGAGACGGTATTGTTATGGTTTTCATTGACGTAATACAGAACGATTTGTGCGCTGCCGCTGGAAAAAGTGAGGTTTTTCAGCGATACTTTCTGGAGTAGATTTTCGTGTGAGACCGCGGGCAGGGACCAGTGATTGGGCGACTGTACGCGGCCAATGCGGTCGTAGTAAGCTACCCGTGGATCCGTATTGGTCGAATCGTCGAAGAAGGTATCGCCCCCCGACTCTCGATACCAACTGCCATATCTGGTAAGTCGGGGTAGTTCCAGCCACCCACCTCCGGAGCAGGAATCCACGGTGATGGCAGCATCCGGAAGGGCACTCTCCGACTGGTTTTCGCCCTGGCCATTGGCCGTGCCCGGGTTGTAGGCGGCAGCGCCTGCCCATTCGGAGGTCGAGGGCATAGCCGGGGCCGTAGCACTGCAACTGGTACTCGGCTTTATGCGCACCGTATGCACATACACCTGATAGGACGTACCGTTTGAATTCGGGATGTATACATAGGTGTAGAGGGAATCGCTGCTGTTGGCATTGGCCCCGCCGGCAGTATCGGTATCTATGCGGTACACCGATCGCATTTGGGCATTGGGATACGGTACAAAAGGGTTGGGAAGCGTATTCCCCAACACCAGGTACCAGCGCCCGGTAATTTTATTGACCCCGTCGCAAGCGGTATCCGGCAGCAATTGACCGATTTCCCCCCGGCAGTACACTGTATCCAACCCATTGGGAAGCCCATTGGGATAGCTGTTGGATACCGGAAAGCAGGAGGTGAACGATACGTCGGCATAGATTTTTTCCTCCTCCGGCCGGGCGTTGTCCCGGGTGAAATCGGAAAGGGCCTTTTTGACCATTGCGGGAAGCCGGAGCGCAGGAACATGGAGAGGGAAGGCGAACAGGTCAATCGCAAAAGGAATGACCAATGCCAAAAGAATAAACCAACCGGTTTTCTTCGTCGTAGTTTGTTTCATGGTTTGTTATTGACAAGAGGTTATCAAAGCCGCTAAAGAGGGATTCAGCAAAAACTATGCCTTTTTAGAGTGCGTTCGGGATTTTTTGCCGGGATGCAACCGCATTGGGTTTCATTCAGCCAACCAATCCCGGCACACTCCCGGGCCTAAAGCGTTTGATACTTCAAATATAGGCAGAGAAAGCCGCTTGTCGAGGGGTAGAGGTGTTAAAATTTTGAACCTCAAAGGGTGGGGTAGGCCTCTGGTAAAAAAAAGAAGCCATCGCAAGATCCTGGTGTACTCTCCCGGGGAGTTACAGAGGGATATGCGACAGCTTCTGTACAAGAAATTGCTCTAATTTTACATGCACTTATGAGACGTAATAAGTCTTGTTGAGAGGCGGCATGAAGGGTTCAAAAAAGCCCCCTGCACCAGTCTATTAGACTTGTTGCGCGGGGAATCATCAAGGGGTCAAAAAGGCCCTTTTT
>CAZSMU010000293.1:0-1548 GCA_964607915.1 uncultured Haliscomenobacter sp.
TTTGGAGTCCCTGTTTCACAGGCACTTCGGGTAGGTTTATCAGACTTGTTGCGAGGGGGATCCTCGAGGGGTCAAAAAGGCCCTTTTTCGCTTGGAGCGGGCAGCCCAAACCATAGACGGGCAAATATCCCATCCTGGTAATCTTTTCATCCCATACATTATCGTTCAGACAACAGACTCGCGGAGAGCCTGTTCAGTACCGCTCCATATCTTCTTCGGAGAGGCCCAGTTTGCGGGCGATGTCGGCTTTTGGCAGCCCCACTTCCAGAAGGAGACGTATGGCATTGTCCTGATTTCGCAGGGCTTCCTCCTTTTGGCGTTCGGCCCGTTCTTTCTGGCGCTGCGCCTGCGCCAGTTCCTGTGCGTGGACATCGGCGTAGAACTGCATCTCGGCCAGGAACTCATCCTCGACCTGCATGGTATCGCGTACTTTTTTGTCCTGGATGATGGCGTGGAGCCGCTGGAGGATACCCCTGTATTTCGGGGGGAACAATGTTTCGTTGATGCTCATGATATGTGGGTTTTCTGTTTGGTAGCGGGGGTTGAAGATGCTCAGCAAGGTTTCCGGTTCGCTGCCCCCGGACTGCCGGAGGGTACAGGTGTTGACAATAATACCTTGGTGGAACAACGATTTTAAGAAGGAGTTAGTTCCGTTCAAGGGGGTCCTCGTGTACCAATCTACGGGTACGCGGTCTATGAGGAGGATGGGTACCTCTTCGAAGCCTTCGGGGGGCTCGCCCAGGAAATAGATGGGTAGGATGGGGATACCACTGGTACGGCTCGCGCCGGAAGCAGATTGGACGAAGGTATAAAAGTCGCTGTTCAGGTATTGTTTGCCGAGGTATTTTCGGAAGCGCATGTCCTGGTGGTGGACCTTCTCGCGCTGTATTTCTATGATGACGACGTGTTCGGCGCCGTGTTGGTCTTTGAGGCGGGCGGCGTAGTCGAGCCGATAGACGCTCAGCGGGTGCCCGAGGCGGAAGGGCCTGCCTTCAGCATCCACGGCGAGTTCCTGCGGCAGGGGGATCAGAGAGACGATGTCGAAGCCGATCAGTGCCGACAGGAGGAGCCTGGCGGACTTCCTGTCGTCCATAAGGTGCTTGAACACGGCGTCGTACATGGGGTTTGCGATTTCCATGAGGGCGTAGTTTTCCCCAAAATACTATGGATTTTGGAATAGCGAAGGGAGCTCGAACGGCGGGGACGGGTGCCCGTGTGCAGGCAACGCGGTAAATCAAGAAGGTAAATCACTAATTGTCAGGAATATAGATTTTTGGTATCGTTCTTTGAGGGCGGAAAGGCGGGGAACAATCGGCGTGGGTTTGTCCAAAGATTCTCCCTGGGCGGTGAGGTGTAGGGAGGTACTCCTGTGAATACATACCCCCACTCCAGACCGGAGGCGGGAAAAAACAGCTGCTCAGATGCCACACAAACATTGCGAATCACCGGGATAGAAACGGGGCTTTTCCCCTAACCTTACGGCTATTATTCTGTGAATACCCACAACCCTGGTTGGAAGGGGTCGAGGTGTTGCAGGAGGGTGTCGAA
>CAZSMU010000294.1:0-1546 GCA_964607915.1 uncultured Haliscomenobacter sp.
TAGCCGACCGGGAAGGGCGCTTCGTCTATGTGCCTCACAAATTGATGCAACACCGGATTCACGCCGACTCCGAAACAAGCAAGGGGCTGCGCGACAAACGCCGCCACGGGGAAGACCTGTGGATGTTTCAAGATTTTTGGCCCGCACCGGTGGCAGGCTTGTTGTCCCGCCTGTATAGCTTGAGCTACCGCTCCAACAAGCACTGAAACCCGCTCCTGTCTGCGGGCACACATCAGCGCTTGCTGATTTTATTCCCGGAAATACTGCGCTGTCGACTACATTTGAAACGGTTGATGTCCGGGTTGCGCTTCTGCACATGCTTTTGGCTGACGCCGCTGTGTACCCGCTTGCGCCACAATTTGAAGCTAGCCTGCTTGAGATTCCTACGCATCAGGGCTATGACATCCCCCTCCGACAAGCCGAATTGGGCTTCGATGGCCTCAAAGGGCGTGCGGTCCTCCCATGCCATTTCTATGATGCGATCTATATCTTCCGGCGCCATACGCAGTTTTGGTCGTAACAATACAAGGCAGGAAAGGTTTGGCGCAACGCGGCGGAAATGTAGCACGCCCTATCCGGCTTGTGTGGGATTGGCGGGCTTTTCCGCATAGACCGTAATGCTGAAAATACCCGTATCGCCCTTTTTGAACTGGGTGAGCTCTTCACCTTTCAGATAGCGGTTCAGGATATCGTCGGGGATAGTGATTGCTTTTTCTTTCTGTATGGTGAGGTTGGCAAACCCGTTTTGCCGGATGAGGTCTAAGTAGTCCTGCTTCTGGATGGCACCGGCCACGCAGCCCGCATACATCTCGGCGTCGTAGCGCAGCGCATCGGGCAGGTCGCCGATGATGACCACGTCGGAAATGCTGAAGTGCCCTCCCGGTTTGAGGACCCGGTAAATTTCCCGGAAGACCCCGTTCTTGTTCGGCACCAGGTTGAGCACGCAGTTGCTCACGATGATATCCGCCAGGTCATCGGAAACCGGCATATCTTCTATGTCGCCGTGGTGGAACTCGACGTTGTCATACCCCCGCTTCGCAGCGTTGGACCGGGCCTTTTCAATCATGGCCGGCGTAAAATCTATGCCGATCACCCGGCCGCTCTCCCCGGTCTCGGCCCTTGCAATGAAACAATCATTGCCGGCCCCGCTCCCCAGATCAATGACGACCGCCCCCGGGTAGATACGGGCAAATTCGGTGGGTAACCCACAGCCCAGACCGAGATCTGCCTCCGGGGTATAGCCGTTCAACTCGCTGTAGTCGTCGCTCATGATGTTATAGACTTCCGTGGAGCAGCCACCCGAGCCGCAGCAGGACGATTGGTTCGTCTCTTTACTTTGCAAGGCAATCTCGCTGTACTTCTGGCGCACGATTTCCTTTAATTGAGTCTCTGTAGGCATATTCTTTCAGATTTTTGATTTTCAATGGATATATTTCGGGGTCCAAAAGGTCTCTTTTCTCTTCTTGCCAACTCCTCATAACAAGTTCACGTTACATCTCCTCCACCGCCCAGGCCTCGATGTTCCTCGTCTGGCTGGAGAACTGCA
>CAZSMU010000295.1:0-1541 GCA_964607915.1 uncultured Haliscomenobacter sp.
CTGACATTCTTTTCAGCGAAAAACCATAGGTTTTGTAAAAATGTCCAGTAGTATGAATTAACATATCACATATCTATTGCTGGTATTTTGATTCATGCAACAACGCCTCTTGTGGCCGGGTGCGGCTTCTATTTCCTGTAACATCTATATTCCCCTCTTATCGATATGATCCCAAAATTGTTGCCATCGGCCGGATGTACAGATAAGTCCGCGCAGCAATAGCATGCGCTGTACGGCGTCGATGGTCCATCGCATTCCCGAGTTGCTGAGGCGTTGTTTGACGACCACTTTACAGGCTGCTTCCGTGATGCCCGATCCAATGGGGTACCCTGCCTTGAGGTAGGAGGCGTACTGCATACGCTCCAGGTTGTTCTCAAAGTAGGTGATCGTCCTGCTCAGGGCTTCGGGCACAGACCCTTGCCGGTATTGCCCGCTTTGCGTTTTGAGCTCTTGCAGGATTTGGTTGGCCCCCTTGGTCTTGTTTTTCAGCGTATGACAGGCCTCTTCGTGCCATTTATGCCTTTGCGCATCGTCTTTGCCCATCGCCACGCTCGCTTCCCCCAGGTATTCGCTGGCGTGGAAAAAATCCAGGATATGAACCCCCGTGCGGCTTTCAAGGTACGCCCAATTGTTTTTCGCCCCGTCGGCCAGCCCCACGTACGCCACGTTCGGGTACTGCTTCTTGACCCGCGCCAGTTCCATGTCCATCACCCCGTCAAAAATCATTTTCCCGTATTCCGGTGCGCACGCCGTGTAGATCGTGTGCATCCTTTCCCCTTTGGCGTTATGGAATCCTATCGTACCGCACATCGTCTCCCGGTAGCCCTCTTGCAACACTGGGGTTGTCGTCCCGTCACGCCCCACGGAGATATGCGTCACCACCGCTTCCATCTTCGGAAGCTCATACTCCCATGCCAGCTCTTTTTCCAGCGCGATCTTGCCCACGGCAGCCCCCAGGTTTTGCACCAACTTACGGCTCGTCTTACGCCCGTGGTTCTTTTCCAGGTCTTCCGTGACCTGGCTGGCCGGCATCTGCGCATATTTCCAGCTCACCATTTTGGCGAACCGTGGCGTGCTCCCTTTTGCTATGATGCGTGCCTGAAGCTCCATCGGCGCCAACGTCTTGCCGCCCTTCGAGCGCTGGTACACATGACGCGCTACGTTTACTTCTCCCCAGGGGCTTTGAAAGTTTTTTTTTCCTGCCCCCGGCTTGTATATCTTTCGTTGTTCACGATAATCGGTTTCCCATCCGTGTCAAAGCTCGAAAGCGATAGTTCCGTCGCCAGGCGGCCTGCCTCGGCAAGCGCCGCCGCTATTTGTTCTTCCTGCTCCAGCATGCTGCCCTCCGGCTTGATGTTTATCACGATGCTGATGCTGCCGTCATCTTCCTTTTTGTATTGCGCTCCCATAGTGCCTTTTTTTACCCCAAATATAGGCCAAATTACCGTAAATACCACTTAATAAACAGGAAATAGAAGCCGCACCCGTCTCGCCATCCTCACCGCTAAATGCCGCGATTTACAAACTTTTATAGAGTACAT
>CAZSMU010000296.1:0-1526 GCA_964607915.1 uncultured Haliscomenobacter sp.
ATGCTGAACTTCTCCGGGTACTTCCCCTGAATAGGCTGATAGAAAGCCATTATTTTACGCAGGTCGGCGTCTATATCTCCGGAAATAAAAACGGGGCCCCCTACTCCGGCCACTTTATTTTTATAGTCTAAGTACCCGAGGCAAATCGGTACGTCTGCCTTTTTGGCCACATAGTAGAATCCCATTTTCCATTCCGTGCGCAGGGAGCGCGTCGCCTCCGGGGTGACCAGCAAAGACAGGCGGTCCCGCTCTTTGAACAGATTGGCCATGAGCTGGATATAGCTACTGTTGTCCTTTCTGCCCTCTTTGGGGGAGCGCCGGTCAATGCCGATACCGCCCATGGGGCCAACCAGAAGGTTGAGCGGAAACCGCATCCACTCCCGCTTGATGGTAAACTTGAGCGGGATATCCATGACAAAGAACGCCAGTCGGGCGTACCACAAATCCCAGTTCGATGTATGGGGCGCTGCGATCATCACGCAGCGCTGTGCTTCTTTGGGGATCTCCGGGTGTACGGTCCAGCCGGATAATTTCAACAACAGTACAGATAATCCTTTCAACATATTTTCTATCGCATTGTAAACGCATTGCCTTACACTCCGCTCCATGCCGAGAAGCCTCCATCTACCGGAATGATGGTTCCGGTGACAAAGCGGGAGGCGTCGCTGCACAACCAGATGCAAGCCCCGATGAGTTCTTCCGGTTCCCCGAAGCGCCCCATAGGAGTTTTGCGGATGACGGAGGCGCCCCGTTCCGTATAGCCTCCCTCCGGAGTGGTCAGCAACATACGATTTTGATCCGTAACAAAAAAGCCTGGGGCGATAGCATTTACCCGTATCCCCGGACCAAACTTCAGGGCGACTTCTACCGCCAGCCATCGGGTGAACGAATCCACGGCTGCTTTGCCGTTGGAATATCCCGGCACCCGCGTCACCGCCTGGGAGGCCGTCATAGAGGAGATGTTGATAATGCTACCGCTTTTTTTATGCGCCATAACCTGCCCAAAAACCTGGGAGGGCAGTACGGTGCCATCGAGGTTCAGAGCGACGGTGCGCTGGTAGTTCGGGAAAGGATGGTGGTCAAAAAAATTCTCGCCGGGCGGAATCGCAGCCCCCGGAATATTTCCCCCGGCTCCATTGACCAGGATATCCACCGTACCCCAGGTATCCAGTACCTGCTGGCGGGCAGATTCCAGTTCTACCCGGTTCAACACGTCGGCGGAAAGGGCCATCGCTTCCCCGCCCGTAGCGCGAATATCGGCTACCATACGCTCGTTTTTTTCCTGGTTGCGGCCCAGTATTCCTACCCTGGCCCCGCGCAGGGCCAGAGCCTTAGCCATTGCCCCTCCCAGAATCCCGTTTCCTCCGGTAACCACGGCTACTTTGCCCGCTACGCTAAATAAAGTATCAAAAGACATGCATTTGAGTTTAGATGATCAACTTATTTCAGGCAGGGGGACGAACGGTTGAAAGGCTTTGTTCCAGCGCGCCGGCCCCTGTTTGCTTACCTATAAGACGAAAAGACTC
>CAZSMU010000297.1:0-1516 GCA_964607915.1 uncultured Haliscomenobacter sp.
TAAAAATGATAACCAAACATGATCTGCACTAACGTATTCCGGCTATTTATATGCGCCTTGTTGGCCTTTTCGCTGGCGTGTTCTCCGGCATCCCGCGACGACCAGGGCGCATGGGCCAAACTCGATTTGATGCCATACGGCATCCCTGTTGAAATCATGGCGCCCGACAGTGCCCGGGTCAATGTCACCCGGGTGGGGGAAGTGGAAGATGTAGCCATACGAAACGAAGGCATACAGCCATTTTCCATACAAATATTCGTCCAGCCCGTACTCTTGAACGATATACCGGCTTTGAAATTCAACCAAATAAATGAGGTGAGGAGCAATCCTGAGTTTGGGAAGATCGTAGAGGAAGACGAACAAGGGTTCATTTTTTTTCTCAACGATGTGAACGGCGGGGAGCGCTACCACTTTCGGTATGTGCACTTGCAAGCCGACAGGGAGTATGTGTTCACTTCTGGCTTTGAGGAGCGCTTTTCGCTGGAAGAAGCCCGGAGAATGCTCAACTCTGTCCGGCAGCAGGCAGGGGAATAAATACCGGCGGGCGCCGTGTCATTTGCCGGGCCTCGCCGAGAACAGACTTACAAAAAAGGGGTTGCGGGAATCTCCCCGGCATGTGTGAGGTACATTGGGCCCTCATTTCCGCCCGTCGGAAATTGAGGCCCAATGTACCTTAAAGAAAAACCTTGTTGCCGACCTATTACAGTGCCGCGAGGTAGCGTTTTTCGACTTCGCTCCAATTGATGATGTGGTAGAAAGCCTCGATATAATCCGGACGGCGGTTCTGGTAGTTGAGGTAGTATGCGTGTTCCCATACATCGAGGCCGAGGATGGGCGTACCTTTTTGTTCAGCGATATCCATGAGCGGATTATCCTGGTTAGGCGTTGAGCTCACGAACAGTTTGCCGTCTGCCCCGACACTCAGCCAGGCCCATCCGGAGCCGAAGCGGGTCGTCGCTGCCGTAGAGAATGCTTTTTTGAAATCCTCGTAAGAACCGAGGTCATGGACGATGGCCTCGTGGATTTTCATCCCGGCTTCCGGCTGGGGTGCCCCGTCGGGCGACAGGATAGTCCAGAACAGGTTGTGGTTGTAAAAACCGCCTCCGTTATTGCGGACGGCCATAGGGCGCGAGGAAATATTGCCCAGAATACCTTCAATAGACATGGCTTCCATATCTGTGCCTTGAATAGCCGCGTTCAGGTTGTTCGTGTAGGCAGCATGGTGTTTGCCATGGTGTATTTCCATCGTACGCGCATCCACATGGGGCTCTAACGCATCGAAACCGTATGGTAAGTCGGGGAGTTGAAAAGCCATAGTTAAAAGTTTTATAGTGACGGAGAATTTTGAATACGTTTTTGAAACGCAGGCTGGGAGAATAAGTTTAGAGCGGTATATAAAACCTGTTTTTTTCACAGGTAAAGGGCGCGATAGCGTTTTTTCGTCTTAACTTTATACACTAAACTTGTTGCGCGGGGGATCATCAAGGGGTCAAAAAGGCCCTTTTTCGCCCACACT